>NZ_JONN01000002.1:0-300000 GCF_000711715.1 Sphingomonas astaxanthinifaciens DSM 22298
CGTTTGGCATACGTCGCTGGCGTCAGCGAACCGTTAAAGCGCCTTGAGGGGCCGCAATGGGCCGATCTCAGACGCTCGACTGGAATGTCGTAAATGGGTCGAAAGCGGACCTCAGTTGCGGGAAGCGATCCTCGCCCCGCGCTCTTCATCAAACCGCCTCGGCCAAGCCAGCAACAGCAACGTCCCCGCCGCCAGCATGCCGGTCGTGAGGATGCTGCTCTCCGGTCCCGCCGGGCCGCCGGTCAGCATCGGCGAGCCCTTGGGGACGAGGTGGACGAGGAGGGCGGGGAGGTGGAGGTCGAAGCCGGTGATCGGCACGCCGAAGCCGACGCCGGTGATCCAGTTCCAGCCCGCATGCCAGCCCATCACGCCCCAGATGCTGTTCGCGCGCCACGCCCAGGCGCAGGCGAACAGGCCGAAGGTGAAGGTCATCGCCATTTCGCGGAAGGGCTGGTGGGGCGAGAAATGGAGGAAGGTGAAGGCGAGCGAGCTGGCGATGAAGCCCGCCGCGAGTTTCGCTTGGCGGGTCGCGGTCGAGAGCAGCCAGCCGCGGAAAATATATTCCTCCACCCCCGACTGGAACGCGAAGCCGGCGAGGAGGAGGAGCATCCAGGGGAGGGCCCCCGGCTCGAAGAAGGCGGGCAGGATCTCCTTGGCCTGGTAGCCGCCGGCAAGCCAGATCGCGGTGGTCGCGAGCGTCATCATCGCGATCCCGATCCCCATTCCGGCGAGGTAACGGCGCAGGCGGTGCTCGCCGGTCAGCCCCATGGTCGCGAGCGGGCGGCGCTCGACGAAGCGCGACCAGGCCCAGACGGCGGCGCCCATCGCCGCGAAGGGGATAACCAGGAAGAGGCAGAAGGCGAGCGGGGACGAGGGCTCCCGGTCGCGCCCCACCAGCCCCAGCGCCTCGAGGGCGTAATCGAAGGGGGTGCTCGAGAGGGCGACCAGCAGGATGCAGACGAGCGGCGCCGCCCAGGCCGGGGGGAGCCAGCCGCGATGGGGTTCGGACGAAAAGAGGGTCTCAGCCATGGCCGCTTTGTGGCCCGGCGCGGGGGCAGATTATAGAATGATCGTGCGGCGGCGCTCGGCGCGGTGCCAGGCGCGAGGGGTGAGGCCGAAGGCGGCCTTGAAGACGCGGCAGAAGTGGCTCTGGTCGGAAAAGCCCGCGTCGTGGGCGGCGGCGGCGAGGCTCTGGCCCTGGCGAAGCAGCGCCTTTGCGCGCCCCAGCCGGCGATATACGAGGTAGCGATAGGGGCTCGTGCCGAGGAGCGCGCGGAAGTCGCGGGTGAGGGACCAGCGGTCGGTGCCGGCGAGCGCTTCGAGCTGGTCGAGGCTGGTGCCGGGCCCGGGCACGGTGTCGAGATATTCGCGGACCTTGGTGACAGCGGCGCGATTGGCGGTCCGCCTGGCCGGGGCGGCGCCGGCGCAGCGCTGCAGCGCGGAGACGAGGCCGTGGAGCGCGTCTTGGTAGGCGAAAGCGTCGGGCGTGGCCGCGCAGGCTGCCATGAGGCGGAGCGCCGAGCCGACCAGATCAGGGTCGCTCGAGACCCCATTGGCGAGGAAGGGCAGGGGCACGCCGCCGATCACGCTCTGGACCTGGGCGGGCGGCAAGTAGATCGCGCGGTAGGAGAAGCCGGCGGAATCGCTGCAATAGCCATCGTGGAGCTCGTCGGGATGGAGGACCAGGAGCTGCCCGGGGAGCGAGCGCCGGCGGTCGCCGCGATAGTTGAACGACTGCACCCCGCTGGTGGTCGCGGCGATGGTGTAGGTCTCGTGGCGATGCGGCGAGAAGGCGCCGACCCGGACCTCGCCCGCGATCAGCTCGACCGGGGCGAGGGAATGGGGATCAGCGCTGTCGGCCGCGGTGCGGGGCATAGGCTTGAGGATGGGGGGTGTACGGGCGGTGGCAAGGAGCCGGACGACCAATGGGCACGGGAGTTATGCGGACGTGGCTCGCGGGCCGCTCCTATCGACGGACCTCGACGGTGGTGACGCCCGGCTCTTCGGCGAACTCGGGCATGGACGGCAGAGCCTCGAGGAGGCTGGACAGGATGCTCTCCCCCAAGTCCGCGTCGCACCCATACTCCTGACCGAGCAGGGTCGCGATTGGGCGGAGATTGGCCTCGGTGCGGACGAGCAGCAGCGCGCCGAAGCGCTCCAGCGAAAGCGGGATGGCCGCCAATTGGCGTGAGCGGTCGGAGACGAAATCGAGGGGCCGTGACGGCGGCTGGCTGTTCGCCGCCTCCCACACCGCCAGGTCCTCCGCCGGCCAGTCCATCGTCAGGCGTCCCGCGACGATCTGGGGATCGCGGAAGAGGTGAAGCCGGGCCACGCTGGCGAAGCTGTCGGAATAAGGGCGCGTGATTGTCGCCCGCAGCTGCAGCGACGGCTCGAACAAAGCGCGTGCTCCGAGGTCGAAACGCATCGATTTGCCCGTCAGGGTCAGCGCTCCCGTCTCATACCGTTTCGCGAGGAGTGACATTCAAGCCGGAAAAGTTGCCGGCGAGCGCGGCCCTACCGAATTCTTCGGAGCAGAGGGGCGAATTCAAGGTGAGCACGTGGGGATCCATCCAGACGTGATGCCCCGCGGCCTTGGCATCGCTGAAGATGAGCCTCGCGCCGTCGAGCTCATAGTCGCTCCAGAAGCCGTCTTGCCCGGTGTAGTCCAGTTCCCATTTGAACGTCGTGCTGTCCGGGTCCACGCTGTCGATCCTTCGGCAGACCACGAACCAATAGTAGGTGGCGACGGGCCCTGCGTGACCGGCAATCTTGACGTCGACCGGAATGAATTGGTGAACGTTCGGCTCGAAGTGCTCGACGAGCAAGCGGAAGCGGTCGCAGACCGCGAGCACCTGCTGGTTCGAGATGATGTCAGGAAGCGGGAATTTGGTCGAACCCCACTCGATGGCCTTGGGTGCCGAGCCCGGGTCGACGCGGTAGCCTTGCTTCATCTGCACGACGTTCTTGAGCTTGGCCTTCCACGATACCTCTTCCGGATCGGCAAAGGCCATTTCGAGAAGCGGGGCAGCGCGTGGATCGTCGACGATCGGTGTCCCGACACTCTCACCGTACGGATTGGAACAGCTCAGGAAACAGACCATCGACCATCACTCATCGACGCGGCGGAGCCCATTATGCAGGCATCGCAGCCGCCGTTGGAAGTCCTGTTTTACAGGCAGGCCTCGAGATAGGGCTGGTCGAAGCCGAACTGCTTGGCCTTGTCGAGGGTGTAGGGGCGGAGGCCCATCGAGCGATATTCGCCGATGATCTTGCCGTCGGCGGTCTCGTCCAGATACTCGAACTTGAACAGTTCCTGGGTGACGATGACCTCGCCCTCCATCCCGATCACCTCGGTGATGTTGGTGGTGCGGCGCGAGCCGTCGCGGAGGCGCTTCACCTGGACGATGAGGTCGACCGAGTCCGCGATCTGGCGGCTGATCGCCTCCTTCGGGATCTTGATGTCGCCCATCATCACCATGTTCTCCATACGCGCGAGGCATTCGCGCGGGGAGTTGGAGTGGAGCGTGGCCATCGAGCCGTCGTGACCCGTGTTCATCGCGGCCAGAAGGTCGAAACACTCCTGGCCACGGATTTCGCCGAGGATGATCCGGTCGGGACGCATACGCAGCGCGTTGATGACGAGGTCGCGGATGGTGATCGCGCCTTGCCCCTCGAGGTTGGGCGGACGGGTTTCGAGCGGCAGCCAGTGCGGCTGCTGCAGGCGAAGTTCGGCCGCGTCCTCGATGGTGATAACGCGCTCGCCCGGGTCGATCATCTTCGACAAGGCGTTGAGCATCGTCGTCTTGCCCGAGCCGGTACCGCCCGAGATGATGATGTTCATCCGCGCCGCGCCCGCGATCTTGAGCACGGTCGCCATCTTCTCGCTCATCGAGCCGAAGCCACGCATCATGTCGAGCGTGATCGGCTTTTCCGAGAACTTACGGATGGAGATGGCGGTGCCCTTGAGGCTCAGGGGCGGGATGATGACGTTGACGCGGCTGCCGTCCTGGAGGCGGGCGTCGGCGAGCGGGGTGGTCTGGTCGACGCGGCGGCCGACCTTGTTCACGATCCGCTGGGCGATCTGGAACAGATGCTCCTCGTCGCGGAACTGGATCTGGGCGAGCTGGAGCTTGCCCTTCTTTTCGATGAAGGTCTGGTCGGGGCCGTTGACCATGATGTCGCTGACCGCCGGATCGGCGAGCAGCTCCTCGAGCGGTCCCAAACCGAGCAGCTCGTCGACCAGCACCTTTTCGAGCGCGAACTGTTCGCGCCGGTTGAGGTTGATCTTGAGCTCGGTCAGCACCTCCGAGATGATCGGGCGGAATTCCTCGGCGAGCTCGTCCTTGCCGAGCGTCGCGGCGGCCTCGGGATCGACGCGCTCGAGCAGGCGCGGGAGCACCTGCTCCTTGATCCGGTGAACGCTGGCCTCGAAGCCTTCCTGCTTGGACGACCCCGCCTCGGCGCTGCCGTTCATGCGGTGGTTGAGGCGGTCCATCGCACCCATGGCGGGCGCGCCGGGCTCCTCGGCCTCTACGGGGGCGGAGGGCGCTTCCTCCAGCGCCGGGAACTGGTCGCCCCCGCCGCTCGTGCCACCCTTCATCGGGCGGGCGACACCGAAGCTGGGACGTCCCCCGCCGCGCTTCCCGAATGCGTTCATGCCCTTGCCAATCCCGTCTCTAAGCGACTTTCGCGATTGGTTGATGCCACGCAAACTTTGCCAAAAAGCTAATCCGGCTGCGGAAAGCTTAACGGGGGCTCTTGCGCTCCTCGTCGCTGAAGGGCGAACGACTCTCATAGACGGCCGCGAGCGCGCGGGCCGCTTGCGGGCTCGAATATTGGTAAAGGCAGAGCGCGCGATATTTACCGGAGACGGGGCTGATGGTGCCGAGCGGCTGCTCGCGGACTGGGGTTAGTGCGCCCGGCATGAGGTCGCGCAGGCGGGCCGAAGCGCAGGGCCGGTTGGTGCGGACGAGGAGATAGGGCCGGCTGCCGTCGGCGAGCGGCAGCGCCTCGACTTGCGCCACCAGGGCGAGGCGGCGGCGAGTGGCCTCGGCGGTCTCGACCTGGCCCGGATGCTCGGCGAGCCACGCCCGCGCCGCCACCTCGCCCGCGGTCACGCGCGATTCGAACAGATAGGCGGTGGCGAGCGCGACGATCCGGGCGAGGAGGAGCAAGGCCTGGAACAGGCGGGGGAGGAGCGCGATCGTCCCGCCGAGCACCAGCGCGGCGGCGACCTGCGGGACCAGCATCATCCTCGGCTTGGGATCGATGCTGAAGACGAAGATGAGGAGCAGGGCGTGGGCGGCGGCGATGGCGAGCATTGCGGCCGCGCGGCTCCGCTGCGCCTGCGGCAGGCGGGTGCGGAAGGCGGCGAAAGCCAGGGCCGCGGCAAGCCAGGTCCAGCCCCCCTTGGGGTTGAGGAGCACCTCGAGCGGCCCGTCGATCAGCGGGTGGAGGTGGATGCCCGTCTCGTGCCGCCAGCCCGCGATCAGCTGCCAGCGGAAGAAGGGCAGGGCGTCGCGCGGCGAGGTGCCGGCGATCTCGCTGGAGGGAAGCGAGGTGTGGGCGAGGCTGAGGTGGCGGCGGAACAGGGGATCGCCGGTGAGGAGGCCATAGACGAGGAGCTCGACCGCGAGCGGGGCGAGGAAGCCAGCGGCGAAGGCGAGCGCGGCGGGCCAGAAGGGGCGCGCGCGCAGGAGCAGGAAGAGACCGACGGCGGGCAAAGCGGCGATGCTCGTCTCGCGGGCCTGGAAGGCCAGCCCGAAGGCGAGCCCGGCACCGCCGAAGCGCCACAATGCAGCGCGGCACTCCGCCTCGCTCAGCAAGGCTGCGCCTGCCAGGATGAAGAACAACTCGATATTGTCGATGGTGGGATCGAGCGCCTGGGCGAGGACCACCGGGGTCGAGGCGAAGAGCATCGCCGCCAGCCAGCCGGCGGGCGCACCGAACAGCCGGTTGCCGAGCCGGGCGACGAGCAGCAGGTTGCCGAGCGCGGCGAGAAGGGGAACGAGGCCGACCGTGATGCGGTTCTCGCCGAACATGGCGATGAGCGCGCCCATCGGCGCGACCAGCGGCCAGCGGCCCCACCAATGGTCGCGCGGCAGGCAGGGGCCGTGCTCGGCCCAGCAGCGCGCGGCCTGGAGATACTGCCAGTCGTCGGCGCCGCCGCCGCGATAGCCGATGGGATTGAGCGCGATCAGCCCCGCGAACAGCAGCAGGGTCAGGGCCGGCCAGCGCCAGTCGGCCTGACGCGAGGCCGGCACGGAGAGGACTTAAGCCTCGGCGCTTTCGGCGAGGATGGTGAGGCCGTTATCGCCGACCTCGGCGAAACCGCCCGACACGCGGATGGTCTCGGGTGCGGCGCCTTCCTTGCGGATGACCGAGAGATTGCCGTCGCGCAGCGTGGTCATGAAGGGCGCATGGCCCGCCAGCACGCCGAACTCGCCCTCGCTGCCGGGGACGACCACCATGTAGACGTCCTCGCTCATCAGCTGGCGCTCGGGCGTGACAAGGGTGAAGCGAAGGTCGGGCATCTCATTTCCTCTCCCCTCCCGCGGGCGGGAGGGGCTGGGGGTGGGCCTTGGACGTCACCGAGGGGCGGGCGGCCCGGACGGACCCACCCCTCGATCCCCTCCCGCAGTCGGGAGGGGAGGAGTGGCTCAGGCCTCGGCGGCCATCTTCTCGGCTTTGGCGACGGCCTCTTCGATGCCGCCGACCATGTAAAAGGCCGATTCCGGAAGGTGGTCGTACTCGCCGTCGACCACCGCCTTGAACGAGCGGACGGTGTCCTCGATCTGCACGAACTTGCCGGGGATGCCGGTGAACACTTCGGCGACGTGGAACGGCTGCGAAAGGAAGCGCTGGATCTTGCGCGCGCGGGCGACGGTCAGCTTGTCCTCTTCCGAGAGCTCATCCATGCCGAGGATGGCGATGATGTCCTGCAGGCTCTTGTACTTCTGCAGGATCGCCTGGACCGCGCGGGCAGTCTCGTAATGCTCCTGGCCGACGACGCGCGGGTCAAGCACGCGGCTGACCGAGTCGAGCGGGTCGACCGCCGGGTAGATGCCCAGCTCCGAGATGGCGCGCGACAGCGTGGTGGTGGCGTCGAGGTGGGCGAAGCTGGTGGCCGGGGCCGGATCGGTAAGATCGTCCGCGGGCACGTAGATCGCCTGCACCGAGGTGATCGAGCCCTTGGTGGTCGAGGTGATGCGCTCCTGCAGCTGACCCATGTCGGTCGACAGGGTCGGCTGGTAGCCCACGGCGCTAGGAATACGGCCGAGCAGCGCCGACACTTCCGAACCCGCTTGGGTGAAGCGGAAGATGTTGTCGACGAAGAAGAGCACGTCCTGGCCCTCCTGGTCGCGGAAATATTCGGCCATGGTCAGGCCCGACAGCGCGACGCGGGCACGGGCGCCCGGCGGCTCGTTCATCTGGCCGAACACGAGCGCGACCTTGGAGCCTTCGGGGGTCGCATTGCCCTCGGCGTCCTTGGCGATGACGCCCGCGTCGAGGAACTCGTGATAGAGGTCGTTGCCCTCGCGGGTGCGCTCGCCGACGCCGGCGAAGACCGACACGCCGCCGTGGCCCTTGGCGATGTTGTTGATCAGCTCCTGGATGAGCACGGTCTTGCCCACGCCCGCGCCGCCGAACAGGCCGATCTTGCCGCCCTTGGCGTAGGGGGCGAGGAGGTCGATGACCTTGATGCCGGTGACCAGGATCGCGGCTTCGGTCGACTGGTCGACGAATTCCGGCGCCGAGGCGTGGATCGGGGCCTTCATGTCGCTGCCGATGGGGCCGCGCTCGTCGATCGGCTCACCGATGACGTTCATGATGCGGCCGAGGGTCTTCGGGCCGACCGGAACCTCGATCATCGCACCGGTGGTCTTGACCAGCTGGCCGCGGGTGAGGCCGTCGGTGGCGTCCATCGCGATGGTGCGGACAACGCTCTCGCCGAGGTGCTGGGCGACCTCGAGGACGAGGCGATTGCCGTTGTTGTCGGTCTCGAGCGCGGCGAGGATCGGCGGCAGTTCGCCCTCGAAGGCGACGTCGACGACGGCGCCGATCACCTGCGCGACGCGGCCGGTGAGGTTGCTGGTGGCGCCCGTGGGGGCGATGGTGTCGGCGGCGGTGGCCATGGCTGTCTTCCTTGCCTTGTCGTGTTCGTTAGAGCGCTTCGGCGCCGGAGATGATCTCGACCAGCTCGGTCGTGATCGCCGCCTGGCGCTGGCGGTTGTAGATGATGCCGAGCTTCTTGATCATGTCGCCGGCGTTGCGGGTGGCGTTGTCCATCGCGGTCATCTGGCTGCCGTAGAAACCGGCCTGGTTCTCGAGCATCGCGCGATAGATCTGGATCGCGACGTTCTTGGGCAGCAGGTCGGCGAGGATGGTCTCCTCGTCCGGCTCATATTCGACCACGGCCGACGAGGTCGCCGCACCGGCGTCGTTGGCGGCCCTGGGCTTCACCGGGATGATCTGCTCGACCACCGGCTCCTGGGTCAGGACCGAGCGGAAGTTCGAGTAAGCGAGGTGGGCGACGTCGAACTGCCCCGCCTCGAACCGGCGCATCACCTCGGCGGCGACGGCCTGCGCGTCGGCATAGGCCGGGTTCTTCATCTCGCTGGTGTCGATCTGGCCGGCGATCCGCTCCGCGCCGAAGAAGCGGGTGAGGACCGGGCGGCTCTTGCGGCCGACGATCAGGAACTTGACGTCCTTGCCCTCGGCGATGAGCGCGTCGGCGGTGCGGCGCACCGCGCGGACGATGTTGGTGTTGAAGGCGCCGGCAAGGCCGCGGTCGGACGAGGCGACCACGATCAGGTGGCGCTGGTCGCTGCCGGTCCCGGCGATCAGCTTCGGGCTCTGCGGGCCGACGGTGATCCGGCTGGCGAGGCTGGCGACCACCTCCGACAGGCGCTGCGAATAGGGGCGGCCCTGCTCGGCATTGGACTGCGCACGACGCAGCTTGGCCGCGGCGACCATCTTCATCGCCTTGGTGATCTTCTGCGTCGACTTCACCGAGCCGATGCGGATCTTGAGGGCCTTGAGGCTTGCCATTCCGTCCTATCCGTCATCCCGGACTTGATCCGGGATTCATCTTCCTTTGTCCCACCCGCCCGAAGGAAGGTGGACCCCGGGTCGAGCCCGGGGTGACAACATTAACCGAACTGCTTGCCGAAATCGGCGAGCGCGCTCTTCAGCGCCGCGGCGGTCTCGTCGTCGAGCGCCTTGGTGTCGCGGATCTTGGCCAGGATCTCCGGCTTGTCCGAGCGCATGAAGCTCAGCATCGCCGCCTCGTAGCGGGTGACGTCGCTGACCGGCACGCTGTCGATGAATCCCTGGGTACCGGCGAAGATCGAGACGACCTGCTCCTCGACCGGCATCGGGTTGTACTGCGGCTGCTTCAGCAGCTCGGTCAGGCGCGCGCCGCGGGCCAGCAGCTTCTGGGTCGAGGCGTCGAGGTCCGAACCGAACTGCGCGAACGCCGCCATCTCGCGATACTGGGCGAGCTCGAGCTTGATCGAGCCGGCGACCTTCTTCATCGCCTTAGTCTGCGCGGCTGAGCCGACGCGGCTGACCGAGAGGCCGACGTTGATGGCCGGACGGATGCCCTGATAGAACAGGTCGGTCTCGAGGAAGATCTGGCCGTCGGTGATCGAGATGACGTTGGTCGGGATGTAGGCCGACACGTCGCCCGCCTGGGTCTCGATGATCGGGAGCGCGGTCAGCGAGCCGTTGCCGTTGGCGTCGTTGAGCTTGGCGGCGCGCTCGAGCAGCCGGCTGTGGAGATAGAAGACGTCGCCCGGATAGGCTTCGCGGCCCGGCGGACGGCGGAGCAGCAGCGACATCTGGCGATAGGCGACGGCCTGCTTGGAAAGGTCGTCATAGACAATCACGGCGTGCATGCCGTTGTCGCGGAAATATTCGCCCATCGCGGCGCCGGTGTAGGGCGCGAGGAACTGCAGCGGGGCGGGCTCCGAGGCGGTGGCGGCGACGACGATGGAATAGTCCATCGCGCCATTCTCCTCGAGCGCGCGGACGATCTGCGCGACGGTCGAACGCTTCTGACCCACGGCGACGTAGATGCAGTAGAGCTTCTGCGATTCGTCGTCGCCGGCGTTGGCGGCCTTCTGGTTGATGAAGGTGTCGAGCGCGACGGCGGTCTTGCCGGTCTGGCGGTCGCCGATGATCAGCTCACGCTGGCCGCGGCCGACGGGGACGAGCGCGTCGAGCGCCTTCAAACCGGTCTGCACCGGCTCGTGGACCGACTTGCGCGGGATGATGCCGGGCGCCTTGACCTCGACGCGGCTGCGCTGGTCGGTGATGATCGGGCCCTTGCCGTCGATCGGGTTGCCGAGCGCGTCGACCACGCGGCCGAGCAGGCCCTTGCCGACGGGAACGTCGACGATGGTGCCGGTGCGCTTGGCGGTCGAGCCTTCGCGGATCTCCGAGTCCGAGCCGAAGATGACGACGCCGACATTGTCGCTCTCGAGGTTGAGGGCCATGCCCTTCACCCCATTGTCGAACTCGACCATCTCGCCGGCCTGGACATTGTCGAGGCCGTGGATGCGGGCGATGCCGTCGCCGACCGACAGCACCTGACCGACCTCGGAGACCTGCGCATCGGCATCGAAGTTCGCGATCTGGTCGCGGATGACGCGGGAGATTTCAGCGGCGCGGATGTCCATCGTTTAGCCTTTCATCGCCGTAGCGAGGGAGTTGAGTTTGGTGCGGATCGAGGCGTCGATCATCTGGCTTCCAAGCCGGACGACGAGGCCCCCGAGGATGGCGGGATCGACGCGGGCGTCGATGCGGATGTCGCGCCCGACGCGCGCGCCGAGCTGGGCCTTCAATGCCGCGAGCTGGTCGTCGTCGAGCGGGCGGGCGCTGACGACCTCGGCGGTGGTCTCGCCGCGATGGTCGGCGGCAAGCTGCTCGAACAGGCGGATGATCCCGGCGAGCTGGCCAAGCCGGCCGTTCTTCGCCAGCACGGCGAGGAAGTTGGTGGTGAGCTTGTCGAGCCCGAGCGAGGCCGCGGTCGCGCCAAGCGCCTGCGCCGCGGCGGTCCGGCCGACCAGCGGCGAGCTGACGAGGGCCTTGAGGTCCGCCGATTCGCCGAGCGCGGTCTTGAGCGTCGCCAGGCTCTGCGACACCGCCTCGATCTGGCGTTCGTCACGGGCAAGATCGAACAGCGCAGACGCATAGCGTCCCGCTAAGCTGGCCCGAATGCCGCCGGAAGTCTCCACGCGCCCAAAGCTCCGTCAAAGATATGCAAAGCGGGGCGATCAGCGATCTTTCGAGCGCTCGCCCGCCTAAGTTGGCGCGCCACTAGCAGGGGGTCGGAAGGGATGCAAGAACAGGCTATGGTCGGCGTCGATGGACGCGCCCACCACCGCTCTTTCGCCGATTGTCCTGGCCCGCGAGCCGGGATTTCGGATCGGCCGGGTCGAGGTCCGGCCCGAGACCTGCGAACTGGTGTCGGACGAGGGCAACCGGGTGCTCGAGCCCCGGGTGATGCAGGTGCTGGTGGCGCTCCACCAGGCCGGCGGCCATGTCGTCAGCCGCGACGACCTCCTTGCGCGCTGCTGGTCGGGCCGGATCGTCGGGGAGGATGCGATCCACCGGGTGATCAGCCGCCTTCGCCATGAAGCCGAGGCGGTGGGCGGGCCGTTCCGGGTCGAGACCATCACCCGGGTCGGCTACCGGATGGTCGAGACCGGGGCTGGCGAGCGTCCGCCGCTTCCCGAACGCCGGGCGGGGATCGATCGCCGGACCTGGCTCGCGGGGGCAGGGGGCGTGGCGCTGCTCGGGGGCGCGGGCCTGAGTGCCTGGCGGTGGCGCCATCCCGCGATGCCAGCCGCGGCGCGGGCCAAGCTCGAGGAAGGCGGTCGCCAGTCGGCGCTCGGGACGGTGGAAGGCGCGGCCGCGGCGCTGGCGGCCTACAAGGAAGCCGCCGCGCTTGCCCCGGACCATGCCGAACCGTGGGGCGAACTCGCGCTCAGCTATACCCAGGAAGCGCAGCGCGGCAGTCCCGCGCAGTCGCTCGAGGCGGTCAACAACGCCCGCCAGGCGATTGCCCGCGCCCGCGCGATCGACCCCGACAGTCCGGAAGCGGAAGCGGCGAGCATCGGCCTGTCGATGGGGAATCGGCGGCCCGACCTTCTCGAGGTCGACCGGCGCCTGACGCGGGCCCGGCAGAAGCATCCGGACGAGCGTCTGTTTCCCGAGATGCAATGCTATTTCTATGCCCAGGTCGGACGCCTCGGCCAGGCGCTGGCCGCCTTCGACGTGCTGATGGGATTCCTGCCCGACCTGCCGGCCGTCCCGGCGGCCGCCCGCCTGTACGTGATGAACAATGTCGGCCGGGTCGAGGAGGCCGACCGGGCGATGCAGCAGTTGCTCGAACGCTTTCCGCGCAACATCCCGGTCTGGTTCAGCGCGATCAAGATGCTGACCTATTCGGGCCGCTTCGACCGCGCGCTGGCGATGCTCGACGATGTGAACCGGCGGCCGATCGGCGTGCCGAAGTGGAACTTCGCGCTGACCCGGACCCAGGTCCTCGGCTTGTCGCAGCCGACCGACTATCGCGAGCGGGCGCGGCGGGACACGCTCGATTCGGCGCGCCGCGGCACGGGTTTCGCCGAGAATGCCATCCTCTTCCTCGCCGCGATCGGCGACCTCGATTCCGCTTTCGGGGTCGCGAACGCCCTCTACCTCGACGAAGGCTACCGGATCGGCGCCCAGCGCTTCACCAGCGAGCAGGGGCTGTACGACAATCGCTGGCGGCGCACGTCGGTCCTCTTCGAGCGGACCACCGCGCCGCTCCGGGCCGACCCGCGCTTTCTCCACCTGACCAGGTCGCTCGGACTGGAGCGCTACTGGAAGCTGGGCGGGACCGGGCCCGACTATCGCGCCTGATCGGGCTTTCATCAGCCTTTCATCGGACGCAGATCGGCTGCTCATCCTCGCGGCACGAAGCAGTGAGGCGCAGATTTCTCCCATCGCCGCCGGTTGGGTCCGGTTGCGAGCGAACCGGGAGACATTCCATGTTGAAGCTCATCGCTCTTGCCGCGCTTGCCGCCTCGACCGTCGCCATTGCCGAAGCCCCCGCCGCCGACGACAGCAACGCGGTCGTGCTCACCGTCACCGCCCGCGACCTCGACGGGGCCGCCGGCCACCAGCGCCTGATGCGCCGGATCAGTCTCGCCGCGGAAATGCTGTGCGGCTCCTATGCCGCGCGCGAGACCCAGGACTGGGACGAGGTGAAGGCCTGTCGCAAGGCCGCCTTCCGCAGCGCCGAGCAGCAGCTGGCGGGGCTGGCGGCGGGCGGGACGGTGCGGGTCGCCGCCCGCTAGAGTTCGAAGACCATGAAGCGGGTGAACGGGCCGGGCGGATAGTCTCCGAACGGCCCGCTCTCCGTGAAGCCGGCGCGGTCGTAGAGCGCGTTGGCGGCGGCGAACTCCGCGCTTCGCCCGGTCTCGAGCCGGAGCCGGCGGTAGCCGCGCGCCCGCGCCTCGGCGAGGATGGCGTCCAGCAGGGACTGGCCGACGCCCTGGCGGAGCGCCGCGGGAGCCGTGCGCATCGACTTCACTTCGCCTTCGGCCTCGCCGATGTCCTTCAAGGCCCCGACCCCGAGCAGGGTGCCGTCGCGGCGAGCCGAGAAGAAGGTGATCGAGGGGTGGGCGAGAGCGTTGGCGGGAAGGACGTGGCAGGCCTCGGGCGGCGAGAAGGCGTGCATCGCCGCGACATGATGCGCGAGCAATTGTTCGACGTCCGGCCGTCCGAGTTCGCCCCGGTGAATGCTGATCCCCATGCCACCGCCTCTAGTCGCGCTCTTGGCCCGCGGCGAGGTGAAGCTTTGACCGCAAGCTTCGGGACGCGGCGACGCGCGCGAAGGCGGATATGTCGGCCATGACCTACCGCATCACCGGGCTCGACCCCGCCGCCTTCGCCCCGCTCTCGGCCCTCGACGACGCCGGCCTCGCCGCGCGCGGGGTCGTGCGGATGACCGTCACCGACAAGCCGGGCTTTCCCTGCCGGATCACGCTCGACGATGCCGAGCCGGGGGCTTCGGTACTGCTCCTCAATCACGTCAGCATCGCCGCCGGGCCCTATGCCGCCCGTCACGCCATCTTCGTCAGCGCGGGGCCAGCGGAGGCCGCCGTTTACGAGGACCGGGTGCCGCCCGCGCTCGACCGGCGGAAGCTCTCGCTGCGGGCGTTCGATTCCGATGACCTCATGGTCGACGCGCTGCTGGTCGAGCCGGGCGCGGCCGATGGCGCGATCCGCCGCCTGTTCGACAACCCGGCCGTCCGCTACATCCATGCCCATAATGCGGTGCGCGGCTGCTTTGCCGCGGCGGTGGAGCGGGCATGATGGTGAACGAGGACAGGGCCTGGGCCGCCTTCGAGGCCCGCGACCGCGCCGCCGACGGGCAATTCGTGGTCGGCGTGGTGACGACCGGCATCTACTGCCGCCCGTCCTGCCCCGCGCGGCACCCAAAGCGCGAGAATGTCCGCTTCTTCACCGACGGGGCGGCGGCGCGCGAGGCGGGCCTTCGCGCCTGCAAGCGCTGCCTGCCCGACCATGTCGCGCCCGACGAGGCGGCGGTGACGGCCGTCCGCGCCATGCTCGAGGAAGCGGGCGGACCGCTGCCGCTCGAACTGCTCGGCCGCAAGACCGGCTACTCGCCGACCCATCTCCAGCGCATCTTCACCCGCACCCTCGGCCTGTCGCCCGCCGCCTTCGGGCGTGCGCTCCGGCTCGAGCGGGCGAAGACGAGCCTCGGCGAAGGAAGCAGCGTCACCGAGGCCATTTACGAGGCGGGCTATTCGGGGCCCAGCCGCTTCTATGCCGAGGCGGGCGCGCTGGGGCTGAGGCCCGCCGACATTCGCCGGGGAGGCAAGGGCATGATGATCCGCTACGCCTCGGCCGAAACCCGCTTCGGTCCGCTGCTGATCGCCGCCACCGAGCGCGGGCTGTGCCACGTCGGCTTCGATTCGACGCCC
Source organism: Sphingomonas astaxanthinifaciens DSM 22298 (assembly GCF_000711715.1). NCBI lineage: Bacteria > Pseudomonadati > Pseudomonadota > Alphaproteobacteria > Sphingomonadales > Sphingomonadaceae > Sphingomonas > Sphingomonas astaxanthinifaciens. The sequence goes on from NZ_JONN01000002.1 coordinate 15,003, forward strand.
GAGCGGCTGGCCCATGAATATCCGCAGGCCGAGCTGGTCGAGGATGGCGACGCCCCTTTGATCAAGGCGGCGCTGGCGGCGATCGAGGATCCCGCGCTTGCCGCCGCGCTTCCGGTCGATGTTCCCGGCACCGCCTTCCAGCAGCGGGTCTGGGCCGAGCTGCGCAAGATCCCGCCCGGCGAGACCCGCTCCTACCTCGACATCGCCCGCGCGCTCGGCGACCCCAATGCGACCCGCGCGGTCGGCAGCGCCAATGGCCGCAACCCGGTGGCGATCATCGTGCCGTGCCACCGGGTGGTGCGGAACGACGGCGCGCTTGGCGGCTATGCCGGCGGACTGGACCGCAAGCGCGCGCTGCTCGAGGCCGAGGCGGCCAGCGCGCAGGGGTCGTTGCCGCTCGCCCGCTGAGGGTCAGGACGCGGTCGTCGGGCTCCCCGCCGCGGCCTGAAGCTGCGCCATCCGCTCGCGCGCGCTCTTGCGCTGCGGGCTGTCGTGGGGCGAGTTCGCCAGCGGGGCGAGGACCGCGATCGCCGCGCTCCAGCGCTTGGCGCGGGCATATTCCTCGACCAGCGCGAGGCGCATCTCGTCATTGTCAGGCAGCGTCGCCACCGCCGCCTCGAGGCCGCTGACCGCCCCCGCGCTGGGCGTCTCGCCCGCCAGCCGGAAGCTCTGGTAGAAGGCGTAGAGCGGAAGCGCCTCGTCCGGATTGGCGCGATTGGCCTTGACCGCGAGTGCCCGCGCCTCGGCCGCCTTCGCGCTCCGTGCCGCACCCGACAGGGCCTGCGACTCCTCGGCGAGCAGGAGCGAGCGGCGGACGAGGCCGCGGACGTTGCCGGGGTCGATCGCCAGCAGGCGGTTGGCCGCCGCCGCCGAACCCGCCTTGTCGCCGTTCACCGCCGCCGCCTCGGCGAGCAGGGTCAGCGCGAACGGATCCTGCGGGAAGCGTGCGGCCTTCTCCTGCACCTTGTCGTAGAGCGCGCGGCGGCGCTTCACCTCGCGGTCGCGGTCGCTCTTGTCCTTGATGACGTCGAGCGAATCGTCGTCGAAGGCCATCAGCTCGGGAAGCAGCGCGACCTCGGCCGCCGACAGTGCACGCGAGCCGGTCACCACCGGGGTCGCGATCGTGGGCGCGACCGGACGGACGATCCAGCTGCCGCGGCTGACGTGCATGCGCACCTCGGCATTGAGCTTGGAGAGGTCGCCGAAGGCGGTGGTCGCCGCATCCTTGTTCGACTTGCCCGCGTTGAGGAGCTGGAGATAGGTGCGGAGCTGCTTGGCGCGCACCGGGTCCATGGTCAGATACTGGGTGATCGCCCAGCCCTGCCCGTAATTGTCGAAGTCGCGGACCGTGTCCTTGGCGAGCAATTCCTGGAGCGGGATCCAGTAGGTGACGAGGTCGTTGCCGCGCTGCTTGGCGGGCGCGCCGTACATGATGCGCCCGTCCTTCTCCATCGTGGACGACCCGACCAGTTCGGCGAAGCCCTCGACATACCAGCCGGGATAGGTCGCCGGGAAATATTGCAGCATGAAATGATGCGCATATTCGTGCTGGAGGACGAGGAGCGGGGTGAAGTAGCGCCCGCCCGCGTCGGTCTTGCGCGGGGTCAGGAGGAAGGGGCCGAAGGTGTTGCTGGTATAGAAGCCGGCGATGCCCGTGTTGCTGACTCCGAGCGCCTTCTCGATGTCGTCGGTGCTGGCGACCTCGAAGATGCGGACCTTGGCGGGATTGTCGTCGGGGATGCCGGTCGCCATCCGCATCAGCTTGTCATAGCGCTCGAGCCGGGCGGCGAGCTCGGTCGCCTTCGCCTCGCCGCTTTCCGAATAGATCTGGAAGTGCCGGGCTTCATAGACCCGCCATTCGGCGGCGGCCGGGCTGGCGCTGCTGAGCGCCGCCGCAAGAACCGCGCCCAAGACCTTCAAACGCATGACTTTCCCCCAGTCAATTACTCGGCACGGGGGCAAGTCTATCCGCGCTTCTCCTCCTGTCCAGTGGCGCGGGCCCAGCCGGGGGCGGCGGGCTCGAGATGGTCGAGGAACTGTTGCGCCTGCGCCCTGATCTCGGCCTTGGTGTCCTCGCCGAAGCGGTCCCAGGTCGCATAGGGCTGCCACATCCGGCGATTGCCCCGCAGCTTCTGCTCGTTGCGGTCGAGGAAGTCCCAGTAGAGCGCGTTGAACGGGCAGGCGCCCTCGCCGACGCGCTGCTTGACGTCGTAGCGGCAGCCTTTGCAGTAATTGCTCATCCGGTTGATGTAGGCGCCCGAGCCCGCATAGGGCTTGGTCCCGAGCCGGCCGCCGTCGGCGAACTGGCTCATCCCGAGCACATTGGGATGCTCGACCCATTCATAGGCGTCGGCATAGACGACGAGATACCAGTCGGCGACCTCATGCGGGTCGATCCCCGCCAGCATCGCGAAATTGCCGAGCACCATCAGCCGCTGGATATGGTGGGCATAGGCATTGTCGCGGGTGTTGCGGACGGCGTCGGCGCAGCAGGCCATGGCGGTCTCGCCGGTCCAGTAGAAGTCGGGGAGCGGGCGGCGGTTGCCGAAGAAATTGGCGCGGTCGAGGCCGGGCATCTCGAGCCAGTACATGCCGCGGACATATTCGCGCCAGCCGATCATCTGGCGAATGAAGCCCTCGGCGGCGTTGAGCGGGACGGTGCCGGCGCGAAAGGCCGCCTCGGTCGCTTCGCAGACTTCGAGCGCGGTGAGCAGGCCGCAGTTGAGGCTGGTCGAGAGCCGCGAATGATAGAGATAGTCCTCGCCCTCGAGCATCGCGTCCTGGTAGGTGCCGAAGCGCGGCAGGCGCTCGGTGACGAAGTCGGCGAGAAGGGCCCGGGCCTGGTCCCGTGTTACCGGGAGTTCGAACCGGTCGAGCGTCCCGAAATGTTGGCCGAAGCGCTGCTCGACCAGCGCGATGACGTCCTTCGTGATCGCGTCGGGGGCGAAGGACAGCGGTCTACGCAGCGGCCGGGCCTTGGGCGGCGGAGCGCGATTCTCTTTGTCGAAATTCCACTGGCCCCCGACGGGGGTGCCGTCCTCTTCCATGAGGAGGCCGGTGCGCCTGCGCTGCTGGCGGTAGAAGCTCTCCATGACGAGTTCGCGCCGGGCGGCGGCCCAGGCGAAAAAGTCGGGAAGGGGGCAGATGAAGCGATCGTCGCCGAGCACGTCCACGGGGATGCCGAAGCGGTCGGACCAGGTGGCGATGGCCTGCGCGACCCGATATTCGCCCGCTTCGACGATCCGGATGGCCGAGGGGCGGTGACGCTCGACCGCGCGGGCGACCTCGCCGGTGAAGCTGCCGCTGTTCTCGGGATCGTCGAGCCGGATGTAATCGACGGTCCAGCCGTCGGCCCTAAGTTCCTCGGCGAAATGGCGCATGGCCGAGAGGATGAGGACGATCTTCGCCTTGTGGTGGCGGACGTAGGTCGTCTCCTCGGCGACCTCCATCAGCAGCACGACCGACTCCGCCTTGTCCGCGCTCCGGAGCGAGGCGAGGCCGTGGCTGAGCTGGTCGCCGAGGACGGGAATGAGCGTGGTCATGGCGGCGAGTTAATCGCGCCCGCCGCCATCGCCAGACCGGACAAAGCCCATCGCCTCGTCGATAACGCGTTCACTGCGGGCTGCGGGGGGCCATGCTCTAACCACATGCAAGCGAGCCATGCGTCGCTTCGTTCCCGCCCTGCTGCTGCTCCCGCTCGCCACCGCCACGGCCGCTTCCGCCCAGTCGTGGGAAGGGGAGGTGCTTTCCCTGCACAACCGCGAGCGCGCAGCTTGGCGGGTGCCGCCGCTGGCGTGGGACATGGGCCTCGCAGCCGCGGCCGACCGCTGGGCCGCCGAACTCGCGCGGACCAACCGCTGGGGCCATTCGCCCAAGTCGCTGCGCGGCAACCAGGGCGAAAACCTCTGGATGGGGACCCGCAACGCCTATCCGGTGAGCGCGATGGTCGGGGCGTGGGTCGGCGAGCGGCGCTGGTTCCGGCCGGGGGTGTTCCCGGCGGTCAGCCGGACCGGCAACTGGGCCGACGTCGGGCATTACACGCAGATGATCTCCGCCCGCTCGGTCCGGGTCGGCTGCGCGATCCGCTCGACCCGGAGCTGGAGCTATCTCGTCTGCCGCTATTCGCCTTCGGGCAATGTTGACGGGCTGCGCATCCCCTGAGCGCGATTGCGCGTCACCGGCCGCCGTCCTAGCCTGACCGTCACTTGGGAGCGGGAACAGCCATGGACGAAGGGCAAGGACCGGCGGCGGCACGGCCGTTGTGGCGGAAGATCGTCATCGCGATGGTGATTTCGATCGCGGCGATGGTGGTGGCGGGACTGGTCTCGACCTGGCTGCTCGGGCTGCTGCCGATGGACGGGACGCTGCTCTCCACCTTTACCAAGGCGTCGGTGACGGTGCTGGTCGCCTTGCTCGCCTACAAGCTGGTGGTCGCGCGGGTCGGCGAGCGGCCGCGCGACGACCTCGCCTTCATCGCCGCGGGCCTGCGCGATCTTGTGCTGGGCACGCTCGGCGGGGCGGCGCTCTTCTCGGCGGTGGTCGCGGTGGCAGCCTTGCTCGGCGTCTATCGGCTCAACGGGATCGACGACCCCAGGGAGCTGCTGTTCGCGATCCTCGTCTTCGGGCTGGTCCCGGCGGTGACCGAGGAGATCGTCGCGCGCGGGATCCTGTTCCGCTTCCTCGAGGAATTCGCGGGCTCGTGGGCGGCGCTCATCATCACCTCGGCGCTGTTCGGGCTGGCCCATTACGGCAATCCCGGCGCGACCCTGTTCAGTTCGGCCACGATCGCCCTCGAGGCGGGCGTGCTGCTCGGCGGCGCCTATATGCTGACCCGCAACCTGTGGCTGGCGGTGGGTCTTCACGGCGGATGGAACGCGACGCAAGGCGGGCTCTACGGCCTGCCGGTGTCGGGCTTACCGAGCCGGGGCTTCTTCTCCTCGACCTTGTCGGGCGATCCCCTCCTGTCGGGCGGCTCGTTCGGGCTCGAGGCCTCGCTGATCGCGGTGGTGCTGGTCACCGGCGCGGGGGCGTGGCTGGTGGTGCTCGCCCGGCGCCGCGGCCACGTCGTCGGCCCCTGGTGGGTGACCCGGCGGGTGCGGAGCGAGGAAGCCGCCGCGCCGCTCCCCGCCTAGAGGAAGGAATAAGGGTCGACGTCGACCGCGACGCGGACCTTCGAGCCCCATTCGACCTGCCCAAGCCAGTCGCGAATGACGTCCTGCACGTCGAGGCTGCGGCGGGCGTGGACCAGCAGCCGGAAGCGGTGGCGCCCGCGCAGCATCGCCAGCGGGGCCGGGGCGGGGCCATAGACTTCCATGCCCTCGACCTCCGGCGCCTTGCGGCCAATGCGGTTCGCGATGCTCTCGGCCTCCTCGCGGTCCTCGGCGCTGACGACGATCGCGGCGAGCCGGCCGAAGGGGGGCATGCCCGCTTCCTGGCGCGCCGCGGTCTCGGCGGCGACGAAGCGCTCGGTGTCGCCGCTGGTCAGCGCGGCGATGACCGGGGCTTGCGGCTGGTGGGTCTGGACGAACACCCGGCCGGGCTTGTCGCCGCGCCCGGCGCGGCCCGCCACCTGGCTGATCTGCTGGAAGGTCCGCTCGGCCGCGCGCAGGTCGCCGCCCGACAGGCCGAGGTCGGCATCGACGACGCCGACGAGGGTGAGGTTGGGGAAGTGATAGCCCTTGGTGATGAGCTGGGTCCCGATCACGATGTCGATCTCGTGCGCTTCCATCTGCCGGACGAAATCGGCGGCGCGGGCGGGCGACCAGATGGTGTCGCTGGTCACCACCGCCGCGCGGGCGTCGGGAAACAGGGCCTGGACCTCGTCGGCGATCCGCTCGACGCCGGGGCCGCAGGCGACCAGGCTGTCCTTGTCGCCGCACTCGGGGCAGGCCTCGGGCGGGGGCATGACATGGCCGCAATGGTGGCAGGCGAGCCGCCGCATCAGCCGGTGCTCGACCATCCAGGCAGTGCAATTGGGGCACTGGAAGCGGTGGCCGCAGGTCCGGCACAGGGTCAGAGGCGCGAAGCCGCGGCGGTTGAGGAACAGCAGGCTCTGCTCGCCCGCCTTCAGATTGGCCTCGAGCTCGGCGACCAGCCGCGGCGCCAGCCAGCGGCCGCGCGGGGGCGGGTCGGCGGTGAGGTCGAGCGCGTCGAGCGAGGGGAGGACCGCCCCGGCGTGGCGCTGACGCAGGCGAAGCTCGCGGTAGCGGCCGCTCTCGACCATCGCCCGGGTCTCGATCGCGGGGGTGGCTGAGGAGAGGATGACCGGGATATCCTCGAACTTGGCCCGCATCACCGCGACGTCGCGGGCGTGATACTGGACCCCTTCCTCCTGCTTGAAGCTCGGCTCATGCGCCTCGTCGACGACGATCAGGCCGAGATTGGCATAAGGCAGGAACAGCGCCGAGCGGGCGCCGACCACGACCTTCGCCTCGCCGCTTGCGATCCCCCGCCAGGCGCGGCGGCGCTGCGAGGAACGGAGGTCCGAGTGCCAGGCGACGGGCGCGCATCCGAACCGCGCGGCGAAGCGCTTGAGGAAGGGCTCGGTGAGCGCGATTTCGGGGAGCAGGACGAGCACCTGTCGGTCCTGGCGGACGGCCTCGGCAACGGCTTCGAAATAGACTTCGGTTTTCCCGGAGCCGGTGATGCCGTCGAGCAGCACGGGATCGAACCCGCCGCCGATCGCCCCGGTGAGGCTGTCGGCGGCCGCGCGCTGGTCGGGGCTGAGCTCGGGCGGGCCGAAGCCGGGATCGGGAAGGGCAAGGGGCTGGTCGGCCTCGACCATCACCTTCTCGAGCGCGCCCGCATTGACCAGCCCGCGCAGCACCGCGTCGCTGACCCCGGCATGGTCGGCAAGCTCGCGGATCGTCCCCTGCCGGCCCTCGATCCGCTCGAGCGCCTGGGTCCGCTGCGGGGTCAGCCGCGGGGGGACGACGCCGGTGGGCCGATATTCGACGAGCTGGCGACCGCCTTCCAATGCGCTCGAGGAGGGAAGGACCATCCGCAGCACCGCGGCGAGCGGCGAGAGGTAATAATCGGCGGTCCATTCGCACAATCGGCGGAGCGGCGCGCGGATCGGGGGGACGTCGATCAGGCCGGCGAGAGGGCGGAGGCGGTTGTCGCCCACGTCCTCGCTCGGCAGCCGCTCGGCTTCCCAGGCGACCCCGATCAGCTGGCGCGGGCCCAATGGCGCGACCACCACGCTGCCGGGTTCGACCGCGAGCCCATCGGGCACGCGATAGTCGAGCGGACCCAAGGCGGCATTGAGGGTGACGACACGGGCGCGGGGGAGGGGCACGGGCCCGCCTCTAGGCGAAAGGACGTGCTGGAACCAAGGCCCTGCAATCGCTATCTAAGGTCCATGTACACGACTGACCTCAGCAAGCCCGGCGCCAAGGTGCAGCCGATCGCCCCGCAGGAAGACCCGGCGCTCCTCGCCGCCTTCGAGGCGCGGGTCGCGGCGGACGAGTTCATCGAGCCCAAGGACTGGATGCCGGAGGCCTATCGCAAGACGCTGACCCGGCAGATCAGCCAGCACGCGCATAGCGAGATCGTCGGCATGCTCCCCGAAGGCAACTGGATCACCCGCGCGCCTTCGCTCCGGCGCAAGGCCATCCTCCTCGCCAAGGTGCAGGACGAAGCGGGCCACGGCCTCTATCTCTATTGCGCGGCCGAGACGCTGGGGACTTCCAGAGAAGAGATGATCGAGGCGCTCCATTCGGGGAAGGCCAAATATTCGACCATCTTCAACTATCCGACGCTGACCTGGGCCGACATCGGCGCGATCGGCTGGCTGGTCGACGGCGCGGCGATCATGAACCAGGTGCCGCTCCAGCGGACTAGCTACGGTCCCTATGCCCGCGCGATGGTCCGGGTGTGCAAGGAAGAAAGCTTCCACCAGCGCCAGGGCTACGAGATCATGATGCATCTCGCCAACGGGACCGCGGCGCAGAAAAGGATGGCGCAGGACGCGCTCAACCGCTGGTGGTGGCCGAGCCTGATGATGTTCGGGCCGCCGGACGAGAATTCGCCCAACACCGCCCAGTCGCTGCGCTGGCGGATCAAGCGCGAGACCAATGACGAACTGCGCCAGAAGTTCGTCGACATCACCGTGCCGCAGGCCGAGTTTATCGGGCTCAGCATTCCCGATCCCGACCTCAAGTGGAACGAGGAGAAGGGCGGCTACGACTTCGGCGCGATCGACTGGGAGGAATTCTATTCGGTCGTGAAGGGCGAGGGCCCGGTCGCGAAGGAGCGCATCACCGCGCGCCGCGAGGCCTGGGAGAAGAATGCCTGGGTCCGCGAGGCCGCGCAGGCGCATGAGGCGAAGAAGCGGGCGCGTCAGGCCGCTTGACGATTGCCGCCGCCACGGCGAAGGCCGCTGGCGACGGAGGATTTGATGTCTGACTGGCCGCTCTGGGAAGTGTTCGTCCGCACCAAGGGCGGGCTTGCGCACCGCCATTTCGGGAGCGTCCACGCGCCCGATGCCGAGCTTGCGCTGCGCCACGCCCGCGATACCTACACCCGCCGCCAGGAAGGGGTCAGCCTGTGGGTGGTCAAGTCGAGCGACATCGTCGCCAGCGACCCCGCCCAGGCCGGCGAATTGTTCGAGCCGGCGGCCGACAAGGTCTATCGCCACCCGACCTTCTACGACATTCCCGACGAGGTGAAGCACATCTGATGCCGAGCCTTCCGCCCATCCGTCCCGAGGACGAGGCCGTCGCTGCGCGCCTCAAGCCCGAAGGCGCCTTCGACGCGCCCGCCGATGCCCATGACCCCGTTCGCGCGGGCTATTGCCTCCGGCTCGGCGACGATGCGCTGATCCTCGGCCAGCGCCTCAGCGAATGGACCGGGCACGCGCCGTCGGTCGAGGTCGATTTGAGCCTTGCCAACATGGCGCTCGACCTCGTCGGCCAGGCGACCCTGTTCCTGGGCGAAGCGGGCGATGCCGACGAGCTCGCCTTCAAGCGCGACGTGCTCGACTTCCGCAACTGCCTGCTGGTCGAACAGCCCAATGGCGATTTCGCGCGCACCATGGTCCGGCACCTGCTGTTCACGACCTTCCAGCACATGCTGTTCGAGCGGCTTGTCGCGAGCCGCGACAAGGCGATTGCCGGAATCGCCGCCAAGGGGGTCAAGGAACTCGCCTATCATCGCGAGCTGGCCGCCGACTGGGTGATCCGGCTCGGCGACGGGACCGAAGAGAGCCACGCCCGCACGCTGGACGGGCTCGACTGGTGCTGGCGCTTCGTGCCCGAACTGTTCGAAGTGGACGGGGAGCTGGAAGCCGCGATTGCGATCGGCATCGCGGTCGATCCGCGCGGGTTCGAGGCTGATTATCGGGAGGCCGTCGGTGCGGTGCTGGCCGAAGCGACCCTGCCGGTCCCGCCCGACAGCCGCGCCATCCTCGGCGGTCGCCGCGGCCATCACAGCGAGCATCTCGGTCACCTGCTCGCGATCATGCAATATCTGCCGCGCACCTATCCGGACGCCGTTTGGTGAGCGAAAAGCATTTCCATGCCCTCGAGGTCGCGGAGATCGTCGAGGAGACCGACGAGGCGCGCTCGATCCGCTTCCACGTTCCGCCCGAGCTCGCCGACATCTTCCGCTATCGCGCCGGGCAGCATCTGACGCTGCGGGCGACCATCGGCGGCGAAGAGGTGCGGCGCAACTATTCGCTCTGTACCGCGCCGCACGAGGGCGCGCTCAAGGTGACGGTCAAGCAGATCGCGGGCGGTGCCTTCTCCAACTGGGTGGCGCGCGAACTGAAGGCGGGCGACCTACTTGACGTCATGCCGCCGCATGGGAGCTTCACCACCGATTTCGATGCGGCCGCCAGTCGCCGCTACGTCGCCTTCGCGGGCGGCTCGGGAATCACGCCCGTCATGAGCCTGGCGCGGACCGCGCTGGCCGAGGAGCCGGGCAGCCGCTTCACGCTCTTCTACGGCAATCGCGACGCGTCGAGCATCATCTTTCTCGATGCGCTGGCGGAGCTGAAGGACCGCTATCTCGGCCGGTTCGAGCTGTTCCATTTGCTCAGCGACGAGGACGGCGACGTCGAGCTGCTGAACGGGATGCTCGACCGCGCAACCTGCGACCGGGTGCTCGAGGCCTTCGTGCCCGAGCCCGGCCAGGTCGACGCCTATTTCATCTGCGGCCCCGGGCCGATGATGGACGCAGCCGAGGCTGCGCTGCTCGAAGCAGGGGTCGCGCCCGAGCGGATCCACATCGAGCGCTTCACCGCGGGGCGCCCCTCGGCGGCGCTGGCGGCGGAGATGGCCGAGCTCCAGCAGGCCGCCTCGGGCCAGCAGATCAGCGTCACCATCGACGGCCGGACCCGCAGGATCGCCTTCGATGGCTCGAATATCCTCGATTCCGCGCGGGCCGCGGGCCTGCCCGCGCCCTTCGCCTGCAAGGCCGGGGTCTGCGCCACCTGCCGTGCGCGGGTGACGGCGGGCGAGGTCAGCATGGCCGCGCGCTATGGCCTGACCGACGAGGAGATCGCCGCGGGCTATGTCCTCACCTGCCAATCGGTGCCCAAGGGCGAGGGTGTCGCGCTCGACTATGATGCGTGACGCAGGCAGCGCTTTCGTCCCGAACCAAGAAAGGCTAATCGCCGCCCCATGCTGACCAGCCTCGAGCGCCGCGGCCTTGCCGATTTGCCACCCCTCGTCAGCGATTCGCTGCTGGCGCTGATCGCGATGGTCAATGCTGACCCGCGGACCGACAAGATCGATGTCGGCGTCGGCGTCTATCGCGATGGCGCCGGGCGGACCCCCGTGATGCGCGCGGTCAAGGAATCCGAACGCCGCCTGCATGAGGCGCAGGACAGCAAATCCTATCTCGGCGGGGCGGGGGATCGGCGTTTTGCCGAACTGCTCCGGCCGATCGTGCTCGGCGCGCATGCCGGGGATGACCGGATCGTCGGGCTGCAGACCCCGGGCGGCTGCGGTGCCTTGTTCCTCGCGCTGAAGCTCATCGCCGCCTTCAACCCGCAAGCCCGCGTCTTCATGGGCACGCCGACCTGGCCCAACCATCCGCCGATGGCGCGCGGCGCGCGGCTCGAGATCGTCGAATATCGCCATTACGATCCCGTGGCCCGCGCGGTCGATTTCGGGGCGATGATCGAGGCGCTGGAATCGGCGCGGCCGGGCGACGTCGCGCTGCTTCACGCCTGCTGCCACAATCCGACCGGCGCGGACCTCAGCGAGGACCAATGGCGCGAGGTCGCGCGGGTGGTCGCCGAGCGCCGGCTGATCCCGCTCATCGACTTCGCCTATCAGGGATTCGGGCGCGGGCTCGAGCAGGACCGCTTCGGGGTCGAGGTCCTGCTCGAGGCCTGCAACGAGGTCCTCATCACGCAGAGCTGCGACAAGAATTTTGCCGTCTATCGCGACCGTGTCGGCTGCCTGTTCGTCAAGGCACCGAGCGCCGACATCGCCAAATTCGCCATGACCCACCTCCTCCAGATCAGCCGCGAGGCCTGGTCGATGCCGCCCGACCATGGCGCAGCCGCGGTGCGGACGGTGCTGGACAATGCCGACCTCGCCGCCGACTGGCGCGTCGAGCTCGACGCGATGCATGGCCGGATCCGGATGGTTCGCGAGCGGATCGCCGCCGCCGATCCCAGGCTCGCCTATATCGCCGACCAGCAGGGCATGTTCTCGATGCTGCCGCTGTCGGTCGAGCAGGTGAAGCGGCTGCGCAGCGAGCACAGCATCTACATGGCCGACAGCGGCCGCGCGAACCTCGTCGGCATCGCCGACGGTGACCTCGACCGCTTCTGCGAGGCGGTGGTCGGCGCGCTGGACACCCCCACCAGCCATGGCTGAAGCGGACCCCGAGTTTAGCGTCGACACCGACTGGGAAGAGGTCGCCCGCCTGGTTCTCACCAGCCGCGAGATGGACCGGCTGGAGGAGGAGGAGCTCGTCCCGGCCAAGCAGGTGCTCTACCAGTTCAGCGCGCGCGGCCACGACATGGCGCAGGTGCTGCTCGGCCTGAAGCTCCGCGACGGCGACGCGGCCTGCGGTTATTATCGCTCGCGCCCGCTGCTGCTCGCGCTCGGCGTTCCGCTGGCCGACGCGCTCGGGAGCGGGATGGGCCGGTCGGGCGGCTATTCGGGCGGACGCGATATCGGGGTGGTGTTCAACTATCCCAATCCCGGCGGCGCGCATGCGCTGCCGATGTGCGGCGGGGTCGGCGCGCAATATACGCCGGCCGCGGGCTGGGCGCAGGCGATTCGCTACAAGGCCGAGGTGCTGAAAGGGCAGGCGCGCGGCAACATCGCGCTGGTGCTCGGCGGCGACGCGAGCTGTGCGACCGGGGGCTTTTGGTCGGCGCTGACCATCGCCACCACGCAGAAGTTGCCCTTGCTCTTCTACGTCGAGGACAATGGCTACGGCATTTCGGTGCCCTCGACCTACCAGACGCCCGGGCAGAATATCGCCGCCAACCTCGCGAGCTTCACCGGGCTGACGATCTTCAACGGCGACGGGACCGATCCGCTCGAGGCCGCGCGGCTCATCGATGCGGCGGTGGCGCATGTCCGAAGCGGGCAGGGCCCCGCGCTGCTGCGGCTGACCGTCCCGCGGCTCGAGGGGCACAGCTACCAGGACACGCAGACCTACAAGAGCGAGAGCGAGATCGCGACCGAATGGGCGCGCGATCCGCTGCCGAAATTGAAGGCATATTGCGCCGGCCGGCAGATCGGCGAGCAGCGTTGGGGCGAGCTCGAGCAGTCGGTCGCCTGGGACGTCGGCCAGGCCCGCGCCGAGGCCGAGGCACGGCCGGTTCTGCCGGTCGACGAGGTCGCCAACGACGTCTTCTTCTCCGGCACCCATGCCGAGGTCGGTGGGCGTGCGGGCCTCAGCTTGGAAGGCACGCACGAGGAGCCGCGCCCCGAGGGCCAGCGGATCAACATGGTGACCGCGATCCGCCGCGTGCTCGACCAGGAGCTCGAGGCCAATCCGAAGATGTGCGTCTTCGGCGAGGACGTCGGGCCCAAGGGCGGCGTCCATGCGGTGACGCTTGGCCTCCAGGACAAATATGGCGTCGGCCGCGTGTTCGACACCAGCTTGAACGAGGAGGGCATCGTCGGCCGCGCGGTGGGGATGGCGCTCGCCGGCCTGCTGCCCGTGCCCGAGATCCAGTTCCGCAAATATGCGGAGCCTGCGACCGAGCAAATCAACGACACCGGGACGATGCGCTGGCGCACCGCCAACCGCTTCGCCGCGCCGATGGTGCTGCGCGTGCCGGGCGGCTTCTTCAAGTGCGGCGATCCCTGGCACAGCCAGACCAACGAGGTGCAGTTCGTCCACAATCCCGGCTGGAAGGTCGCGGTGCCGAGCAATGCCGAGGACGCCGTCGGCCTGCTGCGCATGGCGCTCCGCGGCCACGATCCGGTGCTGTTCTTCGAGCATCGCGCGATGCTCGACGACAGCTGGGCGCGGCGGCCGTGGCCGGGCGAGGGCTATGTCCTGCCGTTCGGACGGGCGAAGAAAACGCGTAACGGCGACAAGATCACCATTGTCACCTGGGGTGCGATGGTCCCGCGTTGCGAGGCCGCGGCCGAGGGCTTGAGCGCCGACGTCATCGACCTGCGCACGCTTGCACCTTGGGACCGCGAGATGGTGCTGGAGAGTGTCTCGCGCACCCGGCGTTGCCTGATCGTCCACGAGGACCTGCGTACCGCGGGCTTCGGGGCGGAGATTGCCGCGGTGGTGGCGGACGAGGCCTTCCTCGACCTCGACGCGCCGGTCGCGCGGGTGACCATGCCCGACATTCCCTCGCCGCATCACCCGGCGCTGCTCGAGGCGGCGGTCCCGAGCGTCGCCCGGATCCGGGCCGAGATCGACCGGCTGGTGGGGTTCTGAGGTGATCGACCTGTTCCGTCGTCACGCCGCCGCGGCGACCCTCGTCCTGACCTTCGTCGCCTGCGCGGTCGGTGCGCTGCTCGGCATGAGCATGCTGGAACTGATGGGTCTGCTCGCCTTCGGTGCGATGATGGCGGCGATCAACAGCATCGGGAGCAAGAACAGGGGATGATCGAGGTTCGCGTTCCCGACGAGCAGGAGGGCACCAAGGCGGTCGTCCGCGCCTGGCTCAAGCAGCCGGGCGACAGGGTCGCGCTCAACGATCCCTTAGTCGAGCTCGAGACCGACAAGGTGACGCAGGAGGTGCCGTCGCCGGCGGCCGGGGTGCTGGCCGAGATCCTGCTCGGCACGGACGCCGAAGCGATGCCGGGGGCGCTGCTCGGGCGGATCGACGCGGAAGGAGTTCAATCAGCTCTGCTCGTGCCGAGCGACGTCGAGGCACCATCGCGCGAGGCCACCCGTCCCTCGACTTCGCTCGGGACCAGCGGTGGGGAGATGGAAACCCGCCTCTCCCCCTCGGTTCGCCGGGCGCTCATGCAGCATGACATCGACCCCGCCCGGATCACCGGCACGGGGCGCAATGGGCGGATCACGCGCGAGGATGTCGATCGCGCCGTCGGATCCGCGACCGTTACCCATGTCGAGAGCGGCCCGAAGGTCACCGCCCAGCCACGCGTCGCGGAAGGCAATTGGGGCGACATCCCGCACGACCGGATGCGCCGCGCAATCGCCGAGAACATGGTGAAGGCGGTGACCGACGCCCCGCATGTGACCGCGCTGTTCGAAGCCGACTTCACCGCCATCACCGCGCACAAGAAGGCGCTCGCCGCGCGTGGCACAAAGCTCAGCTACACCGCCTATCTGCTCAAGGCCGCGGCCGAGGCGATGAAGGTCGCGCCCGCGGTCAACGGCCGCTGGGCCGAGGACCGGATCGTCATCGCGCCGACGGTCGACATCGGGGTCGGCACCGCGCTTGGCGACAAGGGCCTCGTCGTGCCGGTGGTGCGCGACTGCGCCTCGCTCGGCCTCGAGGAGATTGGCGCCCGCCTCGACGACCTCACCGTCCGCGCCCGCGCTGGCAAGCTCGAGCGCGGCGATGTCGCGAACGGCAGCTTCACCATCTCCAATCACGGCGTCTCGGGCTCGCTCCTTGCCGCGCCGATCATCCTGCACCAAGGGCAGGCCGCGATCCTTGGGGTCGGCAAGCTCCAGAAGCGCGTGGTTGTGCTCGATCAGGACGGCAGCGACGTCATCGCGATCCGGCCCATGGCCTATGTCACGCTCACCATCGACCATCGCGTGATCGACGGCCACCAGACCAACGCCTGGCTGTCGCGCTTCGTCGAGATCCTCGAGACCTGGCCCGCGCCTTCCGCCTGACCAAGGCGTGGCGCTTGAACAAGCGGCGCCTCTCTGTCACCCAAGCCGGCATGACAGGACGAGACAGACGATGAGCGCGCATCCGGCGCCGCCGCCCGGGGCCGATGCCCTGTTCGTCCGCAAGACGCTGATCGTGATCGGTCTCGTCGCGCTCGTCTGGCTGATCTGGCAATTGCGCGACGTGCTGCTGATGGTGTTCGGCGCGATCGTCATCGCCACCCTGTTCCAGAGCCTCGCCCAGCAGTTCGAGCGGCTTCGCATCCACCAGGGCGTCGCCTTGCTGCTGTCGGTCCTGACCGTGGTCATCATCGTCGGCGTCGGCCTTGCCCTGTTCGGCAAGCAATTGTTCGACCAGGCCGAGGAAATCCGTGCCGCGCTGCCGCAGGCGTGGGCGGCGCTCAAGGAGCGGCTGGCGACGGTCGGTCTCGACGGACAGCTCGAACAGTTCGGCAAGGGAGGGGCGAGCGGAAGCCTCGCCGCCAATGCCGGGCAATGGGTGATGTCGCTCGGCAGCGGGCTGGCGGACGCGCTGCTGATCGTGGTCGGCGGCGTGTTCATCGCCGCCTCGCCGCGCTTCTACCGGGCGGGCATCATGAAGATGGTCCCCGAGCACCGCCGCGGCCTCATCGGCGATGCGCTGGCCGACACCGGCAAGGCCCTGCGGCTGTGGCTCCGGGCGCAATTGCTGACGATGGCGGTGGTGGGATTTGCGACCGGCATCGGCCTGTGGCTGATCGGCATGGAAAGCGCGCTTGCCTTTGGCCTTCTGGCCGCGTTGCTCGAATTCATTCCCTTCGTCGGGCCGATCCTCTCGGCGGTCCCGGCCGTGCTGATCGCGGCCGCCACCAACCCCGAGCTCGCGTTGTGGGTGGCCGGGGTCTATTTCATCGTCCAGCAGCTCGAAGGCTACCTCTTCTCGCCGCTGCTGCAGCAATGGGCGGTCGACCTTCCGGGCGCGGTGATGCTGTTCTCGCTGCTGGCGATGGGGACCTTGTTCGGCCCGCTCGGCATCGTCTTTGCCGCGCCGCTGACGGTGGTGGTCTATGTGCTCGTCAAGCGGCTCTACGTGCGCGAGGCGCTTCACACCAAGACCGAGATCCCGGGCGAGGACGTCCACCTCCACTAGGCGCAGGGCGACTAGCCGATCGCGTCGCGCCGAAGCCGCATCCCGGCCTTCTCGCGGTCCCAGGTGTCGGCGGTGATGCCCTCGCGCCGAAGCTTGGCCTTCTGGACCTTGGCCGAGGGGGTCTTGGGCAGTTCGTCGATCACCCGGATGTAGCGCGGCACCATGAAGTAGGGCATCCGCCCGGCGAGGAAGGTCGAAAGCTCGACGACGTCGATGGTCTGGCCGGGAACCGGCGCGATGACCACCATCACCTCGTCCTCGCTATACTCGCTCGGAACGCCGATCGCGGCGGCCTCGCGCACGGTCGGATGCGCGCAGACCTCGACCTCGACCTCGAAGGAGGAGATGTTCTCGCCGCGCCGCCGGATCGCGTCCTTCACCCGGTCGACGAAGTAAAAATAGCCCTCTTCGTCTCGGCGGAAGGCGTCGCCGGTGTGGAACCAGCCGTTGCGCCACGCCTCGGCGGTCGCTTCGGGATTGTTATTGTAGCCGCTGTTGAGGCCCCATGGACGGTCGCTTCGGACCAGCATCTCGCCGATCTCGCCGACGGGGACTTCGCAATCATTGGCATCGACCAGGCGCACTTCCACGCCCGGGCGGACGCGGCCGCAGGTGCCGCGCTTCCGGGGGTTGGCCTCGGACACGCAGGGCGAGGCGATCTCGGTCATGTTGAAGATGGTGTAGATGTCGATCCCGAACCGCTCGGTGAAGGCGGGCGCCTGTTCGGTGAACGGCACCATGAAGGCGAGCTTCACCCCATGGTCGCGGTCGTGCGGCCCGGGGGGCTGCTTCATCAGGAAGGTCGCCATCACGCCGAGCAGGAAGACGACGGTCGACCGGGTCGCGCGCACCGTCTCCCAGAAGCGCTCGGTGGAGAAATTCTCGACGATCGCCACCGAGGCGCCGCGCGCCAGCATGACGAAGGGCGGGCCCATGCCGCCGATGTGGAACAGCGGCGCAACCGTCATGTAGCGGTCGTCGGAGCCGACCATCGGCCAGCTTTCCGGTCCCGCGTTCGAGAACATGTGGAGGTAGGAGGAGAGCACCCCCTTTGACGGGCCGGTGGTGCCCGAGGTGTAGATGATCGACTGCAGTTCCCACGGCTCGATCGGCGCGGCGAGCGGCGCCAGTTCCTCTTCGGTGCCGTCGAGATCCGCGAACTGGACCACGGGGAGGGGCGGGGTTCCGGGCGCCGCGGGTCCGGTCAGGACAAGCTGCGCAATGCCCGCCAGCTCGACCTCGGCAAGGCGCGGGGCGAGGTCGGGATGGCACAGCAGGATGCGCGCGTCGCTGTTCTTCAGGACATGGGCAAGGAGGTTGCCGCGATAGGCGGTGTTGAAGGGCACGAAGACCGCGCCGAGATAGTTGATCGCGTAGAAGGCGAGCAGGCCTTCGCGGCCGTTGGGCAGCCAGACGGCGACCCGCTCGCCGCGCGTCACGCCGAGCTTCTGCAGGCCCACCGCCTTGGCGATGACCCGGCGGCGCACTTCGGCGAACGACCATTCCTCGCCGTCCTCGAAGATGACGTGGGTCTTGTCGGGCTGCTGCGCCGCGTGGCGGTCGAGGAGGTGGCGAAGGACGCATTCGTCGCGATTGGGAATGCGCGGGTCGGTGAAGTCGCGGGGGCCCATGGGTCAGTTGATCCCGATCAGGCGCAGGCAGGCCTGCACCGCTTGCTGGACGATCGATTCCGGGCTGCGGCGGCTGCCGGCGCGATAGCAATTGGGAATCCAGCTGAGGAGGCCGCCCATCCAGACCGACATGGTGGCCGCGTCGGACAAGGTGACCTGGCCGGCGCTCTGGCATTCCTCGACCAGCCGGGCGACGCGAATGTCGAACTCGTGCCGCAGGCGCATGATCTGCTGCGCGTCCGAGCGCTCGAGGTTCATCATCTCGCGCTGGTAGACGACGATATAGTCGCTGCGCTCGATGATGATCCTCGCGACCTGCTCGAGTGCGGCGCGAAGCCGGTCGACCGGGGTCCCGGGGGCGTCGGCGACCTGGTCGAGTGCGCCGAGCGATTCGGTCACGCCCATGGCGCAGACCGCCGCCAGGATCTCGCCCTTGTTCTTGTAGTAGGTGTAGAGGAACGGCTTGGTGACGTGCAGGCGGTCGGCGAGCATGTCGAGGGTCGCCGCCTCATAGCCCTTCTCGAAGAAGATCGCGCTCGCTTCCTCGAGGATTCGCGCCTTCTTGTAGGCGATGACCTCGGGCTTGATGTTGCGACGCCCGCTATGCTTGGGCACCGCCTTGAGACTGCTCGCTGCCACCATCAGCTCAGGCCGCCATGCGCAGGATCTGCAGGATGTCGTCGGCCGAGTGCACCGCGCGGGGACCGGTCCGACCCCAGATGTCGAGCAACGTATATTCGGCCACCTGCTGGAACCTCTCTTCCGTCACGCCGACTTCCGACAACGTCCGCGGCATGCCGAGCGAACGGATGAAGCGGTCGAGCGCTTCGGACGCGGGCATGCCCGGCATTCCGAGGCAATCGCTGATCCGTGCCTGGCGGCTGTCGTCGTCCTCGGCATTCCACGCCAGCACGTAGGGCGCCATGACACAGGAGCAATAGCCGTGGGGCACGTCGCAGGTGCCGCCGAGGATATGGCCGATCGCATGGCTCGGTCCCATCGGCACGCCGCCGATGATGCTGATCATCGATTGCCAGGCACCGATCTGACACTTGAGCCGGCCTTCCAAATCGTTGGGATCGGCCTTCACCCGCGGCAGTCCCTCGGCCAGCAAACGCAGCGCGCTGTCGGCAAGGCCATTGGCGAAGTCATTCGACTTGTCCGAGCCCAGCGTCTCGACCGCATGGTCGACCGAGCGGACCCCGGTCGAAAGCCACAGCCATTCGGGCGTGTGGCGGCTGAGCGCGGGATCGAGCACGACCATCACCGGTGCCATCAGCCGGTGCTCGTAGCCCTGCTTGTGCGCGGTCTCCTCGTCGGTCGAGCCGGACAGGGCATTGAACTCACCGCCCGACAGGGTGGTGGGGATGCAGATGACGCGGATGTCGGGGCCGACGGTCACCGGATTGACCACCTGTCCCTCGGGGGTGACGTAGACGCGCAGCGGCTCGAACGCGGCAATGTCCTCCACGCCATGCTTGATCAGCAGGGTGACGATCTTGCCAGCGTCGGTGACCGATCCGCCGCCGACCGTGACCACCAGGTCGGCATCGGCGGCGCGCGCGGCATTGGCGGCGGCAAGCACGTCGGTGCGGGGCGCGTGCGGGTGGATGCCGTCGAAGGTCGCGGCATGGCGATCGCCCAAGGCCCGCTCGATCGCGGCCACCTCGTCCGTCTTGTGGCGCAAGGTCGAGCCGGCGAGGATGAAGACCCGGCGGGCGTCCTGCCGCTCGGCCTGCTCGCGGATCGCCTCGGCGGCCGGGCGGCCGATGCTGACCCGCTCGGTCGCGGTGAAGGTCATCTCGGTACCTGCCTGCATCACTCTACTCCTTCGACATTCGGCCGGCGCCGGGGGCGGGCGCCGGCCAGGATGGTCAATCCGCGTGGAGGATTCCACGCGCAATCAGTGTCTGCCAGTAGCGATCGTCCCCGGCCCAGTCGCGCAGGGCCTCGAGGCCGCCGCTCCCCGCTGCCGCGGGTGCCGCGCCGCGCCGCGCGGGCGTGCGCGAGAAGCGCGGCGCGGGCTCGGGCTCGAGCCCGGCGAAGACCTTCCGTTCGACATTGGCGGGATGGGCGGCGGCTTCGGCGAGGGTGAGCACCGGCGAGACGCAGGCGTCGAGGCGGTCGAAATGGTCGGTCCATTCCGCCCGGCTGCGCGCGCGGAAACGGGCGGCGATCCGGTCGGCCCGCGCGTCCCAGTGACGCCGGTCGAGGCGGTCGGGAAAGTCGCAAGGATTGAAACCCAGGCCGGCGAGGAAGGCGTCGTGGAAATTTTCCTCAAGCGCGCCGACCGCCATGAACTTGCCGTCGGCGGTGTCGTAGCAGCGATAGAAATAGGCGCCGCCGTCGAGCAGGTTGTCGCCGCGCCGCTCCGTCCACAAGCCCCCCGCCTGCCAGCCCGCGATCTGGGTGAAGAGCAGGGCGGCGCCGTCGAGCATCGCCGCGTCGACCAGCTGGCCGCGGCCGCTGCCGGCCCGCTCGACCAGCGCAGCGAGGATCCCGCCGACGACCAGCATCCCGCCGCCGCCGAAGTCTCCCACCAGGTTGAGCGGCGGGACCGGCGGGGCGTCGCCCGGTCCCATGGCATGGAGTGCGCCGCTGAGCGCGAGATAGTTGATGTCGTGCCCGGCCGCGCGCGCCAGCGGTCCGTTCTGGCCCCAGCCCGACATGCGGGCATAGACCAGCCGCGGATGCGCCGCGCAGACCGTTTCGGGACCGAGCCCGAGCCGCTCCATGACGCCGGGGCGATAGCCTTCGAGAAGGACGTCGGCCGACCCCAGCAGCCGGTTGGCGAATTCGTGGCCGTCCGCGTCCTTGAGGTCGAGGACGATCGAGGCGCGGCTGCGATTGAGATACTGGACCGCGGCGCTGCCGAGATAGGGGGGCGCGCCGGCCCGCTCGATCCGCAGCACCTCCGCGCCGTAATCGGCCAGCATCATGCCCGCAAAGGGGGTGGGGCCAAGTCCGGCGAACTCGATCACCCTTATGCCTGCGAGCGGCCCGCCGCGACCGGCGCTGCTCATGCGGGGAGCGGCCAGCGGACGGGCAGGCGCTCGAGGCCGCGGAAGAGAAGCCCGCGCCACGCCGGGGCGGCGGTGTCGACGCGCATCCCGGGAAGGCGCCGCGCGAGGGTCGCCAGCGCGATCTCGCCCTCGAGCCGGGCCAGCTGGGCTCCCACGCAGAAGTGAATCCCGCCGCCGAAGCTCAGTTGCCCGGCCTCGCGGCGGCCGATGTCGAAGCGGTCGGGGTTGCTGTAGACGCCCGGGTCTCGATTGGCCGCGGCGGTCAGCGCAAGCACGCGCTCGCCCGCCTTGATCGTCCGGCCGCCGATGGTCACGTCGTTGAAGGCGGTCCGATAGGTGGCGGTGAGCGAGCTTTCGAAGCGAAGAATCTCTTCGGTCGCGCTGGCGGCGAGACCGGGGTCGGCGACAAGCCGCTGCCACTCGCCCGGATGGCGGTGCAGCGTCAGCACGCCGTTGCCGATCATGTGCGCAGTGGTCTCGAAGCCGGCGCCGAACAGGCCGATGGCGACGGTCGTCATCTCGCGCTCGCTGAGACCCTCGCCGCCTTCGCGGGCGTGCAGCAGGGCGGTCGCGAGATCGTCCTGCGGGTGGCGGCGGCGGCGCTCGAAGATGCCGCCGAAGAACTCCTCGAGATAGTCGATCTGGCGGTTGGCGAGCGCCAGCTCCCCGGGCGGGAGCGCGCGCATCTCGAGGACGAGGAAGCTGTCGGCGATCGCCTGGTTGAGCTTGGCGAGAAGGGCGTCGTCCGCTTCTTCTTCGCTGATCCCGAGCATGTCGCACATGACGAGGGTCGGGAGCCGGTAAGCGAAGTCGTGAATCAGCTCCATCTCGCCCCGCGCCAGGTGGCGATCGATGAGGGCGTCGGTGATCTCCTGGATACGCGGGCGCATGGCCTGCACGCGCCGGGCGGTCAGCGCCTGGGTGACTAGGCCGCGCAGCCGGGTGTGCCGCGGCGGGTCCTGGAACACGAACACCTCCGACAGCCACTGGTAGGAGGAGTGGCTGAGGACGTCGAAATCGGGCCCGTAGAGGAGCTGGATGTTGCGGACGAAGTCGCCCTGGCCGAAATTGACGCGGTCCATCACCACCGCGCGCACGTCCTCGTAGCGGCTGACCACCCAATAGCCATGGTCGGACCAGTGGACGGGATCGGCTTCGCGCAGGTGGTTGAAGACGGGGTGCGGCTCGGCGAGCAGTCTGCAGTCGGAAGGATCGAGCGCGAAGCTCGGCACGGCCGCGGTCGCCATCAGCGCAGGTCCTTCACATAGACCGGGCGGAAGGCGCCGTCCTCGCGCGTGACACGAACCAGATGCTCACCGCCGAAATGCGCGGGGACGAGCAGGGCGCCGCTGTCGGCGACCTCTTCGAGCGTCTTGCGGCGCGAGGCGATGGCCTGTTCCGGATCTTCGCAGAAGCGGCTGTTCCAGTCGGGCCGGTGGACCTGCATCGGATGGTGGAGGATGTCGCCGACGAAAAGGGCCTTCTCGCCGCCGTCCTCGAGCGCGAGCGCCATCTGCCCGGGAGTGTGGCCGGGGCGGGCGTGGAGCGTCATTCCCGGCAACACCTCATGGCCGTCCTCCGCCCAGATGGCGCGGCCGGCGTCGATGATCGGCTGGACGCTGTCCTCGAACACGCCGGCATTGACGAACGCGCCCTGCTCGGTCGGCCGCGCGCCAGTCCCGGCCGGGTCCCAATAGTCGCGGTCGGCGACCGGCAGGATGTAGCGGGCGTTGGGGAAGGTCGGCTGCCAGCGCGCGTCGACCAGCTGCGTGTTCCAGCCGACATGGTCGATGTGCAGATGCGAGCAGACGACCGTGTCGATGTCCTCGGGCCGGTAGCCGGCGCGCGCGAGGCGGGCGAGGTAGTCGGTCTGCAGATTGCCGAAAATCGGGATTCCGGGCCGCTCCTTGTCATTGCCCGCGCCGGTGTCGAACAGGATACGCTCGGCGCCGGTATCGATCACCCAGCTTTGCAGGACGCCGAAGATCTTGCCCTCGTCGGGGAGGTAGAAGTCGGGGACGAACTCGGGCTCGCGCCGGCGCCACACGGGCTCTTCGTAACCGGCGAACAGGAAGTCGGCGCTGCTGAAGCCGCCGCTCCATTCTTCGACCCGGGAAACGGTGATCTGGCCGATACGAAACTGGTCCATGTCACACCTCCGACCGGACCGGCGCGAGGCCGGTCCGGCGCTGTCCCTGCGCCTAGAATTTGGTTCCGAGCGTCAGGCCGTAGGTCCGCGGCGGCATCAGCGAGCCGACCCGTACGTAGGCGAAGGTCGCCGCGGTGATGATGTTGTTGGCGACCACATATTTGTCGCCGATGTTCTTGACCCAGCCGCGGACCATGAAGCGCTCGCCGGGCGTGTAATAGGTCAGCCCGGCATTGAAGAGCGCATAGCCCTTCTGTTCGGCATCATAGTTGTTGAACTCGGTGAAATAGACCTTGCTCTGGTAGGACATGTCGGCGTCGGCGACGATCTTCGAACGGCCGAGCGGCACGGTGTAGTCGAACCCGCCGCCGAAGCTGAAGGAAGGCGCGTTGGGCAGCCGCTTGCCGCTGAGGTCCGCCAGCGCCGGATCGCTCGAACAGGCTTTGTAGCTGATCCCCGGCCGCGGCACGGCGGCGCCGTAATAGCCGTTGCAGAAATCGGTGAAGCGGGCGTTGAGATAGGCGCCATAGGCGTTGAGGTTGAGCTGGTCGGTGACCTTGCCCTGCACCTCGAGCTCGGCGCCATAGTTGCGGGCGGAGGCGGCGTTGACCGTTTCGACGATGCTCTGCGCGTTGACGAAGCCGACCTGCAGATCCTTGTAGTCGTAATAGAAGACCGCGCCGCTTAGCAGCACGCGGCGGTCGAACAGCTTGCGCTTGAAGCCCGCTTCGTAATTCCAGACGAATTCGGGATCGATGACCGCATTGGCGCTGCCGACGTTGATGACCCCCGACTTGAAGCCGCGCGTGATGGTTCCGTAGAGCAGGGTGTCGGCGTCGGGCTCATATTCGACCAGGAACTTGGGCGTGATCGCGCTCCAGCCCTTCTTCTTGTCGGTCGGCACGTTCACACCGATCGCATCGAAGCGGAAGAAGCCGCTGCCTGCGCGCCGCTCGTAATTGTAGCGCGCGCCGGCGGTGATCTTGAGCTCGGGCGTGACCTGGTAGCTGCCCTGCAGGAAGGCGCCATAGGCCTTGGTCTTCACCGTGCCGCGCTGGAGGTAGAATCCATCGTCGAAGATGTCGGCCGGAAGCCCGAACAGGACGCCAAGGTTGACGGTCGGCACCCGCACCTCGCCGAACAGCTTCTCGCGGAAATACATGAGGCCGCCCAGCAGTGTGACGTTGCCGGCGGAGTAATTGCCGGTCAGTTCCTGGCTGAACGACTTGCTGTCCTCGGTGTAGTCGTTGCGGCCGTACATCCACACGTCGCTGACATCGAGGTCGTCGCGGTTGAAGCGGCGGAACTTGCGATAGGCGGTAGTCGACTTGATCGCCACGTCGCCGAGGTTGAAGTCGAGGATCCCGGTGACGCCCGTACCCCTGCGGCGGTTGAGCGGCTCCTCGTCCGAATAGATGTTGCGGAAATTGGGCTTCTCACCGCGGGCGGCGTAATAATCGATGATCGACTGGCCGCCGATCAGCTTGTGAGGAAGCGCCGCGTCGGGGACGATCGATGGCCCGAAATAGTGGAAGGCGTAATTGGCGTCCTTTTCGCGGCTGTGGTCGCCGATGAGGGTCAGCTTGACGTCGGGGGTGAGGCGACTGACGAGGACGCCGCGGAAGGCGTAGGCGTCGCGGTCGTCGATGTCGCGCCCGGTGAAGAGATTCTTCCCGTAGCCGTCGCGCTTCTCATATTTGCCCGCGACCCGGACCATGAGCTTGTCGTCGGCGATCGGCCCGCCGACCGCGGCCTCGAGCACGCGGCTCTGATAATTGCCGATGGTCAGCCGGGCATAGCCCTCGGGTGTGGTGGTCGGCTTCTTGACGACGAGGTTGATCGCGCCGCCGGTCGCGCCGCGCCCGTAGAGGGTGCCCTGGGGCCCGCGCAGCACCTCGATCTGGTCGAGGTCGTAGAAGCCGCTGAGCTGGGCCGAGGGGCGCGAGATGATCGCGCCGTCCTGGAGAAAGGCGACCGCGCCATCGGCACCGAGGTCGATGCTGGTGAGGCCGATGCCGCGCACGAAGGTGCGATTGACGCCGAACTGGTCGCCGATCGAGACATTGGGGACGACCGTCTGGAGGTCGCCAATATTCTGGATCCCGCCGGGCATGATCTCGTCCGAGCGGATCGCGCTGATCGCCGCCGGGGTCTTGGCAAGCGAGAGCGACTGCTTGGTCGCGGTGACGACGATGTCGCCGGCATTGTCGCTGGGGGCAGGGGCGGGGGTTGGATCGGCGGGTTGCGCGGTGGCCTCCGCAGCGGCGGTCGAATCGGCGGCGGCTTGCGCCTGAGCGGCGGCGGGAAAAGCGAGTGTGAGACCGGCCAGCCAGGCAGCCGAGTGAAGCAGGTGATGCGATTTCATGGGGCCCTCCTCCGCGCGACGACCGCGCCTCCTACTCGCCAGTATAAGTCGAGAATTTTGAGTAGGGCAAGCGGTCAATTTCTCGCCTCGACTGGACGTCGGCGGGCACTTGAGCTACTGACGAGTATCTATTTGAAATGCGGGATTTGCGGGTGGGCGACAAAGCGAAGATGGCCATTGATCGGGACCGGCTCGCGAATGGAATCGCGCAGGCCAACATCCCCTCGTTGCTGATGGTACTGGTCCAGCTGACCGGCGACTCGCGCTGGCTTGCCGATCCCTATGCGCCGAGTCGCGCCGGGGGCCTCGACGACAATGACGATGGCGGGCTCGACCCCGCCATCCAGCAGGAAATCCGCGCCGCCGCGCGCGACGCCATCTTCGCCTGGCTCGACGGCGCCCCCGTCGCCGATCCCGATCCGGCCGACACCCGCCTCGCGGCGATGCTGGCGGTCGCGATGGGCGAGCCGGTGCCGCCCGAATATGGCGAGATCATCGCCTTCAACCTCGGTCTTCGTCGCCCCGATCCGGCCCTGGCCCCGGGCCGCCCGCTGAAAGCGATCATCGTCGGGGGCGGGATCTCGGGCCTGTGCGCGGCGGTCAACCTGACGCAGGCGGGCGTCGCCTGGGAAATCTTCGAGAAGAACGAGGATGTCGGCGGCACGTGGTTCGAGAACCGCTATCCCGGCTGCGGCGTCGACACACCCAACCTCACCTACACCTTCTCCTTCGCCGAATGGGACTGGGCGCATTATTTCCCGCTCCAGAGCGAGATCCGCCGCTACCTGTCGGCGGTCGCCGATCGCTTCGGCGTGCGCGACCATGTCCGCTTCGGGACCCGGGTCGAGGAAGTCCGCTGGATCGAGGAAGATCGCCAGTGGGAGGTGAGCGCGGCCAAGGCCGACGGCAGCCGCTTCGTCGCCCGCGCCGACGTCGTGCTGAGCGCGGTCGGGGTGCTGAATGTCCCGCAGAAGCCCGCCATTCCGGGGATCGAAAGCTTCGCCGGGCCCGTCGTCCACACCGCCGAATGGCCCGAGGATCTGGACGTCACCGGCAAGAAGGTCGCGGTGGTCGGCAACGGCGCGTCGGCGATGCAGCTCGTTCCCGAGATCGCCCCGCGCGTCGCCGAGCTCAGCATCTTCGCCCGTTCGAAGCAGTGGGCCGCGCCTTTCCCGCAATATCGCCGCGAGATTCCGGCCGACGTGCGCTACCTCATGCAGGCGGTGCCGCTCTACCGCCAATGGTATGAGCAGCGCCTGACCTGGACCTTCAACGACCGGATCCATAGCTCGCTGTTCAAGGACCCGAGCTGGCCCGAGCCGCAGCGGTCGCTGAACGCCGTCAATGATGGGCACCGCCGCTTCTTCACGCAATATGTCGTCGACCAGCTGGGCGACCGGCAGGACCTGCTCGACAAGGTGCTCCCGGACTTCCCCCCGTTCGCCAAGCGCATGCTGCTCGACAACGGCTGGTACCGCGCGCTCCGCCGCGACAACGTCCGCTTGGTCGCGGACCGACTGAGCCGGGTCGAGGAAGGTGTCCTCGTCGCCGGCAATGGCGAGCGGGTCGAGGCCGACGTCTTGGTGCTCGCGACCGGCTTCAAGGCGGCCGAGGTGCTTGGATCCTACGATGTCGTCGGCCGCGATGGGGCGGTGCTGCGCGAGGTCTGGGAAATCGACAATGCGTCAGCCTATCTCGGCACCGCGGTGCCGGGCTTTCCCAATTTCTTCATCCTCCTCGGCCCCAATGTCGGTTCCGGTCACGGCGGCAGCATGATCCGCTCTATCGAGAACCAAATGCATTATATTCTGGAGATACTGAAGCTCCTTTCCGGTTCGCGCGCGGAGACGATCGAGGTTCGCCCGGAGGTCTATGATGCCTATCGTGCGAAGGTTGATGCCGCGCATGAGAAAATGGTCTGGACCCACCGCGGGGCCGACAATTGGTATCGCAATTCGCGCGGTCGGATCGTCGCCATCACCCCGTGGCGGAACGACGATTTCTGGCGCATGACCCGCAGGGCGGACCCGGACGACTACCTTCTCGACCGGGCGACCGCGAAAGGCGAGCCGGCGGCGCGGGAGGCGTCGGCGGGCTGAGGCGGGAGCGGGCATGCACTACGGTGACTTCCAGACGAGCATCTACATGGCCGGGCTGGGCGGGGTGGTGCCCAAGCTCCCGACCGACTTCGCCTCGCTCCAGCGCCAGGCCGAGGCCGCCATGCCGCGCGACGCGCGCAATTACGTCCAGGGCGGCTGCGGCGACGAATGGACGCAGGACAGCAACGCCGTCGCCTTCCGCCACTGGGGGATGGTGCCGCGGATGCTGCTCGACTCCACGACGCGCGACCTCTCGGTCGAACTGTTCGGCCGCCGCTTTCCAAGCCCGCTTTTCATGGCCCCGGTCGGGGTCAACGGCTTCGTCACCGCCGACCAGCATGGCGACCTGGCCGCGGCCAAGGCGTCGGCGGCGACCGGCGTGCCCTTCTGCCTCTCGACGCTCGCCAATGATCCGATCGAACAGGTCGCGGCGGCGACGGGCGACACGCCCTTCTTCTTCCAGCTCTATACGCCCAAGGACGAGGAACTGGCCCAGAGCCTCGTCGCCCGGGCCGAACGTGCGGGGGCGAGCGCGCTGGTGGTGACGCTCGACACCTGGGTGACGGGCTGGCGACCGCGAGACCTCAACACCGCGACCTTCCCCCAGCTGCGCGGCGCGGTGCTCCACAATTATTTCAGCGATCCCGTCTTCCGCTCGCGGCTGGCCCGGTCGCCCGAGGACGATCCGCAGGCGGCGATCGCGGCCTGGGCCCAGACCTTCGGCAAGGTGCTGACCTTCGAGCATCTTTCCTGGCTGAAGTCGCTGAGCAAGCTGCCACTGGTCCTGAAGGGGATCTGCCACCCGGATGACGCGCGCCGCGCGATCGACCTCGGCGCCGACGCCATCTACGTCTCGAACCACGGCGGACGCCAGGCCAATGGCGGCATCGCGGCGATCGACATGCTTGCCGATGTGGTCGAGGCCGCCGGCTCGACCCCGGTTCTGTTCGACAGCGGGATCCGCTCGGGCACCGACGCGATCAAGGCGGTGGCGATGGGCGCGCGGATGGTCGGAATCGGCCGGCCCTATGTCTATGGCCTTGCGCTCGACGGGGCCGAGGGCGCCGCCCACGTCCTTCGCTGCATCCTCGCCGAGGCCGATCTCCTGATGGCGGTCAACGGCTATCCGACGCTCGATCACGTCCGCGCGGCGGGCGTGGTCCGGACCGCGGCCTAGGGGGCCGGCGGGCCGCTCCAGCCGCCGCCCATCGCCTGGTAGAGCGCCACGGTCGCGTTGAGCTCGTCGGTCCGCAGCTGGGCGAGATTGAGGTCGGTGGCGAGCAAGGCGCGCTGGGCGTCGAGCTGCTCGAGATAGGAGGTGTAGCCCGCTTCGTAGCGATTGGTCGCGTGCCTGAGGGCGTCGGCGAGGGCCACGCGCTGGAGCGACAATTCGCGGCGCTGCTCGCCGAGCCGGCGGACCGCGGCCAAAGCGTCGTCGACCTCGCGGAAGGCGGTGAGCGCGGTCTTGCGATAGGTGAAGAGCGCCTGGTCACGGCGCGCGGCGCTGGCGTTGAGATTGCCCGACAGCCGCCCGCCCTGGAATATCGGGGCGAGGACGCTCGCGCCCAGCGACCAGATGCTGACGGGATCGCCGAGCGCGCCCGAAATGACCGCGCCGAGGCTGGCGGCGAGGTTGATGCGCGGCAAAAATTGCGCGCGCGCGGCGGCCAGCGAGCTGTCGCTCGCCGCCACCTGATATTCGGCGCTGGCGATGTCGGGGCGGCGGCGGAGCAGCTCGGACGGCAGCAAGGCGGGAACGGGCAGGGGCCTCAATTCGGCAAGGCTGCGGCCACGGATGACGTCGCGCGGGGTAGTGCCGGTCAAGAGCGCGAGGGCATTCTCCTGCCGGGCGATGGCGAGGCGGAGCTGCGGCAGCAGCTGGGTGGTCGAGCGATATTCGGCTTCGGCCTGGCGCAGCTCGAGGTCGCTCGTATAGCCGACCCGCGCCCGGTTGCGGCTGATCCGAAGTGCCTCGGTCCGGCTGGCGACGGTCTGCTCGGCGATGGCGAGCCGGGAGTCGAGGCCGCGCAGGGTGAGGTAGCCGCTGGCGGTCGCGCCGGCGACGCTGAGGGCCGCGGCATCGCGTGCCGCGGCGCTGGCGAGATAGGCCGAGCGCGCGGCAGAGGCGGTTTCCCGCACCCGGCCGAACAGGTCGAGCTCGTAGGATGCCTGGAGAAGCGGCTGGGCGCTGGTGTTGGTCGATGGCGTACCGAAGGGACTGACGGTGCGCGCCTCCTGCACGCCCACGCCGGCGTCGAGCGATGGGAGAAAGGCGGCGCGGGCGATCTGCTCCTGCGCCCGCGCTTCGCGGACCCGAGCGGCGGCGATGGCGATGTCGCTGTTATTGGCGAGCGCGGTCTCGACGAGCGCGGTCAGGACCGGATCGCCGAAGCCGTTCCACCACGCCTTGTCGAGCGGGACGGTGGCGGTGAGCGGAGTCCGCCAGCCGCTGTTCGGGATCACGGCCACGCCCTCGGGAAGGGGCGGGGTGGCGGGCACGCAGGCGGCGAGAAGGCCCGCGGCCGCGAGGGGCCCGAGCGCCCGCCTCACTTGACCCCCGCCGTGTCGATCCGCGCCTCGACCGACATGCCGGGGCGGAGCCGCTGGGCGAGCCGCTGGCCGGGGTCGATCGCGATCCGGACCGCGATCCGCTGCGCGACCTTGACGAAATTGCCGGTCGCATTGTCGGGTCGGATGACGCTGAACTCGCTTCCCGCCGCGGGGGCGAGCTGCTGGACGGTACCGGTCAGTTCCTCGCCGCCAAGCGCATCGACCCGGATTCGCGCCTTCAGGCCGGGGACGATCTTCGCGGTCTGCGCTTCCTTGAAGTTGGCGACGACCCAGACGGTCTTTGGCACCAGGAACATCATCTGGCTGCCGGCGGTGACATATTGGCCGAGCCGGACCCCGAGCTCGCTCACCTGCCCATCCTGCGGCGCGCGGATGATGGTGTTGGCAAGGTCGATTTGCGCGAGGCGAAGCTGGGCCTGGGCATTGGCGACCCCGGCCTCGAGTCCGCCGCGGCCGACCGTCACCGTCCGCACCTGCTCCTCAGCCACCGACCGCTGCGCCTCGGCCTGGAGCACCGCGGCCTCGGCCTGGCGGAGCGCGGCAAGCGTCTGGTCTCGTTCGCGCAGGGACAGCGAGCGCTCAGCGACCAATTCGTTGACCCGCGCCATGTCGGCACGCGCCTTGGCGAGCTGGGCGCGGGCATTGGCGACCGCGGCGGTCTGGCCGGCGACCTGCGCCTCGCTCGACCGGCGGCTCTGCTGCGAATTGGCAAGGCTCGCCTGCTGCGCCGCGATCGCCGCCTCGGCTTGCTGGACCCGCTGGCGGTAGATGCGGTCGTCGATCCGGGCGAGCGGCTGGCCGGCCTTCACTTGGCTGAAGTCCTGCACGAAGACCTGCGTCACATAGCCGTTGACCTGCGGCGCGATCACCGTGGTCTGGCCGCGGACATAGGCATTGTCGGTGGTCTGCACGCTGGTGACGAACGGCGGCAGCCCCCAGGCATAGAGGACAAGCAGCGCGCCCGCGATCAGGATCGCGACGAAGGCGAGCGTGCCCTTCAGCCCCGAGCGCGGCGGTGCCCAGCCGCGCGACCGTTTCTCGGGGGCGGGCGTGTCGGCCTCGATGGGGTCGGTCAGCCGCTCGTGCGTCTCGGGCTCGAACTGCGGCGGCGCGGCGGTGCGCCGCTGGTCGCTCGAGCCGACCGGGTCGGCGACGGGGGTGGGGGCGGTAGTGTCGTTGGCCATCAGCGGTTCGCAAGCATCTTCTGTAGCGCGGCGAGGTCCGCCGCCAGGGGGTTTACGCCACGCACACGAAGCACCAGCCAGCGCCCGCCGAGCCACAGGAAGGCGAGCGCGGCGAGGAAGGCGATCAACAGGAAGACGTCGTTGAAGGCGAGGATCGCGGCCTCGCGGCTGACCTGCGCGCTCAAGGTCGCGGCGCCCTGCGCCTGGCGGAGGACGGGATCGCCGACCACCCGGCCGTAGGCGCCGCCCAGCTGCTGGAGCCGCTGCACGACGAGGGGATCGGTGGCGACGATCGACTGGACCAGCTCGTGGCTGTGGAATTTCTGGCGGATGAACTGGAAGGTGCCGAGCAGCGCGGTTCCGCCGAGACCGCCGATGGTCTGCGAGACGCCGAACACCGCCGAGAAGCTGACCATGTGGCTCGGCCCCTTGGACAAGGCGCGAAGCACGCCGGCCATCATCGTCGGTCCGGTAAAGAGGATGGTCGCAAAGGCGATCATCGCCTGGCTCAGGAGCAGGTTGTCGGGCCGGGTGAGGTTCGAGGCGTCGGCGTCCATCCACGCGGCGATCCCGATCAGCGCGATCGAGACCACGATCGGGCGAAGGAGGTCGGTGGGGGTCATCGTGTAAAGTCCGACCGCGAGCCCGGCGAGGCTTGCGAGGGTGACGATGAGGTAGAAGTGGACCAGCTGGTCCTGGCCCATGCCGACCAAGGTCAGCAGCCCGATCGAACCATAGCCCTGTTCGCTCAGCAGCACGCGCATCACCGCGGCAATGGCGGCGAAGCGGATGATCGCCCGGCTTGCGATCCAGCGGGTGTTGAGCATCGGATTGGCGCGATTGTGCTCGATCAGCATCGCCGCGCCGATGAGAACCACCGAGGCCGCGAGCGCGTAGCCGATCCAGGGCGTCGTCCACCACACGATCCGCCCTTGGACGAGGACGGCGGTCAAGAGCGCGATGCCCGGCGCGAATAGCGTCATGGTGACCGCGTCGAGCTTCTCGAACACCGGCGCGCGCTCGCTTGGCGGCAGGCGAAGGAGCGCGACGCAGCCGAAGCAGATGAGCGCCAGCCCGAATTCGAACAGGTAAAGCGTCTGGAGATCGCCGTTCACCAGCAGCAGCGGCGACAGGAAGCG
Source organism: Sphingomonas astaxanthinifaciens DSM 22298 (assembly GCF_000711715.1). Classification (NCBI taxonomy): domain Bacteria; kingdom Pseudomonadati; phylum Pseudomonadota; class Alphaproteobacteria; order Sphingomonadales; family Sphingomonadaceae; genus Sphingomonas; species Sphingomonas astaxanthinifaciens. The sequence goes on from NZ_JONN01000002.1 coordinate 47,542, forward strand.
GGCCAGCGGAAGCGCGATCTGGCCAAGGCCGATGCCCATGATCATGCCCCCCAATCGCGCCGCCGGGGGCATCGCCTGCATGATGTAGAAGAAGCCCAGCGGGCTGAACCCGGCCGCGATGACCCCGGCGGCGGCGCGAACCGAGACCTCGGTCCAGAAGCCGTGGACGAAGATCTGCAGGCCCGTCAGCAGCACGAACCCGATCAGGAACACGCGGGTGATTCGCTGCAGCCCGAATTGCTGGCGAAACTTGATCAGCACGAAGCTCGTGCAGACGTTGGTCATGGAATAAGCCGCCGCGATCCACCCGCCCTCGACCGGGGTCAGGCCGAGGTCGCCCTGGATTTGCGGCAGGTTGGCGACGAGGATTCCGTTGGCGAGACCGGCGCTGATCGAGATCAGCACCCCGATCAGGAAATAGCCGATCCGCCGCGGAAGCGGATGCTCCGGCGTCGCGGGCGAGCCGGGCATGAAGGGGCGCTCATGAGGCTTGAACTCGTAGTCGGCGCCGGGCGCGGAAGAGGTGTCGTTACGGCTCGCCAAGGATCGTCTCGGCTTGCGCAATGCACGCCGTGCGAAATCGTTGCGCGGCGGTGGAAAGTTCACGGCCCTAGGTGCACGTCTCGGTCGCGCCCGATCGTCATCTGCTCCGTTCGTGCACGGCCGGGCTGTCAGATGGTGCCTGCGCGCGATCGGTGAGGCGGTAGTCCCGTGACACCTCGGCAATACGGAGGCGGTAGTCGCGAGACACCCCGGCCCGGCCCCTGGCCTGCGTCGCCCGATGCTCCGGACTGTTGCGCCAGGCAGCGATCGCCTGCTTGTCACGCCAGAACGACAGCGACAATAATTTCCCCGGCTCGGCCAGGCTTTCGAAGCGCCCGATCGAGATGAAACCGTCGATGAAATCGAGCTGGGGCCTGAGCGCGGCGGCAAGGTCGAGATAGTGATCCTGTTCGCCGGCCGCCGGCCAGGCCTCGAAGAGAACCGCGATCACGGGCGGACGATTTCCGCATGGGGCGCGGAGGCGAGCCGCAGGAACAGGCGGTCTTCGCGGCGGATGAATTTCTCCCTCTGCGCGAAGGCGAAATTCTCCCGTCCGAGCGGATCATCGCGCAGCCGGGCCCGATATTGTTCGTAAGCGGCCAGGCTCTCGATCGAATAGACCCCATAGGCCGTGGTCGCCGAGCCTTCGTGCGGCGCGAAATAGCCAATCAGGGTGGCCACGCAACGCGGGATCGCCGTGCCCCAGTTGCGGGCATATTGGTCGAATTGCGGGAGCTGATTGGGGTCCAGCTCGTAGCGGATGAAGCACGTGATCATGGCGACAGTCTCCGGTTGGCGGGGACCGGTTAGTCGCTTGGCGGGCTTCGATGTTTCGTCGATGACCGAAACATTATCGCCCACTTTTATCTACAATCGGGGCGCGAACGAGGACCCCGCCGTTTCGAGAAATCTAGCGAGGCGTGAACTCCGTGCTTCATTGCTCCTCAGGACGGACATTCCCTCGCTAGGGAACTATCTTTAAAAGCGCTCTATGCGGAAAAGTACCATTCCGCTCCGAGGCAGTGATCCCTATGGCTCGGCCTGATCTACTCAGTGGCTCGTGTGCCGCGACAATATCGAGGAGTTCGAATGTCCCCGCGTGCTACTGTGATGATCCCCGTTTATAACGGCGCACTAAATCTACCCGAAACGATCCAGTCCCTTGAAGCGCAGACGTTTAAGGACTTTGAGGTGATATTTGCGGACGACAAATCCGAAGATGATAGCCTTGAGCTGCTCTCCGCCTTTGCCGCGAAAGACCATCGGGTAAGGGTCCTATCGTTGCAAAAGAACCTTGGGGACGCTCCCAAGGTGCTGAACGAGATTATCAAGCACAGCCGTGGGGACTACCTCGTATATTCGTCGCAGGATGATCTTTATTCTCCTGACTGGATTGAGAGAATGGTAACACGGGCTGATGAAACGGGAGCCGACGCCGTAATTCCCGACCTCGTCTTCCTGGGGCTGTCATCACCCAGCCTCGTTGGCGTTCATGGCGACCGTAGCGTCGTGCTGACCAATCGAGAGGCGGTGACTTTCGCCCTCGACACCGTAATCCCGGGGAATGCTCTGCTACGAGCTTCGGTGGTCAAGAAGATCATGTACCCAAACATAGGGGCGTGGGCGGATGCTTACGCTTCTAAGCTCTTCTTTCTGTCCTGCAATAAAGTCGCCTTCTGCGATGGGGTCTTCTACTATCGAAGGGGCAATCCTGAGGCCATTACTCAAAAGATATCAACAAAGATCTTCGATGCGCCCATGGCAGATATCTTCACCGCCAGAATGTTGCGGGACAACGACTTTGATCCTCGGCTCACAGCGCGAATGGTTCTGCGGGCCTTTGAGCAGGTGTTCATGCTCTCCGCCTATGTCTGGCCCGTGAAGACGGATGACCAGAGAATGATGGAGGCAAAGATTCGCGAGTACTTGGAAATCTTCGCGTCGCAAGAGATCGCGGACATGCTTGCAAAGGGCGGGCTCTCGGCGAGAGATAAATTTTTGCGGTACGGAGCGACGAATCGCTACGGGGTTTTTCGCTTAGCTTTAGTTGTGTTCAATGCTGCGAAGGTAGCCAAGACCGTCTTGTTGCGCATTCGGCGCTAGTCGGACAGTGACTGGTTAGAAGGGCGGCTCGTCTTGGAAGGATTTCTCTGAGCTACCTTCGCAGCGAGTCTGACAGTCCTTATCTCTCGCCTACAAGGATCCTTAGCTTCCAAGCAGTTCTGACTTAATAGTGGGCGGCGCACTAGCATTTTTCTCTCAACGCAGTTTGGAGCTTGGGACATTACGCCACGCTGCTAGAACTGATACCAACATTTCAGGCGGAGACGTGAGAAGGCGTCAAAGTCGCCGCTGCAAACGATCAACTGTCCACGCGGGAGCGGCGCCATTGCCGGCATGGCGCTCTACCTTCTTTTGCTTACTTTAACGCCAGAGATCATGAGTTCCAAAGGTGTGGATCAGGAGAGAGTCCCTCCGCCATTGGAGCAAAGCTGATGACTGCGACCGAACGATGAATACTAAATGCTAATCGCACCCCATCCGCGTCCAGTCGTCTACGGATGTCTGGAATGGGTCGGGAGCCCACATTTGCCCAACCGACAAACCAGCGACCGCTTTCGCGGCATCGCCGCGGATACCGGTCATTCCTGACGGCCGCCACAAGACTTCGCTTCTCAGTTTCATCCCGCCGGGAGAAGTAGGATGACGGCATTCGTCTGATCTGCAAAGCTGGCGCACCCGACAGGATTCGAACCTGTGGCCTCTGCCTTCGGAGGGCAGCGCTCTATCCAGCTGAGCTACGGGTGCCTTGCGCTCGCCCTAGCGGGGGCGGCCCGGCCCTTCAAGCCATTGCAGCAGGGGGCGGTGAAGGAGCCGCGCGGCGTCGCGGCCGACGACCATTCCGACATGACCGGCGGGGAGGTCGATTCCCTCGCCCGGTGCCCGCGTCGCGGCCGGTACGATCCTGTCGCCGCGCGCGGTCACATGGAGGGCCGGGCAGGCGGGAAGGGGGCCAAGGCCCGCCTTACGCGCCACGAACAGGTCCTCGACCAAGGCGCGAGCGGCGGGCAGTGGCAGGGCTTCGCCCCCATTGGCCCAGTCTTCGAGCGCGACGAAGCGGCGGGCTTCCGTCGACCCCTGCGCTGCGTCGGCGAAGCGCGCGAACTTGGTGACGATGCGCTCGGGGTCGATCTGCCAGAAGGCCGTTTGCAGCAGCTCCATCGGAAGGAAACCGAGCTGGCGGGCGACCGGCAGCGATTCCCGCCACAGCCGCGCCAGCACGTCGGTCGCCTCGTCGGGATAGGCATCGAACCGCCACGGGGAGGCGAGCGTGACAACCGCGGCGGCAAGCTCGTCGCGCGCGGCGGCGGCGAGCGAGAGCGTGCCCCCAAGGCAATAGCCGACGAGGGTCGCCGGCCCGGCGTTCGCCAGCAGCGGCAGCAGCAATGCCTCGACATGTCCGACGAGGTCGAGCTGCGCCCGCGCGGCCGCCGGACCCCAGTCGAGCAGCAGCACGCGGTGCCTCGCGGCGAGCGCCTCGGCGAGCGAGCAATCGGGATCGAGGTCGAGGATGTCGGGCGGGTTGATCAGCGACGGCACGAGGATGAGCGTCGCTCCCTCGCCGCCGCAATCGCGCAGGCTGGCCCCCCCGACCGACGCGAGCACCGGCCGCTGCGCGCGCGGCGGCGGCGGCGCGCTTTCCTGGTAACGCCTGAGCCCCGCCAGCGCCCGCTGGCCGAGTTCAGGATTTCGCAACGCGGCATCGCGCAGGAGGGCGAGGAAGAGGGGCAGGGGTCGCGGCCCGCGCGTTTGTTGCGGTGCGGCAGACGGCGGTGCTAGGTCCTGACCCACCTGTCGAGGACTGCCCGATGAATGCCGCTCCCCACAAGATCACGATCAAGAAATATGCCAATCGCCGGCTCTACGACACCGAGAGCTCGACCTATGTCACGCTCGACCGGCTGGCGCAGATGATCCGCGAGGGTCGCGACTTCGTCGTGGTCGACGCCAAGACCGGCGAGGACATCACCCACCAGGCGCTGACCCAGATCATTGTCGAGGAAGAGGCACGGGGCGGCGCAACCATGCTCCCCGCGAGCTTCCTTCGCCAGCTGATCGCGCTCTACGGCAATTCGATGCAGACCATGGTGCCAGGCTATCTTGACGCGGCGATGCAGAGCTTTTCCAAGAACCAGGCGGCGTTCAAGGACGCCTTCGGAAGCAACCTGTTCGCCGACATGGCCAAGCGCCAGATGGAATTCATGGAGCAGGGGGCCAAGGCCCTCGCCGGGGTGGTGAAGCCGCAGGAGCGGCCGGCGTCGGCGGCGCAGAACGACGACGTGACGGCGCTCAAGGCCGAACTCGACGCGCTTCGCGCCAAGGTCGACAAGCTCGCGCGCTAGGAGGATTTCGCCCTTGTTCCTGCTTTTCGCGGCGCTCCAGGCCGCCGCTTTCCCCGGCGTGCCCGCCGACTGGCGCACCCGTCCGATCAATGCCGGCGAGTGGAGCTGGCGCAGCGGTCCCGACACCAGCGAAGCGGTCTTTTCCGATTCGCGCGGGCCCCAGCTCGTGATCCGTTGCACGCGAAGCACTCGGCGGGTGAGTTTCTCACGAACCGGCGCGGTGCCGGGCGCGCCGATTCGCATCGCGACCACCAGCAGTGACCGCCTCCTGACCGGCAGCATGGTGCTCGCGAGCGATCCGCTGCTCGACGCAATTTCGTTCAGTCGCGGGCGCTTGTGGGTGGATGTTCAGGGGACCTTGCCGCTGGTCCTGCGGTCGGCGGCGGAGCCCGCGCGAAGCATCGAGGATTGCCGAAGCTAGGCTTCATTTCAAGACTTGAACGATGTCGCCGTTCGCGCATTCTGACGCTGCCAACAACACAGCGAAAGGAGGTGATCCGATGTCTCATGGTTCAGCAGAGAGGTCGGTGAAGTTCGTTCGGGAGACTCGGGCCTAAACAACCCGCGCTAATGGTCTCCCGGGCTGGAGCTCTCCGGCCGCTGACCATGTCGAAGGGGCCGTCGCAGCCAAGCGACGGTCCCTTTTACGTGTCAGCCCATGGCCTTGCCTCTTGACTTGAGGAACCGTTGCACGGCTGCATCGTCTTGTCGAAAACGCCTTTCAGCAGGGGAGAGACATCGTGGCCCGAGCCAAGACGACCAAGTCGAGCAGCCAGAGCGGCAGCAGCAGTTCCGCCAGCAAGGACAATGGCGCTGCCGACAACAATTCGATCAACGACACCTTCGACAAGCTGGCCAAGGCCGCGATGAGCAAGGAAATGCTCGCCGCCGGGCTCGCCGCCGCCGCGGCCGCGATCAGCGCCAGCCCGTCGGTCCGCCGCAAGATCCGCGATGCCGGGCTCGACGCCGCCGACAGCGCCAGCAGCGCCGCCAGTTCGATGGCCGCCAGCGTCGGCAAGCTCGGCTCGCTGATCGCCGAAGCGGTCGCCGACGCCGCGCAGAAGGTCCTCGGGGGCGCGTCGGGTTCCTCGTCCTCCTCATCCTCGTCCTCGGCAAAGAGCAGCGGCACCGCCCGCCGCGCTTCGAGTGCCGCCAGCACCGCCAAGCGCAGCGCCAGCCAGCGCGCCGCGGGCGCCAAGGAGAAAGCGACCGGGACCGGCCGCTCGGCTTCTGCGCCCAGCCGCGCGCGCAAGCCCGCTGCCGCCAAGGCCGCCGATGGCGCGGCCGCTGCCACGCCCAAGCGCTCGACCGCGACCCGCAGCCGTTCGGCCAGCCGCACCAGTGCCGGCGCTGCCCGCCGCGCCGCGCCGCGCAAGCCTTCGGGCGGCGGCGAGGGCAGCAACGGCTAGGCCTCGCCTCAGCAGCAATATGACGGGGCCTTCGCTCACCCGGGCGGAGGCCCTTTCGCTTTCCGGAGCAAAGTGCCAGAGCCCCCGCCCATGAATTCGCTTGCCGTCGTCATCCTCGCCGCGGGTCAGGGCACCCGCATGGCGTCCGACCTGCACAAGGTCCTCCATCCGCTGGCCGGACGCCCGATGCTGATGCATCTCCTCGACACGGTCGCGGCGATCGGTGCCGAGCGCACCGTGCTGGTGGTCGGCAAGGGTCGCGAGCAGCTCGAGGCGGCGGTCGCCGGCCGCGATGACCTCGCCATCGCCGTCCAGGCCGAGCAGAAGGGCACCGGCCACGCGGTCGCGCAGGCCGCCGATGCGCTTGCCGGCTTTTCGGGCAATGTCCTCGTCCTCTATGGCGACACGCCGTGCGTCGAGGCCGAGACCCTGCGCGCGATGGTAGAGCGGCTCGATCGCGCCGACGCGCCGGGCGTCGTGGTGCTGGCTTCCTCGCCCGCCGATCCCGCCGCTTACGGCCGGGTCATCCTGGGGCAGGGCGATCACATCGAGCGCATGGTCGAATATAAGGACGCCTCACCCGAGGAGCGCGCGGTCCGGCTGTGCAACAGCGGCATGCTCGCGGCCAAGGCGAGCGACCTGTTCGCCTGGCTGGGCGAAGTCGGCAACGACAATGCCGCGGGCGAATATTATCTTCCCGACGTGGTGATGGTCGCCAACCGCCATGGCCGCCACGCGGTCGCGGTCGAATGCGAGGCCTGGCAGACCGCAGGGATCAACAGCCGTGCCGAGCTCGCCGGGGTCGAGCGCGACTGGCAGCAACGGCGCCGCGCCCGCGCCATGGCCGAGGGGGCGACCCTGCTCGATCCCGAGACCGTCTGGTTCAGCTTCGACACGGCGCTCGGCCGTGACGTGCTGATCGAGCCCAATGTCTTCTTCGGTCCCAAGGTCAGCGTCGGCGACGCGGTCGTCGTCCGCGCCTTCTCGCACCTCGAGGGCGCGACGCTCGGCCGCGGCGCCGAAGTCGGCCCCTACGCCCGGCTCCGCCCCGGCGCGATGGTGGGCGAGTGCGCCAAGGTCGGCAACTTCGTCGAGGTGAAGAAGGCGAAGCTCGGGGCCGGCGCCAAGGTCAATCACCTCAGCTACATCGGCGACGCCGAGGTGGGTGCGAAGGCCAATATCGGCGCCGGCACCATCACCTGCAATTACGACGGCTTCTTCAAATATCCGACCCGGATCGGGGAAGGGGCCTTCATCGGCTCGAACAGCTCGCTGGTCGCGCCGGTCTCGGTCGGCGCGGGCGCTATCGTCGGCGCGGGCTCGGTCGTCACCCGCGACGTCGAGGCCGACGCGCTCGGCGTCACCCGCGCGGACCAGAAGCAGCTCTCCGGCTGGGCCACCCGCTTCCGCGAACGGCAGCGCGCGAAAAAGGCCGGAGCCGGAGAGCGCTAGTCGGTTACCGCGAGGCGGTCTGCTTGGCGAAGTTGCCGGCCGCCTCGCTGAAGTTGCGCTGGAACACGTCGATCAGCTCGGCATCCGCGGCGGTCGTGTCCTCGCCTTCCTTGACCGGGAAGATCTTGAGGCCGTTGCCGCCCATGGTCTTGCGGATCGTCGGCTCGGCCGTGCCCGGCTGGAAGGTGCGGAGCATGAAGCTGGTCCGCAGCGAGCGGCCCCACATCGCGGCCTTCTGGTAGAAGACGTCGGTCACCATCAGCTCGGAATAGCAGGTGGCGGCCGAGTCCGACCGACGGGTCTTGATCTTGTTGATCGTCTTGCGGTCGAGCGCCTCGGCATGGGTGACGATCTTCGACGGCGGAAGATTGAGCAGCTTGACGAGGTCGAGCTTGGTCAGCGCGTCGAGCTGGCCCTGCGGATCGAGCGCCGAGGCGAGATGCGACCGGCGCGCCTTGTCGCCGTTGGCATGGCCGGCGGCGTCGAGCAGGCCCCCGCCGAGCCAGCCGGTCGTCATCGCCTGGAAACGCTCGGCGGGCCAGATGTGGAGTTCGCAGGCCGGCTGGGCCGAGTCCTGGGCCATGGCCGGCGTGGCCGTCGCGAGCACGGCGAACGGCAGCAGAAATCGAAGTCGCATATTCCCCCCCTGTTGGTAATTATCTTCCGGATTATTTCTTCGGCGGCCTGCTGCTGCTGGCGAGCAGCTTTTCGACCGCCTGCTTGAAGGACGTTTCGACCAGGCTGGTCGCGGCCGGCAGGTCGCCCGGCTCCTTCATCTTGAAGCCCGGCATCGGCGCGGCGGTGAAGCCGCTGAAGCGCTTCTCCTCGCCTGCGGCCGGATAGCGTCGGACGACGCCGAAAATCCGCAGCGAGCGCTGGGCAAGGCCGCCACGCTCGAGGATGACCTGCGGGATCAGAACCTCCACCGCGCAGCCATCGCCGGGCCGCGGGCGGGCGCCGACCGCCTCCTGCCGGGTGATCGGCTGGGGGTCCGCGGAAATCGTTCCCGCATTGACCTGAAGCAAGGCGGCGAGCGGCAGTTGCTGAATGAGCGCCAGCTGCCGTTCCGGGGTTAGCCAGTCGAGCGGCTTGCCCGCCGCGGCGGCATAATCGCGCAGGTCCTGGTCGACCCTCTTCACCGCATCGAAATCTTCGCCGACACTCGTTGGCTTTGCGGCCGGGCGAACGATGATGGCGCAAGTGTCGGTCGCCTGCGCCGACGCCGGCGAGGCGAGCGCGGTCGCCGACAAGGCGGCAGCCAGGCCGCCAATCACGATGGTCTTCAACGGATCCCCCCAGATCTTCTGTCGGTTCGGTCTAAAATCGGATTGGCGACAAGAAAAGGGACATTGATTTCCCGCCCGCGATCTTCTGAGAGAAAAACGATGCGGTGTGGCGGCGAAGCCGCTAGCGAGCGCGCGACTGACGCCTTCTCGGGATATTGTACATGTGCGGAATTGTAGCGATCGTCGGCAAGCAAGCCGTTGCCACCCGGCTGTTCGAGGGGCTCAAGCGGCTTGAATATCGGGGCTATGACAGCGCCGGCATCTGCACCGTGGTCGACGGCGACTTCCAGCGCCGCCGCGCCGAGGGCAAGCTCGACAATCTCGCCCAGCGCCTCGCCGAGGACCCGCTCGGCGGCGACGTCGGGATCGCGCACACCCGCTGGGCGACCCACGGCGCGCCGACCGAGGGCAATGCCCATCCGCACATCGCCGGGCCGGTGGCGCTGGTCCACAACGGCATCATCGAGAATTTCAAGCCGCTCCGCGAGGAACTGCTCGCGGAGGGCCGCACCATCCTGTCCGAGACCGACAGCGAGGTCGTCGCCCACCTCGTGGCCCGCGAAATCGAGCGCGGCGCGACCCCCGAGCAGGCGGTTGCCACCGTCCTTCCGCGCCTTCACGGCGCCTTCGCCATGGCCTTCCTGTTCCGCGATGCACCCGACCTCGTGATCGGCGCGCGCATGGGGGCGCCGCTGACCGTCGGCTATGGCGAGGGCGAGAACTACCTCGGCTCGGACGCCATTGCGCTCGCGCCCTGGACCCGGAAGATCGCCTATCTCGAGGAAGGCGACTGGGTCGTTGTCGAGCGCGATAACGTCCGCATCTTCGACCGCGCCAACCAGCCGGTGACCCGCGCGCAGGTCGACAGCGAGGCCTCGGCCGAGACCATCTCCAAGGGCAATCACGCGCACTTCATGCGCAAGGAGATCTTCGAGCAGCCGGTGGTCGTCGCCCAGACCCTGCAGAGCTATGTCCGCGCCTTCGACGGTGAAGTCGCCATTCCCGCCACCGACTTCGACTTCGCGGGCGTCGAGCGGGTGACCATGGTCGCCTGCGGCACCAGCTATTACGCCGGCATGGTCGGCAAATACTGGATCGAGCGCTTCGCCCGGGTGCCGGTCGACATCGATGTCGCGAGCGAGTTCCGCTATCGCGATCCGATCCTGGAAAAGGGCGGCCTTGCCCTCTTCATTAGTCAGTCGGGCGAGACCGCCGACACCCTCGCCGCGCTTCGCCATGCCCGCGAACAGGGGCAGAAGATCGCGGTGGTGGTGAACGTGCCGACCAGCTCGATGGCGCGAGAGGCCGACCTCCTGCTCCCGACCCGCGCCGGGCCCGAGATCGGGGTCGCCTCGACCAAGGCCTTCACCTGCCAGCTGGCGGTGCTCGCCGCGCTCGCGGTCAACCTCGCCCGCGCCAAGGGCCGGATCAGCCCCGAGGAAGAGCGCGAGATCGTCGCCCATCTCGCCGAGGCGCCCGAGGCCATGACACGCGCGCTCGACCATGACGCCGACATCCTCGCCATGGCGCCGCTGATCGTGCCGGCGCGCGATGTCCTCTACCTCGGCCGCGGCCCGGACTATCCGATGGCGCTCGAGGGCGCCTTGAAGCTCAAGGAAATCAGCTACATCCACGCCGAAGGCTATGCCGCGGGCGAGATGAAGCACGGGCCGATCGCGCTGATCGACGACCAGGTCCCGGTAATTGTCCTCGCGCCCTCGGGGCCGCTGTTCGAGAAGACCGTCAGCAACATGCAGGAGGTCCGTGCGCGCGGCGGCAAGATCGTGCTGATCAGCGATGTCGAGGGGATCGCCGAGGCGGGCGAGGGGGCGATGGCGACCATCGAGATGCCGCACGTCCACCCGCTGATCGCGCCGCTCGTATACGCCGTCCCGGTCCAGCTCCTCGCCTATCACGTGGCGGTGCTGAAGGGCACCGACGTCGACCAGCCCCGCAACCTCGCCAAGAGCGTGACGGTCGAGTGAGCGCCTAAGCCGCCGCCGCCTGCTCCAGCCCGCGGACGTGGGCGATGAGGCGGTCGTAGAGGAAGTCGATCACGGCCCGCACGGCGGGCTGGTGGCGGAGCCGCTCGTGGGTGAGCAGCCACAGGCAGCGATCTTCCTCGGGCGGTGGGGCGCAGCGGATGAGGTCGGGCATGGCGTCCGCGACGATGCAGGGCAGGGCCGCGATGCCGAGGCCGGTGCGGACCGCGCTCATCAGCCCCGTGGCGCTTCCCTGCTCGACCGTGACCCGGTCGGCGAGGCCGGCCTGCTCGATCCAGGCGCCATATTCGCGGGCGAGCATCCCGCCGCCGCCGCCGACGATGACATGATCGCGCAGGGCCTCGATGGTGGCGGGGACGCCATGGCGCTGGGCGTAGGCGTGGCTGCAGTATAGCGTCCACTCGTCCTTGCCGATCACCCGGCCGACGAGGCCGGCCCCCTCGATCCGGCGGCTGCTGCGAAGGGCGATGTCGGCTTCGCCCGCGGCGAGGTCGCGCAGGCCGACGGCATTGTCGATCTCGATCCTGATCTCGGGATAAAGTTCGCGCAGCGGGACGAGATTGGGCGCGAGGAGGGCGCTGCTGAAGATTTCCTCGGCGGTGATGCGGACGGTGCCCGAGCGGCCCCGGGCGGCGGCGCGGGCCTGCGCCTCGGCGGCGAGCGCGGCTTCCTCGACCGCCTCCGCCCGACCGACCAGCGCTTCGCCGAGCGCGGTGAGGGCATAGCCCGCCGGGCGGCGCTCGAAGAGGGCGAGGTCGAGCGCTTCCTCGAGCGCGGCGATGCGGCGGGCGACGGTGGTCTGGCTGACCCGGAGCGCGCGGGCGGCGGCGAGCGTGCTCCCGCTTCGCGCGACCGCGAGGAAGGCGCGCCAGTCGTTCCAGTCGGCGTCCCGCTGCATCGCCGAAGCATAGGCAATCGCTCTTTGCTTGTCAGCCGATGGCGCGCCTGCCACAGCGCGGCTGTCCATGCTCCCCTACTGGCTCCTATTCTTCTATTTCGCGCTGGGCGGCCTGCTCGGGCGGAGTGCGTTCCGCGCCGCGGTGCCGGTGAACGGCAACGCCGCGATGCCCGAGGCAGGGGGCAACGAACCGTCCGCCGCGCCCCGCGCGCACCTTCGCCGGGGCGGCGTGGGGCTGTTGTTCGGAATGCTGCTCGTCGCGCTGATGGTGGGGCTGCGCTACAGGGTCGGCGCGGACTGGCAGACCTATGAAGCGATCTTCAGCCGCGCCGATCTCGGTTCCTTCGGCAGCAGCATCTCCCGCGGCGACTGGGGCTACCAGCTCGTCAACGCCCTGATCGCCAAGAGTGGTGGCGCAGTGTGGCAGGTCAATCTCGTCTGCTCGAGCCTGTTCGCCTGGGGCCTGTGGCGCTTCGCCGAGCGCCAGCCCGATCCGTGGCTGGTGATCGTGGTGGCGGTGCCCTACCTGATCGTCGTCGTCGCCATGGGCTACAGCCGGCAGGCGGCCGCACTCGGGATCCTGATGGCGGGGCTGGCCGCGGTGCTGCGCGGGTCGGAGATCTTCCGGTTCGCGCTTTACGTATTGGTCGCGGCCCTCTTTCACCGAACCGCCATCGTCCTCCTCCCGCTGATGGGCTTCGTCTTTCCGCGCTCGCGGGCGAGCAACGTGCTCCTGCTCCTCGCCCTGTCGATCTCGCTCTACACCGTTTTCCTCCAGGACAGCGTAGAGGTTCTCCGGACCAACTATGTCGACGCGCGCTACTCCTCGCAGGGCGCGGGCATCCGCGTCGCGCAGGTCGCACTGGCCGCGATCATCTATTTCGCCGCCCGCCGCCGATTCGGTTTCGACGAGGTCGAGCGTCGGATCTGGCGAAACTTCGCGGTAGTGGGATTGCTGATGGTCCCGGTGCTTGCGCTCACTCCGAGTTCGACGGCGGTCGACCGGATTTCGCTCTACCTGTTCCCCTTGCAATTGGCGGTGATCGGCCGCCTGCATCTCGCGTTCCGCCGCGAAGCGCTCGGGCGGTTGGTGGTAGTGGGCTATTCCGCCGCGGTTTTGTTCGTGTGGCTCAATTTTGCGGTTCACGCGCAATTTTGGCTGCCCTATCGGAACGTCGTCACCTCCGACCGGGTGCGCTAGGGAGCTTATGACCACCATTTTCCGGAACCCCCGTCCGTGAAGGGGATCATCCTTGCCGGCGGAAGCGGCACGCGCCTCTTCCCCTCGACCATCGCGGTCTCCAAGCAGCTGCTCCCGGTCTACGACAAGCCGATGGTCTATTATCCGCTCGGCATGCTGATGCTGGCGGGGATCCGCGAAATCCTGCTCATCTCGACCCCGCAGGACCTGCCCCAATTCGAGCGGCTGCTGGGCGACGGCTCGGCCTTCGGCTTGTCCCTGAGCTATGCCGAGCAGGCCGCGCCCAACGGGCTTGCCGAGGCCTTCATCATCGGCCGCGAATTCGTCGGCGAGGATCGTGTCGCGCTCGTGCTCGGCGACAACATCTTCTACGGCGCCGGCCTCAGCGAACTGGCGACCCGCGCCGCCGCGGTCGAGCAGGGGGCGACCGTCTTTGCCTATCCGGTCGAGGATCCGGAGCGCTACGGCGTCGCGACCTTCGATGCCGACGGGCGCGTCACCAGCATCGAGGAGAAGCCCGCGAATCCGCAATCGCAATGGGCGGTGACTGGCCTCTATTTCTACGACAACCGGGTGCTCGACATCGCCGCCAACCTGCAGCCGTCGCCACGCGGCGAGCTCGAGATCACCGACGTCAACAAGGCCTATCTCGCGCTCGGCGAGCTTTACGTCAGCAAGCTCGGCCGCGGCCATGCCTGGCTCGATACCGGGACCCACGACAGCCTGCAGGACGCGGGCGCGTTCGTCCGCACGATCGAGCAGCGCCAGGGCCTCAAGGTCATGTGCCCCGAGGAGATCGCGCTCGAGCAGGGCTGGCTGACCGCCGACCAGGTGCTGGCCCGGGCCGACCAACTCGGCAAGACCAGCTACGCGACCTACCTCCGGCGTCGCGCACGGGAGCTGGCCGGTGCTTGAGGTGGCCCCGACTGGCCTTGCGGGCGTGCTCGAGATCCGCCCCCGCCGGATCGGCGACGACCGCGGCTTCTTCTCCGAGGTGTGGAACGCCGCCACCTTCGCCGAAGCGGGGATCGAGACCGGCTTCGTCCAGGACAATCACAGCCGCTCGGCCAAGGGCGTGCTGCGCGGCCTCCACTACCAGCTTCCCCCCTTCGCCCAGGCTAAGCTGGTCCGGGTCAGCCGCGGCGCGGTGTTCGACGTCGCGGTCGATATCCGCCGTTCGAGCCCGACCTTCGGCCAGTGGACCGGGGTCGAGCTGTCGGCCGACAGGTGGAACCAGCTGTTCGTCCCGGCCGGCTTCGCGCACGGTTTTCTCAGCCTCGAAGAAGGCTCGGAGGTCCAGTACAAGGTGAGTGAGCGTTACAGTCCCGAGCATGACCGGGGCATCCGGCCCGACGATCCGGCCATCGGGATCGACTGGCCGATGGCCGCGACCGACTGCCTGCTTTCGGCCAAGGATCGCAGCGCGCCGCTCCTCGCGGATGCCGAGGTGTTCGCGTGACCCGGGTCCTCGTCACCGGCGGCGCGGGCTTCATCGGCAGCGCGGTGGTGCGCCGGATGGTCGCGGGCGGCCATCATGTCGTGACCCTCGACAAGCTGACCTATTCGGGCTCGCTCTCGAGCCTGCGCGACGTCGAGGGGGCGGAGAACTTCCGCTTCGTCGAGGGCGACATCGCCGACCAAGCGCTGGTCGGCCGGATCCTGCGCGAGGAGCGGATCAAGGGCATCATGCACCTCGCCGCCGAGAGCCACGTCGACCGCTCGATCGACGGACCGGGCGTGTTCGTCGAGACCAATGTCGTTGGCACCTTCCGCCTGCTGGGCGCCGCGCTCGATTACTCGCGGAGCCTCGAGGGCACGGCACGCGACGCCTTCCGTTTCCACCATATCTCGACCGACGAGGTGTTCGGCGACCTGCCCTTCGACAGCGGCATCTTCACCGAGGAGACGCCCTATGCGCCAAGCTCGCCCTACAGCGCGAGCAAGGCCGCATCGGACCATTTCGTGCGCGCCTGGGGGCATACCTATGGCCTGCCGGTGGTGCTATCGAACTGCTCGAACAATTACGGGCCCTATCACTTCCCCGAAAAGCTGATCCCGCTGGTGATCCTGAACGCGCTCGAGGGGCGGCCGCTGCCGGTCTATGGCAAGGGCGAGAATGTCCGCGACTGGCTATTCGTCGAGGATCATGCCGAGGCGCTCGAGGCCGTGCTGACCAAGGGCGTTCCGGGCGAGAGCTACAATGTCGGCGGCCGGGCCGAGCGGACCAACCTCCAGGTCGTCGAGGCCATCTGCGACGCGCTCGACGCGCGGGTGCCGCTCAAGGATGGCGGTTCGCGCCGCGACCTCATCACTTTCGTAAGCGACCGCCCGGGGCATGACCGGCGCTATGCGATCGACTGCACCAAGATCGAGCGCGAGCTCGGCTGGCGCCCGTCGCGAAGCTTCGAGGACGGGCTTGGCGCGACGGTCGACTGGTATTTGAACAATCGCTGGTGGTGGGAGCCGCTCCGGCAGGCGTACGCCGGCGAGCGGCTCGGGACCGCCGGGTGAAGATCCTCGTCACCGGCCGGGACGGGCAGGTCGCCCGAAGCCTGGCCGAGCGGGGCGCGGGGCTCGCCGGTGTCGAACTCGTCTTCGCCGCCCGGCCCGATTGCGACCTCGCCGAGCCCGGCAGCGCCGCAGCCTACGTCGCGACCGTGAAGCCCGACCTAGTGGTCAACGCGGCGGCCTATACCGCGGTCGACAAGGCCGAGACCGAGGAAGCGCTCGCCTATCGGGTCAATGCCGAGGGCGCGGGCGAGGTCGCCGCGGCCGCCGCGGCGGTGGGCGCGCCGGTGATCCATCTCTCGACCGACTATGTTTATGACGGAAGCGGCGACGCGCCTTTGACCGAGGACCGCGCCATCGCTCCCCTGGGCGCTTACGGCCGGACCAAGGCTTCGGGCGAGGATCAGGTCCGCACGGCCAATCCCGACCATCTCATCCTCCGCACCGCTTGGGTCCACTCGCCCTTCGGGCACAATTTCGTGAAGACCATGCTGCGCCTGTCGGCCGAGCGCGACGAGCTGTCGGTGGTCGCCGACCAGCGCGGCTCGCCGACCAGCGCGCTCGACCTGGCCGGGGTCATACTCGCGCTCGCCGAGCGGCGCCTCGGCGGCGACGCGCGCGGGTGGGGCGAGACCTATCATGCCGCCGGCGCGGGCGAGGCGAGCTGGGCCGAATTCGCCGCCGAGATCATGCGCCAGGCGGGTGCGACGATCCAAATACGGCCGATCGCCACCGCCGACTATCCGACCCCCGCCCGCCGCCCGGCCTGGTCGGTGCTGTCGGGCGCGAAGCTGCGCGGCGCGTTTGGGATTGGGCTCGGCGACTGGGAGGAAGCGCTCTTACCCGTGGTGGCGCGGCTCGTTGGGGAGCGCTGATGCGCGTCCTGGCCTTCACCCGCTACGACCGCGACGCCGCCAGCACGCGCTACCGGTTGCTAGAGTATCTGCCCGCGCTGGCCGAGGCCGGCTTCGCGGTCGAATGGCATCCGCTGCTCGGCGAGGGACACATGAAGAGCCTCGTCGCGGGGAAGGGTGCATCGCCGGCGAGCCTGCCCGCCGCTTATGCGCGCCGGGCACGCCAGCTTACGCAAGGACCGCGGCCCGACCTCCTGTGGGTCTATGGCGAGCTGTTTCCCTATCTTCCGGCCGCGCTCGAGCAGCGGCTGATGCCGCGCGGCGTTCCGGTCATCTACGACTGGGACGATGCCTTTCATCTCGCCTACGAAGAGCACCGCCGCCCGCTCGTTCGGCGCCTCCTCGGGAACAAGTTCGGGACCTTGCTGCGATCCGCTGCCGGGGTGACCTGCGGCAACCCGCTCCTGCAGGAGCATATCGGCCGCTACTGCGCCAACACGCTCGTCGTCCCGACAGTGGTCGAGACCGAGCGCTGGCGGCCTGCCGAGCGTGACCGGTCGCCGGTGATCGGCTGGATCGGATCGCCCTCGACCTGGGCGAACATGAAACCCCTGCTTCCCGCGCTGGCGGCACTGCACCGCGAGACCGGCGTGCGCGTCCGTGCCATCGGGGCGGGGGCAGCGGCCGAGGCGGACCGGTTCGATGGGCTCGACCTCGTGGAATGGAGCGAGGCGACCGAAATCGCCGAGGTTCAGCTTTTCTCCATCGGAATCATGCCGCTGATCGACCGCGGCTTCGAGCGCGGCAAGAGCGGGTTCAAGCTCATCCAGTACATGGCCTGCGGGCTGCCGGTCGTCGCCTCGCCGGTCGGGGTCAATGTGAGCATCGTCCGCCCCGAGATCAATGGTCTCCTCGCCACCACCGAGGCGGAATGGGTCGAGGGCCTCCGTCGCCTAATCGCCGATCCCGCGTTGTGTGCGCGCTTCGGCGCCGAGGGGAGAAGAATCGCGGTCGCCGAATACAGCCTCGCTTCCCAGGCGCCGCGCGTGGTCGAACTCTTCCGGAGCGTGGCGCCTAGGCGCTGAGAAGGCCGCGGTAGATAGCGTCGTAGCGGCGAACGCCTTCCTCGAGATCGAACCAGTGTGCGAGCCCTGCGCGGAGCCGCTCCGGATCGAGCGCAAGCACCGCGAGAGCGTCCAGACCGGCATCATATCCCTGATCGTCGAGCTTCGGGATGGCGACGCCCGCGCCGGTTTCGGCAAGGATCCGGTCGACGTCGCCGACCCCGGCATTGGTCAGGACAGGCAGGCCGAGGGCGAGCAGCTCGCCGAGCTTGACCGGCGAGCTCGCGCGCTTGGAGAAGGTCGGGCGAATGAAGAACAGGCCATAGTCGGCGGCGGCAAGGAGCTCGGGCACCTGGGCGCGGCTTGCGGGCCGAATTCTCAGCGCCTCTGGGCCGATGCCGCGGGCGGCTGCCGCGGCCTCGATCGGGCCGGGATCGTCGCGGGTGACGAACAGCATGACCGAGGACGGATCGCGCGCGCGCTGGCGGGCGAAGCAGTCGAGCATCTCGGCTAGCATGTACCAGGTGCCGATCGAGCCGAGATAGGCGGCGACGGGCACGTGCGGTTCGATCCCCAGCAATACGCGGGCATCGGCGCGGCGCTCGGCCGTGATCGCGGGAAAGGCGCCAAAGTCGGTGCAGCAGGGGATGACCGTCACCCGCTCGGGGTTCGCGATACGCCACTCATCGGCAAGCACGGTCCGCGCTTCTTCGGTCAGCACCACGATGGCGTCGGCCTCGCGCAGGAACTGAGCTTCCTTGCGTTTCACCCAATGATAGGCCGCGCGAAAGACCGGGCTGCGGAGCAGCCACAGCCCGCCCTCGACCCGCTCGTCGGCCCAGAAGCCGCGCATGTCGAACAGAAAGCGGGTGCCGAAGCGGCGCTTCATCGCCTGCCCGACCATCGCGGCCACGTAGCTGCGGCAATGGACGATATCGAACGGGCTCTCGGCGTGGAGACCGACCGCCACGCGCTCCATCGTCCGGATGTCCTTGAGGGTCGAAACCATCGGCGGGCGTTTGGTATAACGTTGGGGCACCCAGCGGATCCCCGAGGCGGCGCATTGCGCATCGATCGCGGCGCGCCCCTCCTCGAACCGTTCCGGCTTCTCGAAGCTCACCAGAGTCACCCGGTGGCCGAGCGCGGCGAGCCCCTCGAGATAGGGCAGGACCTGGCTGGGCCCCAAGGGATCGGTCATCCCGTCGTAGCTGAGGTAGAGGATCGAAGCGGGACTGGTCATGGTCGCTTGCGCCTGCCCGATGCGTCCTCCCGGCGCCAGTCCTGTCTTGCCCGTCCGCGCCGCGCTGCTAGGCCGAAGAGGTGAGCGCTCCTTCTTCCGACACGTCCCGGCGGCTGGCCCTGCTCGTCCCCGACCTTCGCGGCGGCGGGGCCGAGCGGGTCTCGCTCAACCTCGCCAATTCCTTCGCCGAGCGTGGTCACCCGGTCGACCTCGTCCTCCAGCGGGCCGAGGGCGAGCTTTTGCCATTGCTCCGGCCCGAGGTGCGGGTGATCGACCTTGCCGCGCCGCGCGTGCGCTCGGTGCCGCAGGCGCTTGCCCGCTATTTTCGGCGCGAGCGGCCGGCTGGCCTGCTCGCCTTCATGTGGCCGTTGACCGTGGCCGCGGTCGCGGGCCGCGCGCTAGCCCGGACACCGACCCGGCTAGTACTCACCGATCATTCCACGCTTTCACAGCAATATGGCCGCCCACTCACGCGGGCGAGCATCCGGCTGTCGGCACGCTGGGCCTACCCACGAGCCGAGGCGCGGACCTTCGTTTCGGACGGATCGGCTGACGACTTCGCCGCTTTGACCGGCCTGCCGCGTTCCTCGCTCGAGGTGATCATCAATCCGGTCGACCTGCCCCCGCTGCCGCTGGTCGCGGGCCCCGAGGCGGTCGCCGCGTGGAAGGGCACCGGCAAGCGTATCCTCACGGTCGGCAGCCTCAAAACCGAGAAGGACCATGACCTCCTGCTCAGGGCCTTTGCCCGGCTGGCAGGCGAAGCATCGCTGGCGATCGTCGGTGAGGGTGCCTGTCGCGGCGCGCTAGAGCGGCGCGCCGAGGAGCTCGGGATCGCCGAGCGGGTGAGTTTCCCGGGCTTCTACCGCGATCCCTGGTCCTTCTTCGCCTCGGCCGACCTGTTCGTCCTCAGTAGTCGGTTCGAAGGGCTTCCGCTGGTGTTGGTCGAGGCGCTCCACGCCGGACTTCCGATCGTCAGCACCGACTGCCGCAGCGGCCCGCGCGAAATCCTCGGCGGCGGCGAATTTGGCACGCTGGTGCCGGTCGGCGACGAGGACGCGCTGGTTGCAGCGATCGAGAGCCGTCTGGCTGCGAAGTTCGATGCGGAGCGACAGGTCGAGCGCGCGGCCGACTACGCGGGCGCGGCGTCGATCCGGCGCTTCGAGCAGCTGCTGCTAGGAAGCGCCGCCTGAGCGGGCCAGTGCACGCAGCCGGCGGGCGAGCCTGATCCCCGCGCTGCGCGTCGCCAGCCGGTAGAGCGCCGCCGCTACTCGCTTGCGCAAAGGTGAGGCATTTTCCCCCGTGCGCGCCCCAAGCGCCTCGAGCGCCGCTAGGAAATGGTCGGTCGAAAAGCGCCGCGCGGCCGCCCGCGAGGCTTCCGACAAGGCGGCGCGGCCATCCTCGCCAAGCGCGGCGAAGCGGGCGATCATCTCGCCGAGCTCATGGGCGGGGAGGTCGGTGCGCCGCTCGCCAACATTGCCGAAGGGCAGGTCGTGCAAATAGCCATGGCTCGTGCTCGCGCTGCTCTCGGTCGCGACGATGGTGGGCACGCCGAGCATCGCGGCCTCGAGCGCCGCCGTCCCCATGCCGACAAAAAGGTCGTAGCCCGCCACGGTGGCGGCAAAATTCTCGTAGGGAAGAAGCCCGAGCAGCCTGACCCGGTCGCTCCTCGATGCGGCGATCAGCCCTTCGAGTTCGCCCTTGAGCGGGCCATCGCCGTAAATGTCCCAGCGAGCGTCGATCCCCTGCGCGGCCAGATCGCGCACGATGCCCGGGATCGCGAGGACAAAGGCCTTGAAGTCGACCAGCCGCCCGACGCTGACCAGCCGGAGGGCAGGGCGTGTGCTTGCGCTCCATTGCGCGGGCTGCTCGGCGATGGGGAGGGGAAGAATCGCCGAACCCTGGCCGACCCCGAGCACGCGGCCATGCTCGTCGCGCGCTTCTTCGTTCATAAAGAAGAGGCGTTCGTCGCCAACCGCGCGGGCGACCAGCCGATTGAGGGCGATCCGGTCCTTTCGGCTCCCGGTCATAAAATAAGCGCGCGGATGGAAGACGCCGCTGAGGTGCGTGGGTGCGAGAGCGGCCCCAGCGCGCGTTTCGATGTCGAGTGCGAGCGCGGCGGAGATCGGGTCGAAGCTCAGGATCGTGGCCGGGCCATTAGCCTCCAGCCAGGCCGCAGCAGAGTCGATCGCCTTGCTTTCGTCGGCATAATCGAGGCGTTCGACGCCCGGGTCGAGGCGGTCGAGCAGGGGGCCGCCCGAGGTGCAGACGGCGACACGGGTCCCGCGGCCTGTGACGACATTCGCCAGCCGGACGATCAGCGTCTCGATCCCGCCCGTGTCCATTCGCCCGTAGACCATGAGCAGGCCCCCGGCGGTCTGCGGCGCGGGGCTCACGAACGGGTCCCGAGGAAGGGCAGCCGGATCCCGGTCTTGCGGGAGAGCTCGCGCAGCGTGAACAGACCCGAAGCGGCGGCGGCGGCGAGGCCGAGCCCGAACACCAGCCACTGGCTGAAGGTCGCCGCGACCTGAAGCAGGCCAATCACTGCCGCGGAGACGAGCAGAATGAGCATGTTCTCGCGCGAGATGGCGATGCCGTAATCGCGCCGGCAGACCCACTGCAACGCGATCGCATAAGCGAGAAAGGCGAGGGAATAGGCGAGGCCGACGCCGCGCATACCGAAGCTCGAAACCGCGACGTAGCTGCCAGCGAGATACACTGTAGCGTAGAGGATCTCGGTCGCGAAGAACGCCCTCCGGTTGCCGTTGGCGAGGAGCACGAACCCCAGCGCCCAGCTCGGCACCTTAAGCACGTCACCGAACAGCTGCCAGCGAAGGAGCTCGGTGCCTGGGAGGAATTGCGACGAATAGAGGATACGCATGACGAAGGGCGCGAAGGCGATAAGACCGAGGATCAGCGGCACCGCCAGCAGGAGCGCGCTGTGGAGCTGTTGATTGACGATGCGGTTCTGCTCGGAATGCAGGCCCGCCTCGGCGCTGAGCCGCGGGAAGTAGTCACTCGCCATCGCGCTGAGGACGAGGGCGATATTCATGGTTGTGAGCGTGATCACTGCCTGAAACTGCCCCGCCGCCTCAAGCCCGCCGTCGCGCACCACAAAGGCACGAACCGCCGCCAGCACCGATAGGTTGATGAGGCCCGTCACCATCATCACCGCGCCGAGCCGAAGCAGCGAGTCCCACCGTGCCAGCAATTGCGCGCGGTCGACCCTGACGGCGGGCAGGTCGCGAGGGGCATATAGGAGACCGACCAGCACTGCGGCCAAGGGAACGGCGACGACGGCGACGACGAGGCCGATCTCGCCCCACCAATAAGCCGCCGGGATGGCGAGCAGGGTTGCGAGCAAAGGGCTTCCGATACGGATGATTCCGAGCGCCCGGATCCGCTGAAGGCCTTGGAGCACGCCCTGTTGGGCGAAGGCGATCGCACCAAAGGTCACCGCGAGCCCCGACAGTCCGACCAGCAGCGCGAGCCCTTGGTCGCCCGCGACGAGCCTCGCAATGGGCGCGCGCAGCAGCCACAGCACTAGCCCACCAAGTATCGCCGCGGGCATCGTGGCGAGCCACAGCGCACGACGCACCTCGGCCCTTTCGGCGGGACCGGGCGAGGCCGCGATGTCGCGGGTAACCGAATGGCACAATCCGAGCCCGGCAAGGTTGGTCCCAATTCCGCTAATGTTGTTGAGGAGGCCGATGACCCCGATTCCTGCCGGCCCCGCAATCAGGGCCAACGCCTTGGTGCGAACGATCCCGACCACGATGGAGGCTAGCGTGGCCGAGCCGATGATCGACGTGCTGGCGAGGATCTTCCGGTAGGAATGGCGATCGGTCGGGTCGGGCTCGGCCGGCGCGCGATAAGCTTCGTCAGTCGCGGGCATGGACGGGTCGCTTAGGCATCCCAGACGACCCGGACGCCTGCGGGCAGGCGCGAGGCATAATGCGGCATTGTCCGCTCAAGCGCTGGCCGGTGGATCTCGTAATGATAGTCCTGCTCGGTCTCGGCCGTGCGCGTCGCGCCCCAGCGCTCATGATATTGCCACACCTTGGTATTGGCCTTGCGCACGTCGAAATAGGCGCCCTCGAAGCCGCAGGCGAGGCCGAACCCGTAGATCATCACGGTGCTTTCGACCGCGCTCGAGGGCGGGGCGCCGCCGGCCAGGATCCACGAACCCCAGCAGAAGAGGTCACCACGCGGGTCATAAACCCGGACGGTGCCCACCGGCGTGCCGTCCATCGTCTTGATGAGAAAATAGACCTGGCTCTCGTCGGACTGCATGGAGCGAAGCCAGCTTTTCTGCGCCTCGAGATCGGGCGCGGTGGCGGAGAGATGCTGGTTCTTTCGCTCGTCGAGGCGGAGCGACAGGATGAACTCGGCGTCCTCCTCGGTGACCGGCTCGAACTTCAGCCGCTTTCCTTCGACCCGGGCGGGCTTACGCAACTGCGCCATGATCCACTCTCCTCACCGCTTCGATGACGCGCGCCGCCTCTTGCTCGATGAGCTGCGGGCCGATGGGCAGGCTCAGTACCTCCTCGGCGAGGCGCTCGGCGACCGGCAGCCGCGCCGTCGCCACCGCCTGGTCGGCATAGGCCTGCTGGCGGTGCGGCGGGATCGGATAGTGGATCAGGGTCTGGACTCCGCCGTCGGCGAGCTGCTGCTGGAGGCGATCGCGCTTGGGCGTCGTCACCACGAACAAATGCCAGGCTGGATCGGCGAAGTCGGGAACGACGGGCAGGATGAGCCGCTCGGTCGGAAGTTCGGCGAGATAGCGCCGGGCGATGGCCGCGCGGCGCGCGTTCCAGGCGTCGAGGTGGCGCAGCTTCACTCCCAGCACCGCCGCCTGGAGCGGGTCGAGCCGGCTGTTCGTGCCTCGAACCTCGTTCACATATTTGCGCGACGAACCGTAATTGCCGAGCCGGCGGATGGCGGCGGCGAGCTCGGGGTCGTTGGTGGTGACCGCGCCCCCGTCGCCGAGCGCGCCGAGATTCTTGCCGGGATAGAAGCTCCAGCAGACCGCATCGCCATGCGCGCCGACCCGCTGGCCCTTGTAGCGCGCGCCATGCGCCTGCGCGGCGTCCTCGATCAGCCGCAGGCCATGCTTGCGGGCGAGGGCCAGCAGCGGATCGAGGTCGGCGGACTGGCCGTAGAGGTGGGTCGGCATGATCGCCCGGGTCGCCGGGGTGATCGCCTGCTCGACCAGCGCGGGGTCGAGATTGTGGGTGAGCGGATCGGGCTCGACCGGGACCACCGTCGCTCCGACCGCGGTGACCGCCAGCCAGTTGGCGATGTAGGTGTTGCTGGCGACGATCACCTCGTCCCCATCGCCGATCTCGCAGGCGCGCAGCGACAGTTCGAGCGCGTCGAGACCGTTGCCGACACCGACGCAGTGGCGCGCGCCGCAATAGGCCGCGAAATCCTCCTCGAAGCGCTCGCATTCGCCGCCGCCGATATACCATCCGCTGTCGAGCACCCGTGCCATCGCCTCGTCGATCTCCGCGCGAAGTTCGGCGGTCGCCGCGCCAAGGTCGAGGAACGGGATCATGCGCGGGCCCGGCTCAGTTCGAGAAAGGCGTCGTAATCGCGGATATAGTCATTCTCGTCATAGACGTCGTCGGCAAGCACGAGGAGCACGCAGTTGTCGGAGAAATCCTCCATCTCGTGCCAGACCATCGGCGGCAGGGTCAGCGCGAGATCGGGTCGGTCCAGGATAACGGTCGTCCGCGCCTTGCCGTCATCGAGTACCATCCGGCAGCTGCCCGCGACCGCAATCGCCACCTGCTGAAGCCGGTGATGGGCGTGAAATCCCCGCCGGACCCCGGGCTTGGTATCGAACACGGTATAGACGCGTTTGATGTCGAAGGGGACGGCCTGTCCGACCTCGACCGGAATAAGCAAGCCGCGCTCGTCTCCTCGGACATCGAGCGGAATGACCCGGCACGCACCGGGAAGGTCTTGAGAACGAATGGACACCGGGTTCCTCTAGGGACAAGCAGCCCGAAGGCAACGCTCAACGAGCTCAAGCGAGCCCAAGGCTTCGCTTTTCAGCGTTGTCGCCAGCCTTCGAACCAGTCGACGAAGCGCGGGATGCCGGTGTCGAGCGTGGTGCGGGGGGCAAAGCCGGTATCGCGGGCGAGGTCGTCGATGTCGGCATAAGTGTCGACCATGTCGCCCGGCTGGAGCGGGGCGAATTCGACGACCGCCTCGCGGCCCGTCGCCTGTTCGATTACAGCGACCAGTCGCCGCAATTCCTCGGAGCGGTGGTTGCCAATATTGTAGAGGGCGTGGGGGCCGTGGCTCCCGCCGGGCTTGGCCGAGCCGTCGGCGGCGGGTGGGCGGTCGAGCGCCAGCAGCACCCCTGCGACGATATCGTCGACGAAGGTGAAGTCGCGCTTCATCCGCCCCTCGTTGAACAGGCGGATCGGCCGGCCTGCGAGGATTGCGTCGGTGAACAGCCAGACCGCCATGTCGGGGCGGCCCCACGGCCCGTAAACGGTGAAGAAGCGCAGCCCGGTCTGGGGAATGGCGAAGAGATGGGCGTAGCTTTCGCTCATCAGTTCGTCAGCGCGCTTGGTTGCGGCGTAGAGCGAGAGCGGGCGGTCGGCGCGCTGGTCGAGCGACATCGGCAGGGTGGTGCCGCCGCCATAGACCGAGGAAGAGGAAGCGTAGACGAGGTGACGGACCTCGAGCGCCCGCGCCAGTTCGAGGATGTTGGCATGGCCGACGAGATTGGAGCGAATGTAGTCGGCCGGATGGCTGAAGCTGTAGCGCACCCCGGCCTGCGCGCCGAGGTGGACGATCCGGTCCACGTTCGCTGCGGCGACCGCGCCACGTAGCGCCTCCATGTCGGCAAGGTCGGCCTGCCGGAACGCGAAGCCGTCGAAGCGCGCCAGCTCGGCCAGCCGGGCCTGCTTCAGCGCCGGATCATAATAAGCGTTGAGATTGTCGATTCCGACGACCTCTTCGCCGCGGGCCAGCAGGGCCAGTGCGGTGTGCATGCCGATGAAGCCCGCACAGCCCGTGACGAGGATTGCCATCGAAAGAGGTCCTAGCGGGAAAGGTCACCGCGGCCGATGCCGCGATAGCGCAGCCCGGCCCGCTCGGCCTCGGCCGGCTCGTAGACGTTGCGCAGGTCGACCAGATTGTTGCCGCGCATGACCGAGGCCAGTCGCTTGAGGTCGAGGCCGCGGAATTCGTCCCATTCGGTGACGAGGACCAAGGCATCGGCGCCTTCGGCCGCGGCATAGGCGTCCGCGGCGAAGCTGATTCCGGGGAGCATCGGCTCGGCCTGCTCGCGCCCCACGGGATCGAAGGCCGCGACGCTGGCGCCGCCCTCCTGCAACCGCCGGATCAGCGACAGGCTCGGCGCGTCGCGCATGTCGTCGGTGTTGGGCTTGAAGGTGAGGCCGAGGACGGCGACCTTCTTGTCCTTGAGGTCACCGCCAAGCTCTTCGGCAACCCGGTCGGCCATGGCCGACTTGCGCTGGTCGTTGACCGCCACCACCGCCGAGACGATCTGCATCGGAACGCCTTCCCCCTCGGCGGTCTGGAGCAGGGCCAGCGTGTCTTTGGGGAAGCAGCTTCCGCCATAGCCCGGGCCGGCGTGGAGGAACTTCGGACCGATGCGGTTGTCGAGGCCGATCCCGCGGCTCACTTCCTGGACATCGGCGCCCACCGCTTCGCACAAGTCGGCGACCTCGTTGATGAAGCTGATCTTGGTCGCGAGGAAGGCGTTCGCCGCATATTTGATCAGCTCGGCGGTGCGCCGGCCGGTGAACAGGATCGGCGCCTTGTTGAGGAACAGCGGACGATAGACTTCGCGCAGCACCTCGCGGGCGGTCTCGTCCTCGGCCCCGACGACGATCCGGTCGGGGATCTTGAAGTCGCGGATGGCGGCGCCTTCGCGCAGGAACTCGGGGTTGGAAGCGACGCTGGTGCCCTCGGGCGCGTTGTTTTCCTTGAGGATCCGCGCAATCTCGTCGCCGGTGCCGACGGGGACGGTCGACTTGGTGACCACCACCGCCGGGCGGGTCAGCGCGCCGGCAATCTCCTTGGCGGCAGCATAGACGTAGCTCAGATCGGCGTGGCCGTCGCCGCGCCGCGCCGGCGTGCCGACCGCGATGAACACCGCATCGGCGTCGCGAATGCCCTCGGCGAGGTCGGTGGTGAACTTCAGCCGGCCGCGGCTCGCATTGTGCGACACCAGCGCCTCGAGCCCGGGCTCCCAGATTGGCATCCGGCCGGCGAGTAGGCCGTCGATCTTGCCCTCGTCCTTGTCGACGCAGGTGACGTCATGGCCGAAATCGGCAAAGCAGGCCCCGGACACCAGGCCGACATAGCCGGTGCCGATCATGCAGATGCGCATCAATTGTTTTCCGTCCGTTCGTGGGGAGCGGGCGCTTTAGCCAGCGGCGAGTTCCTTGGCTAGCCGTGCTTCCCTGCGGCCGGTCGGCGCGTTAGAGGCGCGGCATGTGTGGCATTGCAGGAATATTCGGCCGCAAGGGCGGAGACGAGGACCTGCTTCGGCAGATGAGTGACGCGCTGCATCATCGCGGCCCCGACGCCGGCGGCGTGTGGAGCGATGGCGAGGCGGGGATCGGGCTGTCGCACCGCCGCCTCGCGATCGTCGACCTGACGCCGGGCGGGGCGCAGCCGATGACGTCGGACAGCGGCCGCTTCGTTCTCTGCTTCAACGGCGAGATCTACAATCACCGCCAGCTTCGGGCCGAGCTCGAGGGCGTCGGCGCGGCGCCCGCAGGCGGCTGGCGGGGCCATAGCGACACCGAGACCCTGCTCGAAGGGATCGCCCAATGGGGGCTCGAGGCGATGCTCGCCCGCGCGGTCGGCATGTTCGCCTTCGCGCTGTGGGACCGGCAGCAACGCCGGCTGTTCCTCGTCCGCGACCGCTTCGGCGAGAAGCCGCTCTACTACGGCTGGATCGGCCGCGACCTCGTCTTCGCGTCCGAGCTCAAGGCGCTGCGCCGGATGCCCGGCTTCGCCGCCGAGATCGACCGCGAGGCTGTCGCGGCGCTGGCCGCGCGGACATACATCCCGGCTCCGCTTTCCATCTATCGCGGCATCTTCAAGCTTCCGCCCGCGACCATCCTGTCGGTCGAAGCCGGGGCAGACCCGTTGACCGCGCCGCCGCGGACGGGCGAGGCGGGGCGAGGCCTTCGGCTCTCGTCCTACTGGTCCTATCGCGACGTGGTCGCCGAGGGGCTGGCTGACCCCATCACCGATCGCGAGGAAGCGATCGACACGGTCGAGGAAGCGCTGCGCCAGGCGATCTCCGACCAGGCGGTGGCCGACGTGCCGGTCGGCGCCTTTCTTTCGGGCGGGTTCGACAGCTCGACCGTCACCGCGCTCTACCAGCAGGTGTCGGGCGCCAGGGTGAAGACCTATTCGATCGGCTTCACCGAGGCCGGCTTCGACGAGGCGCCCCATGCCCGCGCGGTCGCCGCGCACCTCGGGACCGAGCATCACGAAATGTACGTGAGCCCGGCCGAGGCGCAGGCAGTGCTGCCGAATCTCGCCACCATCTACGACGAGCCTTTCGCCGACAGTTCGCAGATCCCGACCTATCTCGTCAGCCGCTTCGCCCGCA
This sequence comes from Sphingomonas astaxanthinifaciens DSM 22298, assembly GCF_000711715.1. NCBI lineage: Bacteria > Pseudomonadati > Pseudomonadota > Alphaproteobacteria > Sphingomonadales > Sphingomonadaceae > Sphingomonas > Sphingomonas astaxanthinifaciens. Next base: position 76,016 of record NZ_JONN01000002.1, read on the forward strand.
GCGACGTCACGGTCGCGCTGACCGGCGACGGCGGGGACGAACTGTTCGGCGGCTACAACCGCCACATCATCGGCCCCGAGCTGTGGCGCCGGCTGGCGCCGATCCCGAGCGGCGTGCGCGCGCTCGGCCGGCCGCTCGGCCACCTGCCGCAGCGCTGGTTCGAATTGCTCGTTCGCAGCGGCCCCAAGGGCAGCGGCGCGGCGCGGATTGCCAAGGGCCTCAAGGTGGCCACCACCGCCAGCGGGCCGCAGGACATCTACGCCTCGTTCATCGACGAATGGGCGTTCGAGGCCAATCCGGTGCTGGGCGCCGCCGCCCCGCGAACCGAGGGCCTGGCGCTCGCCGGTGCGAGCCCGGCCGAGCTGATGATGCTCGGCGACGCGCTCGGCTATCTGCCCGACGACATCCTGTGCAAGGTCAACCGGGCCTCGATGGCGGTCAGCCTCGAGACCCGCGTCCCCTTCCTCGACCATCGCCTCGCGGCGGTCGCGGCGCGGGTGCCCCTGGCGATGAAGATCGCCGACGGGCGCGGCAAGCTGCCGATCCGCGCGATCCTCGACCGTCATGTGCCGCGCGCGCTGACCGACCGGCCCAAGGCGGGCTTCGGTATCCCGGTCGGCGAATGGATGCGCGGGCCGCTCCGGGCCTGGGCCGACGACTTGCTGTCCGAGGACCGCCTGCGCCGCGAAGGGCTGTTCAACGTCAAGGCGGTCCGCCGCCGCTATCTCGCCCACCAGGCCGGAACCCGCGACAGCACGTCAGCGCTGTGGCCTATCCTGATGTTCGAAAGCTGGCGCGACGCGCAGAAGGACACGCTCGGCGCCGCCGCCTAGGCCGGGACCAGCGCCCCGCGCTCGATCCGGAGCACCCGGTCGCAGCCCGCCAGCATCGCGGGGCGATGCGCGATCAGCAGGATGGTGGTGCCGCCCGCCTGGAGCGCGTCGAGCGCGCGGAGCAGGTGCTGCTCGGTCTCGGGATCAAGCGCGCTGCTCGCCTCGTCGAGCACCAGCAAGGGGGCAGGGGCGTAGAGCGCGCGGGCGAGCGCAAGGCGCTGGCGCTGGCCTCCCGACAGCAATTGCCCACGGTCGCCGACGCGCGTCTCATAGCCGCGGGGGAGGACCATGATGAAGTCGTGAAGCCCCGCGAGCCGCGCCGCCTCGACCACCCGGACATGGTCGGGCTCGGCCACCGCAAAGGCGATGTTGCGCGCGATGCTGGCGTCGGCGAGGAAGGGGCTCTGGGGCACGTGCGCCACATTGCGCTGCCAGGCCCGCAATTGGTGAGGCGTGAGCTCGACCCCGTCGACGAACATGCGTCCGTTGGTCGGCGGCAGCAGCCCCATGACGAGATCGGCGAGCGTGCTCTTGCCGCTGCCGTTGCGCCCGGTCAGCGCGATCCGCTCGCCGGCGCGGATGACGAGGTCGAGCCGGTCGAGCACCGGGGCGTCGCGCTCGGGATAGGTGAAGCCGACCTGGTCGAGCCGAAGCTCCCGGGTGAAGGGGAGGGGGTCGGCACGCGGCTCGGCGCGAAGGTCAGGCGTGTCGATCAGCGCCGCGACCCGTGCGCTCAGCGAACGCATGGCGGCGGCATTGCCGGACGCCTGGCCGATTGCCTGGAACAGGGGCAGCAGCCGCTGTGCGCCGAGCGCCAGTGTCGCGAGTGTCGGCAGTGCCGCGACCGCGCCGCCGGGCCGGCTCGCCAGCCAGGCCGCGAGGCAGACCAGCAGCAGGAGGCCGATGCTCTCGACCAGGATCCGGGGCGTGCTGCCGATCACGGTGAGCTGGACCCGGGCGCGGGTCAGGCGCCGGTCGATGATCCGGAAATGCTCCGCCGCCGCCTCGCGCGCGTCGGCGAGGATCAGCTCGCGCAGCGCGCCGACATTCTCCTGGATGGCGGCGACGCGTTCCTCATAGCCGTCGGCGATCGCATCGCCCGCGCGCCGCAAGGCCGGGCGGATCGCCAGCCAGACGAGCGCGAAAAGGCCGCCCAGCAGCAGCGAGGCGACGGTCGCGGCGAGCGGATCGACCCACAGGAGGCCGGCGACGATGAAGGCCGCGAGCACGATCGCGGTTCCTGCGCGAAGCCACGGAAGGAGCGCGCCGAACAGCCAGGCGTCGACCAGCTCGACCGCCGCGACCGGGCCGCTCGCGCGCGCCGCGACATGGCTCAGCCAGTCCCGCGCGAGCACCCGGCGCTGGACCGCGACCAGGATCCGGTGGCCGGTGTCGAAGGCCAGGCGCTCGGTCGCGGCGAGGAGTGCGAGGCGGATGGCGCCCGCAGCGAGGATGGCGACGGCGAACAGCGCGAGCGGCCCCCCGTCAAGGCGCGCGCCGGTCGCGCCGAACCAGCCCCGAAGCAGCGACAGCAGCGCAGCGAGCGAGGCGAATTCGGCCAGCCCGCCCGCGATCGTCAGCGCCGCGAGCAGCGCCAGCCGTCGCCGCCCGTCGGGACCGGTCGCCCGGACGATCGTGGCAAGCGGGCGCGCGTCGCTCACCGGCGGCCCGCCAGCAGGCCCGGCCAGCGCCGCGCGACCAGTAGCAGCACGGTCGGCAGGATCATCGTCCCAAGAATGTCGCGCAGGCCTTCGCCAAGCTGCATGGCAAGGTCGGGCCAGCGTTCGAACCACAGGTCATAGACTTCGTTAGCAAGCTCGAGCGCGAGCACGATCAGCCACGGCGCGGGACGCGCGATCGAGCGCCGCAGGACCGCCGCGAAAAAGAGCTGCAGCAGCACGCCGACCATGACGTGAAGCGTGTCCATCGGCCAGCCGGTGGCATGCGCGACCAGCTCCTTGAAGGCGTACCAATCCTTCGGATCGAAGGTCATTGCCCCGCGAAACGCTCCGCGAGGGCGCCGAGCGAGGGCTCGTGGGTGAGGTCGAGATGCAGCGGAGTGACCGAGACATAGCCGTCGGCGACCGCCTCGAGGTCGGTCATGTGGCCCGGCGTTTCGACCGAGGGGCCGAGGCCGAACCAGTAATAATTGTAGCCGCGCGGATCGGTGCGCTGGACGATCCGGGTCCGGCCATAGTCGCGGATGCCCTGGCGAACGACCCGAACGCCCTTGACCTCGTCGGGTGCGAGGGCGGGGAAATTGACGTTGGTGAGCGTGCCCGCGGGCATGTCGGCGCCGAGCAGCTGCGCGAGCACCTTGGGCGCCCAGGCCTGCGCCGCGGCGAAGGGCACGGTGTCGCCCATGCCTTCGCGGGCATAGACCTGGCTCAGCGCGATCGCCCGCACGCCGGCGAGCGCGCCCTCCATCGCCGCGCTGACGGTGCCGCTGTAGGTGACGTCCTCGGCGAGATTGGCGCCGCGGTTGATCCCCGACAGGATCACGTCGGGGCGCTGGTCGGGCATGAGGTGGAACAGCGCCATCAGCACCGCGTCGGTCGGCGTGCCCGCGACCGCGAAATGCTTCTCGCCCAGCTTGCGCAGACGGACCGGGCGGGTGAGGGTGAGCGAATGGCCGGTCCCCGACTGCTCCTCGGACGGAGCGACGATCCACAGGTCGTCGGTGAATTGCCGCGCGACCTCCTCGAGCAGCTTGAGGCCCGGGGCGTTCACGCCGTCGTCGTTGGTGAGGAGGATGCGCATGAAAAGGGCTATGCGCAGCGCGCCGCCTTGTCGCAACCGCCGTTGCGCCATTTTGGCAACAACACAGGTGAAACCATTATTTCAGCGCTTGTTCACGCCTCCCGACGCAAGTACAGGCGCCGGCAGGGGTTGTTGGGCTTCTTCCGAGCTTAAACATCGGAAAAGCCTATGTATCGCCTCCGGACGCCCGGTTGGCCGGGTAAATGGTGGCGGGTGTGCTTTGGGTTGGTACCGGCGCGCCAGATTTGACCGGCGCGTCCTCGCCAATCCACTTGGGGAGGGGATGATGGCGACCGCATTGAGCGACGTTTACGAGACACCGGAACCATTCGACCGGATCGTTCTGCCCGAGGGTTATCGCCCAACCGAACAGGAAGAGTTCATGGGGCCGCTGCAGCGGGCCTATTTCCTTGCCAAGTTGCGGTCGTGGAAGGAAGCGATCATCGAGGAGAGCCGGGCGACCATGGCCCAGCTCCAGGTCGATACGCTGCGCGAACCCGACCTTGCCGACCGCGCCTCGAGCGAGACCGATTGGGGGATCGAGCTTCGCACCCGCGACCGCCAGCGCAAGCTGATCGCCAAGATCGACGCCGCCATTCGCCGCCTCTACGCGGGCGAATATGGCTATTGCGAAGTGACCGGTGAGCCGATCGGGATCGGCCGCCTCGAAGCCCGTCCGATCGCGACCATGACGCTCGAAGCGCAGGAGAAGCACGAGCGGATCGAGAAGATCAGCCGCGACGACTGATCCGGGTGGAAGGGATGCCGCCCCGGCCGGGCCAGGGCGGCGCCTTCTCCTAGTGGACGGTCAGGCCGAGCATCTCGTCCTTGAGACGAAGCTTTTCCTTCTTCAGTCGGTGGAGAAGGATGTCGTCGGGGTTGGGCCGCTGTTCCTCCGCATCGATCTGCGACTGGATTGCGGCGTGCTTTGATGCGAGCGCCTCGACGTATGCCTTTTCCATCGTGCGTCATTCCCTTTCGTTGGTGTGACAGCCATGTGAAGAAATCACGAAACCCGCCGTTTGTCCCGCCCTATTTGCGCCGTTGACCGCGCGATCGCGCCGACTGGCCGTGACCGGGCCGTTTCCTTCCTCTAGAACCGTCCCAGCAGCCCATGAACGACGACTTTCCCGCCGCTCGCCTTGAAGCCCTGCGTGCCGAGCACCGCCTGCTCGACGCCGACATCGCCGTGCGGGTCGCCGATCCCGAAACAGACATGCTCGAGGTCGCGCGCCTCAAGAAGCGCAAGCTGCGGCTCAAGGACGAGATCCAGCGGCTGCTCGACACGGCGATCCCGGACATCATCGCGTGACCCAGGGGGGCACGCTGTCCCTTATTGGGACCGGGCGGAGCAGGCGACTCGCGCGGGGCGTTTTCCCGGTCCCGCTGCAAGGATAAGGAGGTGGGGCAATGAGCGACGTCACGCCTTTGGGAACCGCCGGGAGCCGGATCACACCGCGGCTGGTCGAAAGCCTTTATACCGAGGCGATGCTGCTGGCCGACGAGGCGCGCACCTATTTCGATGCACAGGGCCGCGCCGAGCGCGATGGCATGGACCCCTTCGTCCGGGTCGGCTTCGCCTGCGAATCGCTCAAGGTCACGACCCGGCTGATGCACATCATCGCCTGGCTGCTCACCCAGCGTGCGGTCGAGACCGGCGAATTGACCGCGGCCTCCGGGCGCCGGCCCGAGCGGCGGCTCGGCCATGCCGGGGCGAGCGATCCGGCGGTCGTCGAGCAATTGCCGCGCGGCGCGCAGGCGCTGATCGCGTCCAGCACCGACCTTTACGAGCGCGTCCGCCGGCTCGACGAGGACCAGCTGATCGAGCAGCCGCCGGCCAGCCCGGCCCGGGCGCTGATGGGCCGGCTCGAGCGCGACCTCATCTGGAACACGCCGCGCTGACCGGCTAGTCCGCCGGAGTGACCAGCGGACCCATCCTCAATCCCGGCCCCCGGCTGCTGATCGGCAGCGGCCGAACCCCTGACCTCGCCGAGCTGCTCCCGCCCGGACCCGTGCTCCTCGTCACCGACAAGTCGGTCCGCTCGCTTGGCCTGTCGGATGCGCTGTTTGCGACTTTGTCGCGCGACCGCGACGTCATCACCTTCGATTCGGTCGAGGCGGACCCCAGCCGAGCGACCTTGCTGGCGGCGGTCGAGGCGGGACGCGACGGCGGCGCCAACGCGGTCGTCGGGTTCGGCGGTGGCAGCCCGATGGATGTCGCCAAGCTCGCGGCCTATCTGATGGGTTCGGGCGATGACCTCGACACCATCTGGGGCGTCGGCCTCGCGCGCGGCCGCCGGCTTCCGCTGGCGCTGGTGCCCACCACGGCCGGGACGGGCTCCGAGGCCACGCCGGTCGCGATCATCACCGTCGAGGGCGACGAGAAGCGCGGCGTCAACAGCCCGGTACTGATCCCAGACATCGCCGTGCTCGACGCCCAGCTCACCGTCGGCAAGCCGCGTGCGCTGACCGCAGCGACGGGGATCGACGCCATGGTCCATGCGATCGAGGCCTATACCTCGGCGCGGCTCAAGAACCCGCTCAGCGACATGCAGGCGCGCGAGGCGCTTCGCCTGCTCGGCGCCAATCTCGTTCGTGCGTGCGAGACTCCGGACGACCTCGAAGCGCGGCAGGCGATGCTGCTCGGCGCGCATCTCGCCGGTCTCGCCTTCGCCAATGCGCCGGTCGCCGGGGTCCATGCGCTCGCCTATCCGCTCGGCGGGATCCATCACCTGCCGCACGGGCTGAGCAACGCGCTGATGCTTCGGCCGGTGCTGTCCTTCAACGCCGAGGCGGCGCGCGAACCCTATGCCGAGCTCGCCGCGATCCTCGATCCCGCCGCCGGAAGCCTCGGCAGCCAGGCCGCCGCCGCGCGGCTCATCGAGCAGATGGAAGCGCTGATCCTTGTCGCCGGACTCCAGCCGCGGCTGCGCGACCACGGCATCGCCCGCGAGGAGGCGACGATGCTTGCCCGCGAGGCGATGAAGCAGCAGCGCCTGCTCATCAACAATCCCGTGCCGATCGGCGAGGACGATGCCCGCCGCCTTTACGAGGCGGCCTGGTGAGTCGTCCGGTCGCGCCGTTCCGGACGCGCTTCCGTCATTGGTGCCGGCTGACTTTGCGCTGGGCGGACAATGACGCTTACGGTCACGTCAACAATGCCATCTACTACCAGTGGTTCGACAGCGCGGTGAACACCATGCTGGTCGAGGCCAAGCTGCTCGACATCGAGGCCGGCGATCCCATCGCGCTAGTGGTGGGAACGTCTTGCAATTATTTCGCGCCCTTGTCCTTCCCGGGCGAGGTCGAGGTCGGGCTGGCGGTGGAAAAGCTGGGCCGCAGCAGCGTGCACTACGCTCTGGGAGCTTTTGCGCCCGGCAGCGAGTGTGCGGCGGCTGCGGGGACATTCACCCATGTCGCGGTCGATCGGGCGACACGCAGGCCCGTGCCATGGCCTGAGCCCTGGAAGAGCGTCTATACTTCCATAATGGTATAATTCGCCCCACCATTACTTGGTCGTCCGTGCAATAGCCGCGGCCGATATGAATATGCACTCGGTTCCAAGTAATTCTGCGTTTACTTCGAAGAAATTATTCTCGAGTTTTCTTTTTCTTCTGTTCGTTGTTGGCACAATGATGGCGGCGATCACGGCGTGGGCGTCGCTCAATCCGTCCGCGCCTCCGCCTATTCCAAGGGAGGAGCTCGACCAGTTCGACCCCGAATTGACGGGGATCTCGAGCATCGACGAACTGGTCGCGATACTCGAAGCGAAAGCGCCCGGCGCCTCCGCGGTCGAGATGCTCGACCTGGCCGATGCTCTGATCCGGCGCCGCTTCTTTCATTCCTACAGCTATTTCCGGTTCGACCAGAACTGGATTCTTAGTCTCCTGAAGCCACTTTGGAGCGACCTGGCGAGTCCGGTGCGACCCGACGACATCCTCAAGTTCCGGCGCGCCGCCTGCAGCCAGCAGTCGATCGTCCTCCAGGCCGTCGCGAGCCGTCTTGGCCTCGACTACCAGTCGATCGGCGTCAATCGGCCCGGTCACTTCCTTGCCGCGGTCCGGATCGACGGACGTTGGTGGGTCTATGACGCCGACAGAGAGATCAGGGTCCGCCGCTATCCGCTGGACGAACTCTTGGCCGGAAGCCCACGCCTCAACTCTTATTACGGCCCGGTAGTCGGCTTGCAGTTGATCGCGGCGGCCAAGGCAGGACGGATCCAGCCGCGCGATCTCAACCGCAATCCCGCACCGCAGGCGAGCATGCTGCACCTCGTCACGAACTTCGCGAGCCGCTTCGGCTGGCTGGTGCTGCTCCTGTCCTGGGCGATCCTCAGCCTCGCGGTCCGCCGACCGGCCTCGCGCGTTGACCCGCTGCTGGCGCCGGCCTTCGCGGAATAGGGTCGCTCAGCCGCAGATCCGCGCCCTGGCCGCGCAATATTCTTCCTGCCAGCGCGCGACGAGGTCGGCGGCCGGCTGCACCCGGTCGATCGCGCCAATGCCCTGGCCCGAACCCCAGATGTCCTTCCACGCCTTGGCGCCCGCGGCCCCGCCGAAGCTCATCGCCTCGGGGCTGCTCTCGGGGAGATGGTCGGGGTCGAGCCCGGCCTTCTCGATCGACGAGCGAAGGTAGTTGCCATGAACCCCGGTGAAGAGGTTCGAATAGACGATGTCCTTGGCCGAGCCCTCGACGATGCCCTGCTTGTAGTCCTCGCTGGCCCGCGCCTCGTCGGTGGCGATGAAGGGCGATCCCACATAGGCGACGTCGGCCCCCATCGCCTGCGCGGCGAGGATCGCCCCGCCATTGGCGATCGAGCCCGACAGTGCGAGCGGTCCGTCGAACCAGGCGCGGATCTCTTGGATGAGGGCAAAAGGCGACCAGCGCCCGGCATGGCCGCCGGCTCCGGCCGCGACCGCGATCAGGCCGTCGGCGCCTTTCTCGATTGCCTTGCGGGCATAGCGGTCGTCGATCACGTCGTGGAGCGTGATCCCGCCCCACGAATGGACCGCGATATTGAGTTCCTCGCGCGCGCCCAGCGAGGTGATCACGATCGGCACCTTCCACTTGGCGCAGGTCGCCATGTCCTCCTCGAAGCGGACGTTCGAGCGGTGGACGATCTGGTTGACCGCGAACGGCGCGGCGGGCTGGTCGGGATTGGCGCGGTCGTGCTCGGCCAGCGCCTCGGTGATCTCGTGCAGCCACTCGTCGAGCTGGCTTTGCGGGCGGGCATTGAGCGCGGGAAAGCTGCCGACCACGCCGGCCTTGCACTGGGCGATCACCAGGGCGGGATTGGAGACGATGAACAGGGGTGCGCCGATGACGGGCAAGCGGAGCGTGTCGAAGACGGGCGGCAGCGGCATTCTTTCCCCCAAGCGATGATTTGCACCAGCGCTAGGGCAGGGGCGGGCTGCCGCGCAACCCCGACCGATGTCGCGTTTGCCAATCGTTTCACAGGCGGGTTATGGTGAGCCCAGGCGGGGACGAGAAGCTTGGCATGGACGCGGTAACTTCCCCGACCCGAAATGGCCTGTCGCCGGACATCTGGCGCGAGGTCGCCGAACATCTTCCCCTGCTGGCCTGGATCGTCGACGCCGACGGTCGGCTGCAATGGGCCAATGCCCGCTGGCGCGAATTCGCCGGGACCGACCCCGCCGACGTCGCCGAGCGCTGGTTGCCGCTGTTGCTCCCCGGCGAGGGCCCAAGCGTTGCCGCGGACCTTGCCGCCACGCTCGCCGCCGGGCAGGCATGGGGAGGGCCCGTCACGCTCGGCGCCCAAGACGGCCGCACCATCCGCTGCGACGCCCGGCTCCAGCCCGTCGCGGCCGGAAAGCACGGTCTTCGCTACGCGATCGGCACCGCGACCGAACTGCCCGACTCGCCCCCCGGGGTAGGCGAGTCCGAGGCCGAGCAGGCGCTTGCCCGCTCCGAGGAGCGGCTGCGCATCGCCACCGAGCATGCGGAGGTCGGGTTCTGGGACGTCGACGAGGCCAATGGCCGGCTGACCTGGCCGCCTCTGGTCAAGCGGCTGTTCGGGCTCCCACCCGACGTCGAGGTCACGATGGACGACTTCTACGCGGGTCTCCATCCCGAGGATTTCGACGCCGTCGCCACCGCCTACGCCGCCGCCGCCGATCCCGCCCGGCGCGCGCTCTACGATGTCGAATATCGGACCGTCGGGCGCGAGGACGGCGTGGTCCGCTGGGTCGCCGCCAAAGGGCGCGGGCTGTTCAGCGACGACGGACGCTGCCTGCGTGTGGTCGGCACCGTGGTCGACATATCCGACCGTCGGGCCGCCGAGGAGGCGCTGCGCGACAGCGAAGCACGATACCGGACCCTGTTCGAATCGATGGAGCAGGGCTTCTGCATCGTCCAGGTCGCCTTCGAGGGCGACCGTGCCACCGACCACCTCTTCACCGAGATCAATCCGGCCTTCATCCGCCAGAGCGGGCTTTCCGGCGACGTCATCGGCAAGTCGGTCCGCGACGTCATACCCGACCTCGAACCCTCCTGGACCGAGCGTTACGGAAGGATCGCCCGAACCGGCGTGCATGAGCGTTTCGTCGAACAGGCGGCCGCCCTCGGACGCTGGTTCGAGGTCTATGCCTTCCCCATCGGCCGTCCCGATCTGCATCAGGTCGCGATCCTCTTCACCGACGTGACCGAGCGGGTCGAACGCGAACGCTCCCTGGAGCAGAGCGAGAGCGAGCTTCGCCTTCGCCTCAACGCCATCCCGCAGATGGTCTGGTCGACGCTGCCCGACGGCTATCACGATTTCTACAACGACCGCTGGTACGAGTTCACCGGCGCGCCGGCGGGCACCACCGACGGCGAAGGCTGGAACGGCATGTTCCACCCCGACGACCAGCCGCTCGCCTGGCAGCGCTGGGCCCATTCGCTCGCGACCGGTGAACCGTACGAGATCGAATATCGGCTCCGCCATCACAGCGGGGCCTATCGCTGGGTGCTTGGCCGGGCGCTTCCGGTCCATGACGAAAGCGGCACGATCGTGCGCTGGATGGGTACCTGCACCGACATCGACGATCGGGTCGAAGCCGACCGCGCGCTCCAGGCGAGCGAGGCGCGGTTGCGCGCGATCCTCGAAGCCGTGCCGGTTGGGCTGATGTTCGCCAATGCCGAGGGTCGGCTGACCGGAAGCAACCACCAGATCGCTGAATTCCTGGGCCACGACCTCAAGGCGAGTTCGCGGATTGCCGATTACGGCACGGATTACGTGGCCTTCCACGCCGATGGCCGGAAGGTCGCGAGCGAGGAATATCCGCTCGCCCGCGCGCTCGGCGGAGAGGATCGGCCCGAACTCGAGTGCCAGGTCCAGCGCGGCGACGGTGTGCTCCGCTGGCTGCGTTACGTGGCCGCCCCGATCCTTTCCCCCGAAGGCGAAATCACGGGGGGCGTGGTCGCCTCGATCGACATCGATCGCGAGCGCCGGCTGACGCTCGGGCTCGAGCGCGAGGTCGAGAAGGTGGTCGCCGAGCGCGAGGCGGCGCAGGAAGCGCTTCGGCAAAGCCAGAAGCTGGAAGCCATGGGCCAGCTGACCGGCGGCGTCGCGCACGACTTCAACAATCTATTGACGCCGATCATCGGCAGCCTCGACCTGCTCCAGCGCAAGCAGGTCCTCGACGAGCGCACCAGCCGCCTGATGGAGGGCGCGCTCGCCTCGGCCGAGCGGGCGCGGGTGCTGGTCCAGCGCCTGCTCGCCTTCGCCCGCCGCCAGCCGCTCCAGCCGCAGCCGATCGACGTCGCCCGAATCGTCTCCGAAATGAGCGAGCTGATCGATTCGACCTCGGGTCCTCGGGTCCGGGTGCGGAGCGAAATCCCCGCCGGCATTCCGCCCGCGCTCGCTGACGGCAACCAGCTCGAAATGGCGCTGCTCAACCTCAGTGTGAATGCGCGCGATGCCATGCCCGACGGCGGTACGCTCAGCATAACGGTCCGCTGCGAGCCGGGCGGGAGCGGACGCCGCCTCGGCCTTGGCGAGCGCGCGCATGTCGTGATCGGGGTGAGCGACACCGGCGTCGGCATGGACGAGGAAACCCGCCGCCGCGCGATCGAGCCCTTCTTCTCGACCAAGGGGATCGGCAAGGGCACCGGGCTCGGCCTGTCGATGGTTCATGGCCTTGCCGCACAGCTCGGCGGTGCGCTCGACATCCGCAGTGCGCCGGGGATCGGCACCACCATCGAATTGTGGCTTCCGGTCGCCGACGGCAAGGTCGCCGCGGGACCCGCCGAAGCGGCCGAGAGCGAGCGCCATGGCGCGGGCATCGTGCTGCTGGTCGACGACGAGGAATATGTGCGGGCCTCCACCGCCGGGATGCTGGCCGAGCTCGGTTACCGGGTGATCGAAGCGGCGAGCGGGGAAGATGCGTTGGAGCGGGTCCGCGATGGCACCCGCCCGAACCTCCTCGTCACCGACCAGCTGATGCCCGGATTGAGCGGCACCGACCTTGCCGTCCAGCTGCGCGAGGCGATGCCCGATCTGCCGGTGCTGGTGGTGTCTGGCTATGCCGACCTCGACAGCCTGTCGCCCGCCTTCCCGCATCTCAGCAAACCCTTCCGCCAGGCCGAGCTTGCCGCGGCGCTCGAACGAACGCTGGCCGACTGATTGTGAGGAGCGGCGCCTCCGTCCTATAGGCGGCGCCATGAGCAGCAATCAGATGTGGGGCGGCCGCTTCGCCGCGGGTCCGTCGGAAATCATGCAGGCGATCAACAACAGCCTGCCGGTCGATCGCCGCCTGTGGCGCGAGGACCTTGCGGGCTCGCGCGCCCATGCCGCCATGCTGCGCGACTGCGGGATTATCGACGCCGACGACGCCGCCGCGATCCTCTCTGGACTCGACACCATCGAGGCCGAGTTCGAGGCGAACGGCGTTCCTGACCGTGCCGACCTCGAGGACATCCACATGCTGGTCGAGGCCCGCCTCGCCGAGCTGATCGGTCCGGCCGCCGGCCGTCTCCACACCGCCCGTTCGCGCAACGACCAGGTCGCGACCGACTTCAAGCTGTGGGTCAGGCGCGCGTGCCGCGAGGCCGCCGCGGCAATCGTCGCGCTGCAGCAGGTGCTCGTCGCGCGCGCCGAGGAACATGCGGCTACGATCATGCCCGGCTTCACCCACCTGCAGGTCGCGCAGCCGGTGACGCTCGGCCACCATCTCCTCGCTTATGTCGAGATGCTCCAGCGCGACGTCTCGCGGCTTCACGACGCCGACGAGCGGGCGGAAGAATGTCCGCTCGGCGCCGCGGCGCTGGCCGGGACCGGCTTCGCCACCGATCGCGAGGCCACCGCGACCGCACTCGGCTTCGAGCGGCCGACCGCCAACAGCCTCGACAGCGTCTCGGACCGCGACTTCGCGCTCGATTACCTCTCGGCCGCCGCGCAATGCGCGCTGCACCTGTCGCGGCTGGCGGAGGAAGTGATCATGTGGGCAAGCCCGCCGGTCGGCTTCGTCAAGCTGTCGGATCAATGGTCGACCGGAAGCTCGATCATGCCGCAGAAGCGCAATCCCGACGCGGCCGAGCTGGTGCGCGGCCATTCGGGACGGATCATCGGCCTGTTCACGGGCCTCATGATCACCATGAAGGGCCTTCCGCTCGCTTATTCAAAGGACATGCAAGACGACAAGGCGCCGACCTTCGAGGCGCATGACCTCCTCATGCTCAGCCTCGCCGCGCTGGCGGGCACGGTCGAGAGCGCGACCTTCGTCCCCGCGACCATGCGCGCGGCGGCGGCAAGCGGTTTCTCGACCGCGACCGACCTTGCCGACTGGCTGGTACGCGAGGCGAACGTGCCCTTCCGCGAGGCGCACCACATCACCGGCCGCGCGGTGAAGGCGGCCGAGGAGGGCGGGTGCGACCTCGCCGACCTCAGCCTCGCGCAATTGCAGGCGATCGATCCCCGCATCGACGCGCGCGTGTTCGACGTCCTTAGCGTCGAGGCTTCGGTCGCCAGCCGCACCAGCCATGGCGGGACGGCGCCCGACAACGTGCGCGCGCAGGTTTCGCGGTGGCGGGAGATGCTCGCCGACTGACGTCATCCCCGCCTGCGCGGGGACGACGGCATTTGCTAGCGGCCGACCTTCTTCGCCCGCTGCGCCGCGATCCGCAGGCGCAGGGCGTTCAATTTGATGAAGCCCGCCGCGTCGCGCTGGTCGTAGGCGCCGGAGCCCTCCTCGAAGGTGACGAGGTCCTCGTTGTAGAGCGAATAGTCGCTCTCCCGGCCGATCACCGTGGCATTGCCCTTATAGAGCGTCATGGTCACCCGGCCGGTGACCATCTCCTGGCTCTTGTCGATCAGCGCCTGGAGCATCTCGCGCTCGGGGGCGAACCAGAAGCCGTTGTAGATCAGGCTCGCGTAGCGCGGCATGATCGAATCCTTGAGGTGCATCGCCCCGCCGTCGAGGGTGATGCTCTCGATCCCCCGGTGCGCAGCGAGCAGGATGGTCCCACCCGGCGTCTCGTAGACCCCGCGGCTCTTCATGCCGACAAAGCGGTTTTCGACGAGGTCGAGGCGGCCGATGCCATTGTCGTGGCCGAGTTCATTGAGCCTGGTCAGCAGCGCCGCCGGGCTCAGCCGCTCACCGTCGATGGCGACCGGATCACCCTTTTCGAAATCGATGGTGATGACGGTCGCCTGGTCGGGCGCGTCCTCGGGGCTGATGGTCCGCTGGTGGACATATTCGGGCGCTTGCCTTGCCGGGTCTTCCAGCACCTTCCCTTCGGATGAGGAGTGAAGGAGATTGGCGTCGATCGAGAAGGGCGATTCCCCGCGCTTGTCCTTATTGATGGGGATCTGGTTCTTCTCGGCGAAGTCGATCAGCTGTTCGCGGCTGGCGAACTGCCATTCGCGCCACGGGGCGATCACGCGAATGTCGGGCTCGAGCGCATAATAGCCGAGCTCGAAGCGGACCTGGTCGTTGCCCTTGCCGGTCGCGCCGTGACAGACGGCGTCGGCGCCCACCTCACGGGCAATCTCGATCTGGCGCTTGGCGATCAGCGGCCGCGCGATCGACGTGCCGAGCAGATACTGCCCCTCGTAGACGGTGTTGGCGCGGAACATCGGGAAGACGAAGTCGCGGACGAACTCCTCTTTGAGGTCGTCGATGAAGATGTTCTCGGGCTTGATGCCCAGCATCTGGGCCTTGGCGCGCGCCGGCTCGACTTCCTCGCCTTGCCCCAAGTCGGCGGTGAAGGTGACCACCTCCGCATCATATTCGGTCTGGAGCCACTTGAGGATGATCGAGGTGTCGAGCCCGCCCGAATAAGCGAGCACGACCTTGAGCTTAGCCATGTTTCTTCAGTCCTGCTGGAGAAGCCACATCAGCGCGCCGCGCGCACTGTGCATCCGGTTTTCGGCCTGGCGCCAGACCGCGCTGCGCGGGCCGTCGATGACTCCCGCGGTCACTTCCTCGCCGCGCCGCGCGGGCAGGCAGTGGAGGAACCAGGCGTCGGGCGTACGCGCCATCAGCGCCTCGTCGACCTGGTAGGCGGCAAGGTCGGCCATGCGCCGCTCGGCCTCGCCGTCCTGGCCCATCGAGACGAACACGTCGCTGTAGACGATATCCGCGCCCGCCACCGCGCCAAGATCGGCGGTCTGCGCGACCCCGGCCGGCGCGTCCGACAGCTGATAGCCCTCGGGCGCGACGATGGTGAGTTCGGCGCCGAGCGCCGCGCACCCTTGCGCGAGGCTGCGCGCGACATTGTTGTCGCCGTCGCCGACATAAGCCACCTTCACGCCCTCGATCCGGCCCATGAGCTGGCGGATGGTGAGAAGGTCGGCGAGCCCCTGCAGGGGATGGTCGGTGCCCGACAGGAGGTTCACCACCGGTACCGGGCTCGCCGCCGCCAGCTGCTCGAGCACGCCGTGGTCGAACACCCGCGCGGCGATCACGCCATGATAGCAGGCGAGCGTGCGGGCGATGTCCTCGACGCTTTCGCGGGTGCTGATGCCGAGTTCCGCCGGGGTCAGGTAGACCGGATGCCCGCCGAGCTGGTGGACCGCCAGTTCCATCGAGTTGCGGGTCCGCGCGCTCGGCTTCTCGAAGTAGAGCGCGGCGCCCTTGCCGGCGAGGACCGGCGCCGGATCAGCCTCGGCCAGTGCCAGCATAGCCGACAGGTCGTCGGCGGCGAGGTCGCGCAAAGTCAGGAGGTGCTTCACCAATTGGCCTCCGCCTTGATCATGGTGCCGATGCCGTGCTTCGTCAGCAGCTCGATTAGCAGCGCATGGGGTACGCGCCCGTCGATGATGTGGGCAAACGGGACCCCGCCCTCGACCGCGTCGGCGCAGGCGGTGAGCTTGGGAATCATGCCCCCGCCGACGCTCTCGTCGTCGATCTTCGCGCGCAGCTCGGCCGCGGTCAGGCGCGGGATGAGCGTGGCCTCGTCCTTCGGGTCCTCGAGCAGCCCGGGGGCGGCGGTGAGGTAGACGATCTTCTCGGCCTTCATCGCAATGGCGATGGCCTTGGCGGCCTCGTCGGCGTTGACGTTGAAGGGCTGGCCGTTCTCGTCCGCCCCAATGGTCGAGACCACCGGGACCATCCCGTCCTCGAGCAGCCGCAGCAGGTGATCGGCGCGGACATCGGCGACGTCGCCGACATAGCCGAGCGAGGTGTCGCGCGGCGCGACCCGAAGCAGCCCCGCATCCTCGCCCGAGACGCCGACCGCGACCGGCTCGTCGCCGGCCTGGCCGTTGATGGTGGCGACGAGGTCGCGGTTGATCTTGCCGACCAGCACCATGCGGACGATCTCGAGCGTCTCGGCGTCGGTGACGCGGAGGCCATCCTTGAACTCGGGCTCCTTGCCGACCCGCCGCAGCATCGCGTCGACCTGCGGGCCGCCGCCGTGAACGACCACGCAGCGCACCCCGACCGAGCGGAGCAGCAGCACGTCCTGCGCCAGCGCGCGATCGCTTTCGGGGTCGATCGCCGCGCCGCCGAGCTTCACCACCACCGCCTTGCCGGCGAACAGCTGGATATAGGGGAGGGCGTCGACGAGGATCTCCGCAGTGCTCGACGGGGTCAGCATCCGCCGCGCCATGTCGTCGTCCTGCTCCAGGGTCGTCGGCTGGATGTCGGGGGCGTGGAGGTCGTTCATGAAGTCACGCTATTCTCTTTGATGTAGCCGGGGCCGAGGTCGACCCCGATCATCCGGGCCTCCCCGGTGCCGGCGCCCAGGTGGACCTCGATGGCGAATTCGGTGCCCAGCATGTGCTCGGTGAGGGCCTGCGCGTCGTGCGGGACCTGAACGCCGCCCTCGGCGACCTTGATCCCGCCATAAAGGACTGCGCTCCGCTCGACCTCGAGCGCGACCCCGGCCGAACCCGCCGCCGCCAGCAGCCGGCCCCAGTAGGGATCGGCGCCATACCAGCTGCACTTGACGAGATTGTTCTCGGCGATCGCCTTGGCCGCGATCCGCGCCTCGGCATCGCTCGCCGCGCCGGTGACATGGAGATGGGCAAGGCGGGTCATGCCTTCCGCGTCATGCGCCATCTTCATGGTGAGGTCGCGGCAGGCCTCGGCCAGCCCGCGCGCGAAGGCGTCGAGGTCGGCGGGCGCGCCCTTGCGGCCGCCGGCGAAGATCATGGCGGTGTCGTTGGTCGAGGTCGCGCCGTCGACGTTCAAGGTGTTGAAGCTCGTGTCGCTCGCCGCCTTGAGCATCGCCTGGAGCGTCTCGCGGGGAACGTCGGCATCGGTGGTGAGGAACGCCAGCATGGTCGCCATGTTGGGCGCGATCATGCCGCAGCCCTTGGCCATGCCGCCGATCGTCCAGTTCTCGCCGCGGACCACGACTTCCTTGGCGACATGGTCGGTGGTGAGGATCCCCGCGGCCGCTTGCGTGCCGCCCGCGACCGACAGCGCGCCCGCCAGCTTCGGCACGGCGGGCAGGATGACGTCCATCGGCAGGGGGGTCCCGATGATCCCGGTCGAGCAGACGAGGACATGCGCGCTGCTGGTGCCGAGCGCCTGCGCCGCGGCCATCTGCATCGCCTGCGCGTCGCGATAGCCGGCGGCGCCGGTTCCCGCATTGGCGTTGCCCGAATTGACGATCACCGCCGCCGCCTTGCCGCCATTGGCGTCGAGCAAAGCCTGGTCGAGCTGGACCGGCGGCGCCTTGAACTTGTTCTGGGTGAAGACCGCGGCGCAGGTGACCGGCTGGCGATCCTCGGTGGCGAGGAGCGCCATGTCGGGCTTGGCCCGCTTGATCCCGGCATGGAGGCCGGCGGCGACAAAGCCCTCGGCGGCGGTAACGCTCATGGAAATACTCCTTCGGCGGCAAGGCCGGCGGCCTCGTCCAGCCCGGTCATCAGGTTGGCGCACTGGATCATCTGCCCGGCGGCGCCCTTGCCGAGATTGTCGATCGCACCCAGCGCCACGACCCGGCCGGTGCGGGGGTCGTAGCGGGCGGTGACCACCGCGCCGTTGCTGCCGGCGACCCACTTGGTCGCCGGCGGCTCGTTGCTCACCCGGACGAACGGCTCATCGGCATAAGCCGAGCGGAGGACGGAGAGTGGCTCGTCCGGGCCCATGTCCCGCGTCGCGGTGGCGTAGCAGGTGGCGAGGATGCCGCGGGTCATCGGGGCGAGGTGCGGGGTGAAGAGGATGGTCGCGCCCAGTGCCTGTTCCATCTCGGCGGTGTGGCGGTGGTTGAGAAGACCGTAGGCGACGAAGCTTCCCTCGACCACATTGTAGGAGGTGCCTTCCTTGAGCCCGCGCCCCGCGCCGCTGACCCCGCTCGCCGCATCGACGATGATGCTGGCGGGATCGACGAGTCCGGCGTCGACGAGGGGCTTCAGCGCAAGGATCGTCGCGGTCGGATAGCAGCCGGCGGCCGCCACCGCCTGCGCGCTCCGGATGGCGTCGCGGTGGAATTCGGGAATGCCCGTGACGAACCGGCCGAGCAATTCAGGCGCCTGATGGGGTTCGCCATACCAATGTGCATAATCCTGCGGATCGTGCAGCCGGAAGTCGGCGCCGAGGTCGACCAGCTTGCACCCCTTCTCGAGGATGGCGCCGGCGATCTTCTGGCTTTCGCCATGGGGGAGGGCGGCAAGCACCAGGTCGATGCCGTCGAGCGCGGCGAGGTCGAACCGCTCGACGGTGAGGTCGGCAAGCGGGACGGCGATATGCGGGTGGACCTGGCCAAGCTTCTGCCCAGCCTTGCTGTCCCCGAACAGGCGCGTCGCGGCAATCGCCGGATGGCGCGCGAGGAGTCGCAGAAGCTCGCCGCCGACATAGCCGGAGGCACCGAGGATGGCGGCACGAATCATGGGAGGGCGGCTATGGGCCCATTTGCATGTCTATGCAAGTTCATGCATAAAGTTTGCATGACCGATGCCCGCAACCGACGTCTGGCCGCGCTTGCCGACCTGCTCCGCACGCGCAGCCTGACGCGCCAGGACGAGCTGGCGTCCGCCCTCCGCGAGCTCGGCCATGAGGTCACGCAGGCGACCGTCAGCCGCGACCTCGAGCAGCTGGGCGCGGTCAAGATAAGGCAGGGCGGAGAAACGCGTTATGCGCTGCCCGATTCGCTCGGCGGCTTGCCGGCGGGAGAGCGGCGGCTGCGCAGCATCCTCGCCGAGTGGGTCCGCTCGGTCACGCCCGCGGCAAGCCTCGTGGTGCTCCGGACGCCGCCCGGCTCGGCGCATCTCGTCGGGGTCGCGCTCGACGCCGCCGCGCTCGAGGGGGTCGCCGGGACGATTTGCGGCGACGACACCTTGTTCGTCGCAACCGGGTCAGCGGAGGCGGCCGCGGCCCTCGCCGCCGAATGGCAAGGCTGGCTCGCGGCGTAGCCTAGGCGGCGTCGCCGAGGCTGGCGGGGCCGAAGCCGTGCGGGATGAGCTCGGACAGGCGATGCCGCTCGACCGTCTGGCCATCGCCGCTCGAACAGACGATCTCGAGGTCGCGATTCCCAAGCTGCGCCGCTTCGAGCAACGCCTGCCGGCAGCCGCCGCACGGGGTCACCGGCTGTTCGCCCGACAGCGAATCGCCCGAGCCATTGCCCCCCGCGACCGCGATCCGGGCGACCTTGTCGAGCCCGAATTCATGCTGGGCGGCGGTCAGCGCGCTCTGCTCGGCGCACAGGCCCAGCCGGTAGCAGGCATTCTCCATGTTCGCGCCGGTCACCACCGCGCCGTCGACGCTGAGGATCGCGCAGCCCACCGAAAAGCCGGAATAGGGAGCATAGGCCTTGAGCGCGGCGGCGCGGGCGGCGGCGATCAGTTGTTCGTCGGTCATGGAGGCTCCCTAGCGCTCGATACGGCCTTGCGTCACCCCGGGCTTGACCCGCGAGCTTGCTTCTTCACTTTGGCGGCCGAGTGACGGGGGTGGTGATGGAAGAGATTCAACGGGTCGAGGCGGGCTCGCTGCACGGGCGGCCGCTGCGTTATTTCGACCTCGTCATGGCGGCCTTCGTCGTCATCCTGTTGCTCTCCAACATTCTCGGCGCCGGCAAGGTCGCGGAGATCGACCTGCCGCTCGTCGGCCTGTGGCCGTTCGGCGCGGGCATCCTCTTCTTTCCCTTGTCCTACGTGATCGGCGACCTCCTGACCGAGGTCTACGGCTATGCCCGCGCGCGCCGCTGCATCTGGGTGGGCACGGCGGCCATGCTGTTCATGGCCTTCATGGCCTGGGTGGTGGTCAAGCTTCCGCCCGCGCCGAGCTGGACGGGCCAGGCCGCCTATGAACAGGTGTTCGGGCAGGTGCCGCGAATCGTCATGGCCTCCATCGCGGCCTTCTGGGCCGGCGAATTCGTCAATTCGGTCGTGCTCGCGCGGATGAAGGTCTGGACCGGCGGCAAGTATCTGTGGACCCGGACCATCGGCAGCACCGTCGCCGGTCAGGGTGTGGACAGCCTGATCTTCTATCCGCTCGCTTTCTGGGGCGCCGCCGGCTGGACGAACGAGCTTGTGCTCCAAGTCATGCTGACACAATGGGCGCTCAAAGTGTCGTGGGAAGCGCTGCTGACGCCGGTCACCTATGCGGTGGTCGGGTTCCTGAAGCGGCGCGAAGGAGTGGATGTCTTCGATGAGCGTACCGATTTCACGCCGTTCGCTGCTCGCGTGTAGCCTTTTCCTTTCCGCCTGCGGGGTGCGCGAGCTGCCGTCCGCGCCGCCGCCGCCGTCCGCGCCGGTCGAGGTGCAGATCCTTGGCCTCAACGACTTCCACGGCAATCTCGAAACGCCGCGCGATCCCGTGCCGCTGCGCAATCCTGAAGGCACGACGACCAAGATCCGGGCCGGCGGCGCCGCGCAGCTGACTGCGACACTGCAGCGGCTCCGCGCCGGCCACCCGAGCGTCACCGTCGCCGCGGGCGACCTCATCGGCGCGTCGCCACTGGTCTCGGCCTATTTCCTCGACGAGCCGACGATCCGCGCGCTCGGCATGGCCGGGCTCGAGCTGGCCGCGGTCGGCAACCACGAATTCGACAAGGGCGGGGCCGAACTGCTCCGCATCCAGAACGGCGGCTGCGACAAGTTCACCAGCCGCGTACCCTGCCGCGTGGAGCCCCACGCCCCGGCAAGCTTCCGCTACCTCGCCGCCAATGTCCTGACCGAGCAGGGGACGACGCTGTTCCCGGCGACCGCGATCAAGCAGGTCGGCCCGGTGAAACTGGGCTTCATCGGCATGACGCTCAAGGACACCGCGACCCTCGTCACGCCTGCGGGGGTCAAGGGCTTCACCTTCGCCGACGAGGCCGCGACCGCCAACGCCCTGGTCCCCAAGCTCAAGGCCGAGGGGGTCAACGCCATCGTCCTCCTTATCCACCAGGGTGGCCGCGTACCGCCGATCTACGACACGCTCGGCTGCGACGGGCTGTCGGGCGAGATCGTGCCGCTCCTCGGAAAGCTCGATCCGGCCATCAGCGTCATTGTCAGCGGCCACACCCACCACGCTTATGCCTGCACGGTCGAGGCGGGCGGGGCGCCGCGGCTCCTGACCAGCGCGGGCAAGAACGGCTATCTCGTCACCGACATCCGCCTGTCGTTCGATCCTGCGAGCGCTCGGATGGTTTCGTCCAAGGCCCAGAACGTCCCCGTGCTCGCCGAGCGCGATCCCGCGGTCGAAGCGCTGGTCAGCCGCTACGCCGAAGCCGCTCGGCCGGCGGCGGAGCGGGTGGTCGGCCGGCTGGTCGGCGCGGCAATGAAGGATCCGGACGACCAGGAAAGCTCGGCCGCCGAGCTCATCTCCGACGCCCAGCTCGCCGCGACCCGCGCGCCCGGCCGCGGCGGCGCCCAGATCGCCTTCATCAACGCGTCCGGCGTGCGCACCGATCTCATCCCCCGCGCGGACGGGACGATCACCTACGGCCAGATCTTCGCGCTCCAGCCGTTCGGCAACAATCTGGTGGTCAAGAGCCTCACCGGCGCGCAGCTGAAGCGATTGCTCGAGCAGCAGTTCAAGGAAGAGAATGGCAAGGCCAAGGTCGCCTCGCTGCTGGTCCCGTCGGCGGGCTTCACCTTCCGCTATGACCTGTCCCGCCCCGCGGGCGAGCGGATCGTCGCCATGACGCTGAATGGCAAGCCGATCGACCCGGCCGCGACCTACCGGATCAACGTCAACAACTTCCTCGCCAGCGGCGGAGACGGCTTCTCGGTGCTCGCCGAGGGCAAGGATGCGTTCGACGCCGGGCTCGACCTCGACGCGCTCGAAGCCTGGCTCGCGACCAACCCGGTCGCGCCCAAGGTCGGCCGCGTCAGCGGGGTTTGACGAACTTCAGCGTCATCCGGTCGCTCTCGCCGATGGCGAGATATTTCGCCCGGTCCTTGTCGCCGAGGCGCAGGGTCGGGGGAAGGGTCCAGACCCCCTCGGGGTGATCGGCCGTGTCCTTGCGGTTGGCATTGATCTCGCTCGATCCGGCGAAGCGGAAGCCCGCCTGCTCGGCGAGGCGGCGGACGGTCGAGACCTTCAGATAGCCGCTGCTCTTCTCGCGCGCGCTGTCGGCCTTTTCGGGCAGGCGATGCTCCTCGATTCCGAGCACGCCGCCGGGCTTCAGCATGGCGTAGATCTGCTGGAAGGCCTCGGCCGCATAAGGTTGATCGCCCATCGCCCAGTTGTGGACGTTGCGGAAGGTCAGGACGACGTCGGCGCTGCCATCGGGCACCTTGGCCTGGCCAGCGTCCCGGACGGGGAAGATGACCTGCCGGGCACGGCCGTAGAGTGCGGCATCTTTCTGGACGAGCCGCTGGAAGCCGCCGAGCCCGCGCTCGTTTGGAGCGGCGACATAATAGGTGCCGCCGCCGTTCAGCACGTAGGGCGCGAGGATCTCGCTGTACCAGCCGCCGCCGGGGATCAGCTCGACCACCGTCTGCTTGGGCCGGACGCCGAAGAAGGCGAGAGTCTGCTGCGGATGGCGATAGACGTCCCGGGCCCGGTTGGCTTCGCTCCGCGCCGGGCTTGCGACCGCGGCGGCCAGCGCCTTGCGCTCGGCGGCGGGAGAGGCGGGAGCAGCCAGCGCCACGCCCACGCCGGCGGTGGCGAGGATGGCGAGCGTGATGGTGCTTCGGATCATGGCGTCGGTTCCCCTTGCAGGCTTTTGCCGATCCCTGCCGGTCCGGTCCGGCGCTGGCAAGCCAACCGGCCGAAAGTCCGTAGCCCAAGGAAACAGAAGTTTAACGCATCGGGGCCCATAGCAGGCGCATGCCGGCCTTGCCCAAGCGCGCTTCGCCCCGAAGCGCACCGCATCCCGCGCCGCCCTTGTGGGCGGACGGCCCGGTATTGCTCGACGCGCTGCCGATCGCCGCGGCGATCATCGAGCATGATGTGAAGGGCAGCCGGATCGCCGCGCACAACCTGCGCTTCGCCGAGGCGGTCGCCATTTCCAGCGCCCAGACCATGGCCGGGCTGAAGCGCCAGTGCCTGTCGGGCGAGGGACTGATCGCCGAGCATCTCATCCAGTGGTTCGAGAGCGAGGCGCCGGTGTCCGACCTCGACTTCCGCGACGGAGCGGGGGTCTCGGCGCGTTTCTACCGGCTCAAGCTCGCGCCGCTGCCAAGCCATGGCGAATGCCGCCGCGCGCTCTGCTCGGTGGTCGATCGCACCGCCGAGGTGCAGGCCGAGCGCACGCTTCGCGCCGAGATGCTGCGCGACAGCCTGACCGGCCTGCCCAATCGCCTGGCCTTCACCGAGATGATCGAAGCGGCCGAGCGCAAGGTCGAGGCCGGGACCGCGGGCCATGCCGTGCTGGTGGTCGACATGCTCCGCTTCAGCCGGATCAACGAGAGCATGGGGAGCCTCGCCGGCGACGAATTGCTGATCACCTTCGCCCGCCGCCTGATCTCGGCGCTCCGGGCCGGGGACAGCCTTGCGCGCACCGGCGGCAACGAATTCGGGATCGTGGTCACGCTCCGTCGGGGCATGTCCGATGCGCTCAAGGCCGCGCTTCGCATCCAGGAGGCGATGAACGCGCCGTTCAAGCTGAGCGAGCTCGAGATCAAGGTCGAATGCGCGATTGGCCTCGCGATCATGCAGCCGGGGCAGGATAGCGAGGAGCTGTTCCGCAACGCGCAATTCGCGGTCAAGCAGGCCAAGGCGAGCGGCCGGCCCGAGGTCTACGAACCCAAGGAAGCCAGCCTTGCCCGGCGGCGCTTCTCGATCGAGACCGAGCTTCGCCGCGCGCTCGACCGCGATCTCCTCGACCTGTTCTACCAGCCGCTGATCAACCTCAAGACCGGCGAGGTGACCGGATTCGAGGCGCTCGCTCGCTGGACCCACGAGGATCGCGGCGAGATCAGCCCGACCGAATTCATTCCCGTCGCCGAGGAAAGCGGCCTCATCCTCAGCCTCGGCCGCTGGGCGATGGACCGGGCGGCCTCGACGCTTGCCGGCTGGGACGCCACGGCCGGGCAGAAACTGCCCTTCTACGTCGCGGTCAATCTCTCCGCGATCCAGGTCGCGCGCGACGACATCGCCGCGATGGTCGGCGGCGCGCTGCGTTCGACCGGGCTGAGCGGCGACCGGCTGACGCTCGAACTGACCGAAAGCTCGATCGTCCAGGACCCGCGCCGCGCGACCCGCGTGTTCGATGCGCTGAAGGCGCTCGACACCACCGTGGCGATGGACGATTTCGGCACCGGTTACTCGAGCCTCGCCTATCTCCAGCGACTGCCGATCGACGTCCTCAAGATCGACCGCAGCTTCGTCACCGGCATGATGGTCGATCCCGACAGCGTGGCGATCGTGCGCGCGGTGCTGAGCCTCGCCGACGCGCTCGGCATGTCGACCACCGCCGAGGGGATCGAGAGCCGCGAGCTTGCGACGACGCTTGCGGCCCTGGGCTGCGCCTCGGGGCAGGGCTATTTCTTCGCCAAGCCGCTGGCGACCGACGAGGCCCTCGAATTCTGGCAGAGCCGGCTGCGCAAGCCGGCGACGAAGGGCTCGCGCCGCTAGGGACGCGGTGCCGCGGCCCGCGCCAGCCGGTCGTTGATCGCGAGTCCGAGGCCGTCCCGGGGGATCGGCGCCACTGCGATCTTGTCCCGCCCGGCCGCATCGGCGCGGTGCAGGCTGTCGAACAGGCGCGCCGCCGCCTCGACTAGGTCGCCGGAGGGGCTGAGGCTGTCGTCGCCCCCGACCGGGCCGAAGCCGATCAGCCACTCGTCCGGCGCCGCGCTGGTCGCATCGAGCCGCAGCGGCCGCGATGGCGCGTAATGGCTTTCCATCATCCCCGGCGCCTCGATCCCCTTGGTCGCTGGGACCGCGCCGGCGACCGCGATCGGGCCCGGGCGAAGCAGCCGGAGCGTACCGTCCGTCGCGGCGACGATCGTGCTTTCGAGGCCATGCGCGGTCGCCCCGCCGTCGATCACCAGCGCGATCCGCCCGTCGAGCGAGGCCAGCACATGGGTAGCGCGGGTCGGGCTGATCCGCCCGCTCGCATTGGCGCTTGGGGCGGCGAGGGGCCGCCCGCTCGCCTCGAGCAGCGCGCGCATCGCGGGGTGGGCGGGAACGCGGATGGCGATGGTGGGAAGCCCGGCGGTGACGAGGCTGGCAATGCCATGACCCTCGGCCAGCGGGACGACGAGGGTCAGGGGGCCTGGCCAGTGCGCCGCCGCCAGCGCTTCGGCCGCCGCATCGAACCGCCCCAGGCGCTTCGCTGCCGCCAGGTCGGGGACATGGACGATCAGCGGATTGAAGCTCGGCCGGCCCTTGGCCTCGTAGATTCGCGCGACGGCCTCCGCATTGGTGGCGTCGGCGGCGAGCCCGTAGACCGTTTCGGTCGGGACCGCGACCGGCAGCCCCGCCGAGACCAGCCGCGCGGCTTCGGCGATCACGTCCGGCCCGAACGGCCGTATCTCGGTGCTCTTGCCCGGCATGTCGCCGCCGCTATGGCAAAGTGGAACCAGTCACAAGGGAATGGACGAATATGGCGCTTCGCTGCCCGGTCGAGGAACAGCGCTTCGTGCTCGAGCATGTGGTGCGGATTTCCGAGCTCACCAACGACTCTGACATCGTCGCCGCGGTGCTCGAGGGCGCGGCGCAATATGCCGAAGGCGAGGTCGAGCCCTTGAACCGCGTGGGCGACACGGTCGGTGCGAAATGGTCCCCGGACGGGGTCGCCATGCCCGAGGGTTTCCACGCCGCCTATCGCCAGTTCGTCGAAGGCGGCTGGGGCACGATCAGCGCGCCCGAGGAAGCGGGCGGGCAGGGGCTTCCCTTGAGCCTCGGCGCGGCGGTGATGGAGGACCTGAACGCCGCCAACCTCGCCTTCGCGCTGTGCCCGATGCTGACCATGGGCGCAATCGAGGCAATCGGCGCGCACGGGTCGGACGAACAGAAGCGCGATTATCTACCGAAGATCGTCAGCGGCGAATGGCCTGCGACGATGAACCTCACCGAGCCGCAGGCAGGCTCGGACGTCGGCGCGCTCCGGACCCGGGCTGTGCCCAACGGCGACGGCAGCTGGAAGATCACCGGCTCCAAGATCTACATCACCTATGGCGAGCACGACCTCGCCGAGAATATCATCCACCTCGTCCTCGCCCGCACCCCCGATGCGCCGGCGGGGACGCGCGGAATCTCGCTGTTCCTGGTGCCCAAGATACTGCCGGACGGCAGCCGCAACGACCTTCGCTGCGCCTCGATCGAGCACAAGCTGGGCATCCACGCCTCGCCGACCTGCACCATGGCCTTCGGTGACGAAGGCGGGGCGACCGGCTGGCTGATCGGGCCCGAGCATGGCGGCATGCGCGCGATGTTCACCATGATGAACAATGCGCGCCTCAACGTCGGCCTGCAGGGCGTCGGCATCGCCGAGGCGGCGACCCAGCGCGCGGTCGCTTATGCGCTTGGCCGGGTCCAGTCGGCGCGCGCGGGCGGTCCGGGCCGCGAGCCGGTCGCGATCGAGCAGCATCCCGACGTCCGCCGCATGCTGCTGCGGATGAAGGCGCTGACCATGGGCGCGCGAGCGCTCGCTTATTACGCCTTCGGCCAGATCGACCGCGGACACCGCGGCGACAGGGAAGCCGCCATGCGCGGCGACGTGCTGACCCCGCTGGTCAAGGCCTGGGGCACCGACGTCGGCTGCGAGGTCGCGAGCCTCGGCATCCAGGTCCATGGCGGCATGGGCTTCGTCGAGGAGACCGGCGCCGCCCAATATCTCCGCGACGCCCGGATCGCGCCCATCTACGAGGGCACTAACGGCATCCAGGCCGCCGACCTCGTCGGGCGCAAGCTGGGGCTCGACGGCGGGCTCGCCTTCGACGGGCTGATCGCCGACATTCGCGCCGAGGTCGAAGCGCCGACCCTGTCCGCCTTGGTCGATGCGGTGGAACTGGTCGCCACCACGCTGCGTGCCGCCGAGCCAGACGACCGGCTGGCGGGCAGCTATCCCTTCCTCACCATGTGCGCCGTGCTGACCGCGGGCTGGCTGCTCGAGCGGCAGGCGCGCGCGGCGATCGGCGACACCCCCTTCGCCCGGACCAAGCGCGCGGCGGCGGGTTTCTTCCTGTCGGTGGTCGTGCCCGAAGCGCTCGGGCTTGCGGCGGGGGCGGAAGCAGGGGCCGAGCTGCTCTACAGCGTGCCGGCCGAAGCTTTGCTCTAATCCGAAGGAACAGTCGTTCGCCCTGAGCGAAGTCGAAGGGCGTTAGCGCGAGCGTGCTTCGACTTCGCTCAGCACGAACGAGCCTTTTGGCTAGTTGCGCTCCAGCAACTCGGCCGGATCGATCCCGAGCCGGTCCATCTTGGCGCGCACCGCGGGCCATTCCTCGCGGATGAAGAGGTCGCGTTCGCTGGTCGAGAGGCGTTCGCGCGCGCCCTGGGCCACGAACATGCCGACGCCGCGGCGGACCACGACCAGCCCCTCGTCCTGGAAGCCCTGATAGGCCTTGGCGACGGTCAAAGGGTTGGCGCCCTGCTCGGCGGCGAAGGCGCGGACGCTCGGCAGCGGATCGCCGTCGCGGTAGCGCCCCGAGAGGATCGCCTCGGCGATGATGTCACGGAGCCGGACATAGACCGGCTTGGCTTCGGATCGTCCGCGCAGCGTCATGCTGTCCTAATACGGTGCGGCGCGAAAAGTTGCAAGTGAATTACGGGTTCGGGTTCCACCGCCGGATCACCAGCGCCGGGTCGGGTCGCGGGCGTTCCTCGAGCAGGCGCCCGGGGGTGCCGATGAAGAAGAAGCCGGTGATCCGCTCCTCGGGGCCTTGGGCGAAGGCCGCGCGGACGGTCGGGTCATAGGCCGCCCAGCCGGTGATCCAGCCGCCGACATAGCCATGGGCATGGACCGCATGGAGGAGGTTCATCGCCGCCGCGCCCGCGCTCAGTTCCTGCTCGAAGACGGGGATCTTGTGGCCCGCGACCGGGGCCGAGAGCATCACCACCAGGGACTCGCCGTTATGCGCGAACTCGAGCGCCTTGGCCCGGTGCGCGGGGGTGGCGCCGGGATCATTCTCGTCGAGCGCCTTCATCAGCAGGGCGGCGAAGTCCTCGCGCTGGTCCTTGCCGACGATCACGAACCGCCACGGCGCGAGCTTGCCATGATCGGGAGTCCGCAGCGCCAGCGTGACGATCGCCTCGAGCTCGTCTTCGGACGGGCCGGGGCCGACCATTTCGCGCGGCCGCCCCGAGCGGCGGGTGGCGAGATGGGAGCGGAGCGAGGAACGGTCGTTGAACATGCGTGTGGGCCACATAGGGTTCAGCTTGGCGCGTCACAATGCGCTTGGCAGGCGGCGCTTAATCCTTAAGGTGCCGACACTTTTGCTGGCCCGCGCGCCGGCGTCATTACGGGAATTGCCACGCATGAAGCCCATGGATCTCTGGCAGGAAGGCGACTGGATCGCCGCCATTGCCGTCTTCCTCCTCGTCGTGTTCCTCGCCATCGGCGGCAAGATCGCCGTCCAGAAGGACCCTGAATTCGCCGGCCACCCCAAGGGCCTGTACATGCTCTTCTTCGCCGAGATGTGGGAGCGCTTCTCCTACTACGGCATGCGCGCGCTGCTGATCTTCTACCTGACCAAGCACTGGCTGTTCTCCGACAGCAAGGCGTCGCTGATCTACGGGGCCTATACCAGCCTCGTCTACATCACCCCGGTGCTCGGCGGCTATCTTGCCGACCGCTATCTCGGCCAGCGCAAGGCAGTGCTGTTCGGCGGCCTGCTGCTCGCGGTCGGCCACAGCCTGATGGCGGTCGAGGGCGTCGGTGGGCAGAACGATCCGACCATCAACGTCTTCTGGCTCGCGCTCGCCTTCATCATCGTCGGCTCGGGCTTCCTCAAGGCCAACATCTCGGTGATGGTGGGCCAGCTCTACAAGCTGACCGACGTCCGCCGCGACGGCGCCTACACCATCTTCTACATGGGCGTGAACGTCGGGGCCGCGATCGGTACCATCTTCGTCGGCTATCTCGGCGAGACCCTGGGCTGGGCCTATGGCTTCGGCCTCGCGGGCATCGGCATGCTGCTCGGCCTCATCGTCTTCGTGCTCGGAAAGAAGGCGCTCAACGGCGCGGGCGAGGCGCCTTCGCCGCTCAGCAAGAACAAGGAATTCTCGCTCTACGGCATCGGCATCGCCTCGGTCGCGGTGATCTGGGGCCTCGTCCAGTACCAGGACGTCATCCAGACCCTGCTGATCATTACGGGCGTCGGGCTGCTCGGCTACGTGCTGTTCGAAAGCTTCAAGCTGCCCAAGGAGCCGCGCGAGCGGATGTTCGCCATCCTCTTCCTGATCAGCCTCAATCCCCTGTTCTGGGGCCTGTTCGAGCAGGCGGGCGGGTCGATGAGCATCTTCACTGACAAGTTCGTCGAGCGCGGGGGCGTTCCGGCCTCGCTGTTCCAGTCGATCAATCCGATCTTCATCATTCTGCTCGCGCCGCTGTTCGCGGCCTTGTGGGTGTCGCTCGGCAAGCGCAACGCCGAGCCGTCGGCGCCGGCCAAGTTCGGCCTCGCGCTGGCGCAGATGGGCCTTGCCAACCTCGTCCTCGTGTGGGGCGCGCAGGCTTATGGCGTGGCGGTGATGACCCCGGTCTTCCTCGTCTTCGCTTATTACTTCTTCGCCACCACCGCCGAACTCTGCCTGTCGCCGGTGGGCCTGAGCGCGATGAACCGGCTCGCGCCGCGCTTCCTGGCCAGCCTCATCATGGGCGCCTGGTTCTACATGACCGCGGTCGGCAATTTCGTCGCCGGCAAGATCGGTGAAGCCACCGGCGGCGAAGGCGGCGAGCAAAGCAAGGAGGGGCTGCTGCACATCTACGGCATGTTCGGCTACATCTCGATCGGCGCCGGCATCGTCGTGCTGCTGCTCTCCCCGCTGGTGAAGCGCTGGATGCATCTCGACACGCTCGGCCAAGACGATCTCGCCGGTCGCGACCAACTCGCCGAGAACGAGGCACCGGGGATGTTCCCGCAGGGCGAGACCGCGCCCACCAGCCCGCGCCAGGCCTGACCCGATGCGGGGGGCAATCGGGGTCGCGTTCGCCGCGCTGATGGTGGCCGGCTGTGCCACCACCGGCACGGGGAGCAAGGATGACGGGACGAGGGTCCGGATCGCCGAGGATCCGTTCCCCTCGACCTACCAGCGCTATTCCGGCGCCCCCACGCTCATCACCGGGGTCACCATCCTCGACGGTGAGGGTGGGCGGATCGACAACGGGCAGGTCTATTTCGCCGACGGCAAGATCCAGGCGGTCGGCCAGACGGTCGCCGCCCCCGCCGGCGCGCAGGTGATCGACGGGACGGGCAAGTATGTCACCCCCGGCGTCATCGACATCCACAGCCACCTTGGCGACTATCCCTCGCCGGGCGTCGCCGCGCATGACGATGGCAATGAGGCGACCGCCCCGGCGCGACCCGAGGTCTGGGCCGAACATAGCGTCTGGCCGCAGGACTCGGGCTTCAGCCGCGCGCTGGCCAATGGCGGGATCACCGCGCTGCAGATCCTGCCCGGCTCGGCCAATCTCTTCGGCGGCCGCTCGGTCGTCCTCAAGAACGTCCCCGCGCGCACCGTCCAGGGCATGAAGATGCCGGGCGCGCCCTATGGCCTCAAGATGGCCTGCGGTGAGAATCCCAAGCGCGTCTATGGCGAAAAGGGCGGGCCGGCGACCCGGATGGGCAATATCGCCGTAACCCGCCAGACCTGGATCAACGCCAGGGCCTACAAGCGCAAGTGGGACGAATATGAGAAGAACGGCGGCGATCCGCCCGACCAGGATCTCGCCATGGACACGCTCAAGGGCGTGCTCGAGGGCAAGATCCTCGTCCAGAACCATTGCTATCGCGCCGACGAAATGGCGCAGATGATCGATCTCTCCAAGGAAGCGGGCTACAAGATCAGCGCCTTCCACCATGCGGTCGAGAGCTACAAGATTGCCGACCTGCTGCGGGCCAATGGCATCTGCGCGGCGATGTGGGCCGACTGGTACGGCTTCAAGATGGAAGCCTATGACGCCATCCCCGAGAACATCGCCTTCGTCGACCGCGCCGGGGCCTGCGCGATCGTCCATTCCGACGATCCCAACGGCATCCAGCGGTTGAACCAGGAAGCCGCCAAGGCGATGGCCGCGGGCCGCCGCGCGGGGATTCCGATCAGCGAGGAACATGCCTGGACCTGGCTGGGCATGAACCCGGCCAAGGCGCTCGGCATCTTCGACCGCGTCGGCAGCCTCAAGAGCGGCAAGGACGCCGACGTCGTGCTGTGGAACGGCAATCCGTTCAGCACCTACACCCGGCCCGAGCGGGTCTGGATCGACGGCGCGCTGATGTACGACGCCAATAATCCCAAGCTCCGCCCGGTGAGCGACTTCGAGCTCGGCCAGCCCGGCGAGGGAGACGTGAAGTGAAGCGCGCCCTGCTTTCCACCGCGCTCGCGCTGTTCCTCGCGGCGCCCGCCATGGCCGACACCGTGGTCATCTCGGGCGGCACGGTCGCGCTTGGCGACGGCTCGGCGCCGATCCCCAACGGGCAGGTGGTGATCACCGACGGCCGGGTGGTCGCCGCCGGTGACATCCGGATGAAGCTGCCCGCCGGCACGCGCGTCATCGACGCCACCGGCAAGTGGGTGACCCCGGGGATCGTCGCCGGCTTCTCGCGGCTGGGCCTCGTCGACGTCGATGCGGTCGACCAGACCAACGACACCAGCAGCGACGGGCCGTTCAGCGCCGCGCTCGACGTCGCGACCGCAATCAATCCCAATGCCGCGCCGGTCGCGATCAACCGCGCCGAGGGCATTACGCGCGCCGTCGTCGCCCCGTCGGCGGGCAAGTCGATCTTCGCGGGCCAGGGCGCGCTGATCGACACCGCCGCCGATGCCGACCCCGTCACCCGCGCACGGCTGTTCCAATATGTCGAGCTTGGCGAGCAGGGCGCAGGGCAGGCAGGCGGCAGCCGCACCGCCGCGCACGTCCTCCTCCGCAATGCGCTGCGCGAGGCGCAGCAGGTCGCCGGGGGAGGGGGCAGCAGCCGCGCCGACTCCGGTCGCTCCGCCGGCGGTGCGGGAAGCGACCCGGTCATCGCCAATCCCAACGAATCGCGGTCCTACGAGGCACGCCGCAACCAGGACGTGCTCCTCACCCGCTTCGACGCCCTGGCGCTGGTCCCGGTGGTCCGCGGCCGCCAGATCCTCGCGGTCCATGTCGAGCGCGCGGCCGACCTTCGCCAGGTCATCGCCCTCAAGCGCGAATTCCCCGCGCTTCGGCTCGTGATCGTCGGCGCCGACGAAGGCTGGACCGTGGCCAGTGAGCTTGCCGCCGCCAACATCCCGGTCATCGCCTCGGCGCTGAGCGACCTTCCCGCCCAGTTCGAGAATCTCGCCGCGACGCAGAGCAATATCGGCCGGATGCGCGCCGCCGGGGTGCGGGTCGCGATCGGGACGGTCAACGACGACGAGAGCCGAATGGCCTTTCGCGCCCGCTATTACGCCGGGAACCTCGTCGGCCTGACCAGGGTCCCGCGCGCTTCCGGCCTGAGCTGGGGTGAAGCGCTGAAGGCGATCACGTCCGCGCCCGCCGAGGTGCTCGGCCTCACCGACATCGGCAGCCTCACGCCCGGCAAGCGCGGCGACGTCGTCATCTGGAACGGCGATCCGCTCGACAACATGAGCGCCGCGGAAATGGTCATGATCGACGGGGTCGAGCAGCCGCTCGTCACCCGCCAGACCCGCCTTCGCGACCGCTACCGCGACCTCGAGCGCGGCGCGCTCCCCGAGGCCTACCGGCATTGAGCGCGAGTGCGATGGTCGCGGGCTTCGGCGCCGCCTTCATCGCCACGCATCTCCTCATGTCGCATCCGCTGCGCCAGCCGCTCGCGAAGCGGCTCGGCAATGCGGGCTTCCAGGCGCTCTATTCGGTCATTGCGCTGGTCACCTTCGGCGGCATGGTCTGGGCCCGCAAGGGCGCCGGTCCCGAGCCCTTGCTGTGGCAGCCCCAACCCTGGGCCTGGATCGTCGCTGCGTTCCTGACCTGGTCTGCGGCCATGCTGCTGGTCGGCTCCTTCCGCCGCAACCCGGCGATGGTGACCTTCGGGCCGGGCAGCGAGGTGAAGATCGGTGCGCCGAGCGGCGTGTTCCGCATCACCCGGCACCCGATGATGTGGGGCTTCGCGCTCTGGGCGATAAGCCACATCCTCGTCCATCCCGAACCCTCGGCGATCACGCTCGCGCTGGTGGTGCTGATTATGGCGCTGGCGGGCTCGGCAGGTCAGGACGTCAAGAAACGCCGGCACCTCGGGGTCGCCTGGGAGCAGTGGGTCGCACGGACCAGCTTCATGCCCTTCGGCCGGGGCCTGCACGGGCCGGGCGCCTTCGCCGCGGTCGGCGGGACCCTGCTGTGGCTCGGCGCGACCTGGTTGCACCCAATGCCCGTCGGACTGTGGCAGTGGCTCGCCTGACGCGCTAGGGCGCTCGGCATGGCACGCAAATTCTTCGGCACCGACGGCATCAGGGGCCTCACCAACAAGCCGCCCATGACCGCCGACGTGGCGCTTCGGGTCGGGCAGGCCGCGGGCGCCCATTTCCTGCGCGGCGACCACCGCCACCGGGTGGTGATCGGCAAGGACACGCGCCTGTCGGGGTACATGATGGAAAGCGCGCTGGTCGCGGGCTTCACCAGCGTCGGCATGGACGTGGTCCTGCTCGGACCGATGCCGACCCCGGCAGTGGCGATGCTGACCCGCTCGATGCGGGCCGACCTCGGCGTGATGATCTCCGCCAGCCACAATCCCTTCGCCGACAACGGCATCAAGCTGTTCGGCCCCGACGGCTACAAGCTGTCGGACGACGACGAGATCGCGATCGAGGCGGCGCTCGCGGGCAAGGTCGAACTGGTCCCCGCCGGCAAGATCGGGCGCGCCAAAAGAATCGAGGACGCGCGCGGCCGCTACGTCCATTTCGCCAAGTCGACTTTCCCCGAGCAGCTGCGCCTCGACGGCCTCAAGATCGTGGTCGATTGCGCCAATGGCGCGGCCTATCACGTCGCCCCCGACGCCCTGTGGGAGCTGGGCGCCGAGGTCATTCCGCTGGGCGTCCAGCCCAACGGCACCAACATCAACGACGAATGCGGCTCGACCCACCCGCAGCTCCTGCGCGAGACCGTGGTCGCGAGCGGCGCCGACATCGGCCTTGCCCTCGACGGCGACGCCGACCGGCTGATCGTGGTCGACGAGCATGGCAAGGTGATCGACGGCGACCAGCTGATGGCGCTGATCGCGCTCGACCAGCACCGCCAGGGCCTGCTCAAGGGCGGCGCGGTGGTCGCGACGGTGATGAGCAACCTCGGGCTCGAGCGGCATCTCGCGGCCTCGGGGCTCGGCCTCCACCGGACCAAGGTCGGCGACCGCTATGTCCTCGAAGGCATGCGCGAGCATGGCTGCAACGTCGGCGGCGAGCAGTCGGGCCACATCATCCTGACCGATCATGCGACCACCGGCGACGGCCTGGTCGCGGGGCTTCAGATCCTCGCCGCCATGGTCTCGCAGGGCAAGAAAGCGAGCGACCTCCTCCATCAGTTCGAGCCGGTTCCCCAGCTTCTCCGCAACGTCCGCTTCGCCGCCGGCGCGCCGCTCGACGATGCGCGCGTCCAGTCGGTCATCGCGGGGGCCGAGCAGCGCCTCGACGGGCGCGGGCGCCTGGTCATCCGCAAGTCGGGGACCGAACCGTTGATCCGGGTCATGGCCGAGGGCGACGACGCGGCCGAGGTCGAGGAAGTCGTGGCCGAGATCTGCGCCGCGGTCGAAGAGGCGGCCGCCTGATGCTGGCGATGAAGATCGCCTGCGAGCGCTGCGTGGAGCCGCTACCCGCCCAGTTGCCGGGGGCATTCATCTGTTCCTACGAATGCACCTTCTGCAGCCCCTGCGCCGAAGCCCTCGACGAGCGCTGCCCCAATTGCGGGGGCGAATTGCTCGACCGGCCGACCCGGACGAAATCATCCGAGGCGCGGGTCGCGAAATCTTAAGGGAGGGGGTGGCAGTGCGGAGACCGACCCCATGACCGAGCAGCGCACCCCCCGAATCCTGATCATCGCCGGCTCCGACAGCGGAGGCGGGGCGGGGATCCAGGCCGACATCAAGACCGTCACCATGCTCGGCGGTCATGCGATGACCGCGATCACCGCGGTGACCGCGCAGAACAGCCTCGGGGTCGACGCGGTCCACCCCGTTCCCGCCGAGATCGTGCTCGCGCAGATCGAGTCGGTCATCGCCGACTTCGGCGTCGACGCGATCAAGATCGGCATGATCGGCTCGGCCTTCACTGCGCGGATGGTCGCCGACCGGCTTGAAGCGCTGGAACCGCGCGTGCCCCTGGTCTTCGATCCGGTGATGGTCGCCACCACCGGCGCCGCGCTCGCCGACGACGCCACCATCGCCGCCTTCGGGCGACTGATGGACCTTGCCACCATCACCACGCCCAATCTTCCCGAGCTCGTCCGGCTGACCGGCAAGGAAGACCCGGTCGAAGGCGCGCTGGGCCTCGTCTCCGCGCATCGCTGCGCGGTGCTGGTCAAGGGCGGTCACGACGAGGGCGAAGCGGTCGCCGACGCGCTGATCGAGGAAGACAATCTCACCAGCTGGCAGGGGACGCGGATCGAGACCCCGCACAGCCACGGCACCGGCTGCACGCTCGCCAGCGCGATCGCGGTCGGCCTGGCGCAGGGCAAGCGGCTCGCCGACGCGGTCGCAGTCGCCCGCCAGTTCGTCCGGCTCGCCTTGCTCGAGGCGCCGGGGCTTGGGCAGGGGCACGGGCCGATGGGGCATGGCCGGGTCCGGCTCGATGTCGGCGGGTCGCCCCGCCTCAACCAGGTGACGGTGACCGGCAAGGATTATGCCGCGCAGGTCGCCTTCTACCGCAAGCTCGGCCTCACCCAGATCGTCGACAGCCCGGTCAACGGCTATGCCCGCTTCGAGACCTTTGGCGGGGCGACCTTCTCGGTCCAGATCGACCCCGACGAGGATATCTCGCCGACCACCGCCGTCTATTTCGAGTGCGATGACCTCGACAACCGGGTCGAGGCGCTCGCCCGCAGCGGCCTCGTCTTCGAGCATGGCCCGCGCGACCAGCCCTGGCTGTGGCGCGAGGCGCGGCTGCGCGATCCCGCGGGCAATATCGTCTTCCTCTACCGCGCCGGCGAAGCCCGCCGCTTTCCCCCGTGGCGAATGGCCGAGGGCTGAGCTAACACCGGGCCATGCAGCCCAGTGAAACCGAGATCGAGGTCCCGTTCGACGCCGCTCTGTCCGAGCGCTATCTCGTCTATGCCCTCTCGACCATCACCGCCCGCTCGCTGCCCGACGTCCGGGACGGGCTGAAGCCGGTCCACCGCCGGCTGCTGTGGGCGATGCGGCTGCTCCGCCTCGATCCGGCCGGCGCCTACAAGAAATCGGCGCGCGTGGTCGGTGACGTCATCGGCAAATATCATCCGCACGGCGACCAGTCGGTCTATGACGCGATGGTCCGCCTGGCGCAGAGCTTCGCGCTTCGCTACCCGCTCGTCGACGGACAGGGCAATTTCGGCAACATCGACGGCGATAACGCCGCGGCCTATCGCTACACCGAAGCCAAGCTGACCACGATCGCGGCCCAGCTCATGGCCGGGCTCGACGAGGGGACGGTCGACTTCAAGCCGACCTACAATGGCGAGGAGGAAGAGCCAGAGGTCTTCCCCGGCCTGTTCCCCAACCTCCTCGCCAATGGCGCGAGCGGCATCGCGGTCGGCATGGCGACTAGCATCCCCCCGCACAACGTCACCGAACTGATCGACGCGGCGATGCACCTCATCGACAATCCCGGCGCCGAGACCCGCGACCTGATGGATTTCGTCGCCGGACCCGACTTCCCGACCGGCGGGCTGGTGGTCGACGCGCGCGAGACCATCCTTGCCGCCTATGAGAGCGGCCGCGGCAGCTTCCGGCTGCGCGCCCGCGCGGCTCAGGAGAAGGAGAAGGGCGGGGGCTGGGACCTCGTCGTCACCGAAATTCCCTATGGCGTGCAGAAGGCCAAGCTGATCGAGCAGATCGCCGACCTCATCGCGACCAAGAAGCTGCCCATTCTCGCCGACGTCCGCGACGAAAGCGCCGAGGATTTGCGCATCGTGCTCGAGCCGAGAAGTCGCACGGTCGATCCGGCGCTGCTGCTCGAAAGCCTCTACCGGCTGACCGACCTCGAGGTGCGCTTCCCGCTCAACCTCAACGTGCTCGACCAGCATCGGACGCCGGGCGTGATGGGGCTGAAGGGCTGCCTCACCGCCTGGCTTCAGTTCCAGATCGAGGTGCTGCTCAACCGATCGCGCACGCGGGTCGGCAAGATCGAGGACCGGCTCGAGCTGCTCGACGGCTTCCTCGTCGCCTATCTGAACCTCGACCGGGTGATCGAGATCATCCGCACCGAGGACGAGCCCAAGGCGGTGATGATGGCCGAGTTCGGCCTCTCCGACCGCCAGGCCGAGGCGATCCTCAACATGCGGCTGCGCAGCTTGCGCAAGCTCGAGGAGATGGAGATCGCCAAGGAACGCACCGCCTTGGCGAAGGAGCGTGAAGAGCTGCTCGCGCTGATCGACAGCCCGAGGAAGCAGCGCAACCGCCTCAAGAAGGACCTCGAAGGCGTCAAGGCGAAGTTTGGCGACGCGCGCCGCACCACGATCGAGGAAAAGGCGCTCGCCGCCCGCGCCGAGATCGACTGGTCGGCGATGATCGAGAAGGAGCCGATCACCGTCATCCTCTCGGCGCGCGGCTGGATCCGCGCGATGAAGGGCCATCTCGCCCCGACCGAGTTCGAGACGCTCAAGTTCCGCGAGGGCGACGAACTCTGGGGCAAGCCGCTCCACGCCCAGACCACTGACAAGATCCTGATCGCGGGCGAGAACGGGCGCGTCTACACGCTTGGCGGTGACAAGCTTCCGGGCGGGCGTGGCTTCGGCGAGCCGGTGCGCCTGTCGATCGACCTTCCTGCCGAGGTCGAGATCGCCGCCATGCTGGTGGTCAAGCCCGCCCACCGCCTGCTCACCGCCTCGAGCGACGGCCGCGGCTTCGTCACCTCGGGCGAAGCGGTCATTGCCGAAACCCGCAAGGGCAAGCAGCTGATGAACCTGCGTGAGGGCGCGAAGCTGCAGGTGCTGCGCCCGGTGCCTGAGGGCGCCGATGCGGTCGCGGTGATCGGCGACAATCGCAAATTGCTCGTCTTCAACCTCGCCGAATTGCCCGAAATGGGCCGCGGCGCGGGCGTCCAGCTCCAGCGCTACCGCGACGGCGGGCTCGCCGACGTGACCGTGCTCAGGGCCGCCGATGGGCTGAGCTGGAGCATGGGCGGCGAGTCCGGCCGCACGCGCAGCGAAACCGACTTGACCCCGTGGCGCGCGATCCGCGGTGCGAGCGGGCGGATGGCCCCCCTGGGCTTCCCCCGCGACAATCGCTTCCAGGGCGAGTGAGCGGGACGGACATGGGCTCGCCGACCCTCGCCGAGGTCGTGGCGGCAATCGCCGGCGACCCCCTGACCATCGACGCCCCGCCCAGCTGGAGCCAGGGCCGCACGCTCTATGGGGGCATGACCGCGGCGCTCGGCTGGGCGGCGGCGGCGCGCCTGCTTCCCGACCTTCCGCCGCTGCGCTCGGTCCATGCCGCCTTCGTCGGTCCCGCCGCCGGACGCCTGACCCTCGTCCCCGAGGTGCTGCGCCAGGGCAAGTCGGCGACCACAATCGGGGTCGACGTGCGCGGCGAGCAGGGGCTGGCGGCGCGCCTTACCTTCTTCTGCGGAAGCCCGCGCGCGAGCAAGGTTTCGCACGAGCGGGTGACCGCCCCGGCCGCGCCACAACCCGACGACCTGCCTGCGGTACTCGGGAGCCGGCAGGGGCCGACCTTCGCCGCCAATTACGACATCCGCCATGTCTCGGGCGGACTGCCCTACAGCGGGGGTGCGCCCGAATTCCTGATGTGGGCCCGGATGAAGGAGGCGGGCGGGGCCGACCCGCTCGTCTCGCTGATCGCGCTCGCCGATGTCCTCCCGCCGGCCTCGATGCCGGTGTTCCCCGAGCCCGGGGTCATCAGCACCTTGAGCTGGAGCTTCGATCTCGACCGCCTGCCCGAGGACGCCGGTGCCTGGTATCTCGCCAGTGCCACTGCCGAGACCACCGCCGACGGCTATTCGCGCCAGGCGATGGACCTGTGGGACATGGCCGGGCGGCGGGTGCTGGCGGGCCGGCAGACGGTCGCCATCTTCGTCTGAGCTATTCGGCGAGCGCGCCGACCAGCCACTCGCTGAAGCGCTTTATCTTGGGCACTCGCGCGCGCTCGGGCGGCACGCAGAGCCAATAGGCATAGCCCGCGGTCGCGGTGGTGGCGAAAGGCTGGACCAGCCGGCCCGAGGCGAGGTCGCCCTTCCACAGGAACGGGGTGAGCAAGGCGAAGCCCTGGCCGCCCATTGCGGCGTGACCCTCATTGGCCTGGTTGTCGAGCCGGATCCCGCCCTTGCGGCTGCGGCTGTCGAAAGGGATGCCGGCGGCGGCAAACCACAGGTCCCACCATTCGTCCTGCGGCCCGATCAGCGGCAGCGAGAGGAGGTCGGCGGGTTCGAGGCGCCGCCCGATCCTGTCCTCCGCCATCGCCACGCAGTCGGGGCTCGCCATGGGCGTGAAGTCGCTGCGGATGAGGAGCTTGCAGTCGAGCCCCGGCCAGTCGCCGCGCCCGGCGCGGATCGCGACATCGGCCTCGCCCGCATGGAGGTCGACCAGCCGGTTGTCGGTCAGCAGCCGCACGGCAAGGTCGGGATGGCCGATCTGGAAGCGGCCCAGCGTCCACGCCAGCCAGGTGTTGGCGAAGGTGTAGGTGGTGGCGACCGTGAGCAGTCCTTCGTCCTCGGCCCTGGTCGCGGCAAAGGCCTTTTCCATCAGGTCGAACGCCTGGCCGAGCGGCCCCAGCAGCTGCCGCCCCAGCGGGGTCAGCCGCGCCCGTCCGCGCTCGCGCACGAACAAGGGCGCCCCGACCCGGTCCTCGAGGCTCTTCACCTGGTAGGAGACCGCCGCCTGGGTCAGCCCCAGCTCGCTCGCCGCGGCGGTGAAATTCTCATGGCGTGCGGCTGCCTCGAATACCCGGACGGCCGACAGGGGCGGAAGCTTGCGCATGGGGATATCATAAGCCCCGCTTATTGCCCCCGGCAACCATTCGATTGGCGAAACGATCGCTGCTCTCGTATCTAGAATGCGTCGCCGGCAGGGAGGCAAGCCCCTCCATCCCCTCGAACCTCCCGCCGGCGACAAGCGACAGTTTGAGACAGGGAGATCCTCACCATGGCTTATGGTGTGACCACGCGCATGTATCTTGCGGCCGAGCCCGCGCGTCCCGCC
The DNA here is from genome assembly GCF_000711715.1 of Sphingomonas astaxanthinifaciens DSM 22298. Taxonomy (NCBI): domain Bacteria; kingdom Pseudomonadati; phylum Pseudomonadota; class Alphaproteobacteria; order Sphingomonadales; family Sphingomonadaceae; genus Sphingomonas; species Sphingomonas astaxanthinifaciens. Next base: position 116,860 of record NZ_JONN01000002.1, read on the forward strand.
CAGGCGGTGAGCCACGCGGCGGCCTTGTGGCGCCAGCTCGAACCCAAGGCCCGCCTCGAAGCGGTCGAACGGACGCTCCGCACCGCCGCCTGACCGGCACCAGTTCAACAGGGAGAAGAACCATGCGCGACGAACTTTTCGACCGTGATTTCCAGGGTGGCCGCGAAGCGCTGAATGAGGGCATCGACCGGCTGATCGCCCGGATCGGCGCCTTTGTCCGTGCCACCGGCGAAGCGCAGGTCCGCGCCGAATGGAGCGCGCCCTGGGCTCGCTCCGGCCGCCGCAACCGCAGCGGCGTCGCCTGAAACCCGTGCTCCCGTGCAGCGGCGGGACGCACCTTCGTTGCTTCACCGGCGGCGGCTCTCTATGTGAACGCACATCCTCCACCAGATGATTGGAAGCGTACGCATGGCTCGCCGCCGGCAGATTTACGAAGGCAAGGCCAAGATCCTCTACGAGGGTCCGGAGCCGGGAACGCTGATCCAGTATTTCAAGGACGATGCGACCGCCTTCAACGCCCAGAAGCGCGGGACCATCAACGGCAAGGGTGTCATCAACAACCGCATCAGCGAGCATATCTTCAGCGCGCTCGCGACGATCGGGGTGCCGACCCACTTCATCCGCCGCCTCAACATGCGCGAGCAGCTGATCCGCCAGTGCGAGATCGTGCCGATCGAGGTCGTCGTCCGCAACGTCGCGGCCGGCTCGCTGTCCAAGCGGCTCGGGATCGAGGAGGGCACCCAGCTCCCCCGCACGATCATCGAATATTATTACAAGGACGACGCGCTCGGCGACCCGATGGTCGCCGACGAGCATATCGCCTGCTTCGGCTGGGCCAGCCAGGACGAGATGAACGACATCGCCGACATGGCGATCCGCGTGAACGACTTCATGGCCGGGCTGTTCGCGGCGATCGGCATCCGCCTCGTCGACTTCAAGCTCGAGTTCGGCCGGGTCTGGGAGAATGACTACAGCCGGATCATCCTCGCCGACGAGATCAGCCCCGACGGCTGCCGCCTGTGGGACATGAAGTCGGGCGAGAAGCTCGACAAGGACCGTTTCCGCCAGAGCCTCGGCGGCGAAGCGGAGGCCTATCAGGAAGTCGCCCGCCGGCTCGGCCTGCTCGAGGGCCAGGAAGGCGAGAATGCGGTCCTCGATTTCGACAGTCACCGAAAGAAGCGCGGCAAATAAAATCGCGCTTGTCCGCGCCTTTTTGCGGTCACAATGATGAACCTGTGTTCATCTTGGCGACAGTGAAAATGAACGGGTGGTCAGGAAGCGCGAAATAGTACGCGACTAGCCTCGGTTCGTCGAAAAAATCGCAACTTTTTGTCCGCTCTTCTCTTGGAACTCGCGGTCGGCACGTCCAGATGCCGCCCCGAGCGGGAACGTGACGTGACCGTTCCAACGAAACCAGGAGAATATTCCGTGAATAAGTTCATTGCCCTGACCGCTGTCGCCACTGCCGCCTTGGCCGCCACCCCGGCGCTCGCCCAGGCCCCGCAGGGACCGCGCGTCGAAGCGCTGGTCGGCTATGACGCGGTTCGTGTCGACGTCGGCGCGGGCGACAAGTTCAAGGACGAGGGCGTCCTCTACGGCGTCGGCGCCGGCTACGATTTCGCGCTGAGCAACGGCGCGTCGCTGGGTGTCGATGTCGAGGCCAGCGATTCGACCGCCAAGGAGAGCAACATCGCCGGCACCCTCAAGGCCGAGCGTGACCTCTATGCCGGCGCCCGCGTCAGCTTCCCGATCGATGCCAAGGGCAGCAACGTCTACCTGAAGGGCGGCTACACCAACGCCCGCTTCAGCGCGACCGACGGCCTCGTCAAGGACAGCGTCAACGAGGACGGCTACCGCCTCGGCGCCGGTGCGCAGTTCGCGCTGACCGGCAAGGCCTATGTCGGCGGCGAGTATCGCTACAGCAACTACGAGGATGGCATCGAGCGTCACCAGCTCGCGGCGACCCTCGGCACCCGCTTCTAAGCGGATTGCTCGAACGAGCCCTCTGAGGGGCGCCCGGCCATGGGTCGGGCGCCCCTTTTTTCATGTTTTCCGCCAATCGTGGTACAAGGCGTGGAGACTGCAAGGAGAGCGGCCATGGACGAAGACAGCCGCATTTATTTCGCCCGCCGGGCGGCCGAGGAGCAGAGCCGGGCCGAACAGGCCACCGATCCGCTCGCCGCGGCCGTGCACCGCAAGCTCCAGCGCGTCTATGTCGAGCGGGCGAGCGTCGGCGACCGCTGGCCCGCGTCCGAGGTCATCGGGGAACGCGCCTAGCCCTTGAGGCGAACCCGCGCGGCTTCGAGGGCCGAGGCCCGCGCCCGTGCCCGTTCCGCGCGCAGCGTCGGATAATCGGCCGCGGCTTCCGCGCTCAGCGCCTGTGCGAAGCCGTTGCCCCGCAGTTCCGCCAGCATGGTCCGCATCGTGGCGCGCACCGCATCGTCGACGATCCGCCCGCCGCCGCGTGACGCGCGAAATTCGGCGGTATTGCTGATCGCCTCGCGCATCCCAGCGATGCCGCGCGCCTCGACAAGGTCGGCGAGGAGCTTCAGTTCGGACACGCATTCGAGGTAGGCGAGGGCAGGATCGATCCCCGCCTCGACCAATGTCTCGAAGCCAGCCTCGAGGATCGCCGGCACCGCGCCCCACACCACCGCGCCCTCGTTGAAGAGGTCGGAGACGGTCTCCTGCTCGAAGGTCGAGCGGAGCACCCCGGCGCCCGCCCGGCCCGAGCCCAGTGCCGCGGCATAGGCCAGCGCCAGCGGCCAGGCATTGCCAGTCGCATCCTGCGCCACCGCGGCCAGCGCGACCATGCCCTTGCCCTCGGTATAGAGCCGCCGCAGCGCCGCCCCCGGTCCCTTGGGCGCGACCATGATGACGTCGAGGTCGGCCCGCGGCACGATCAGGCCATAGTGAATGCACAAGCCATGCGCGAAGCCGAGCGCGGCACCTTGGGCCAGGCGGGGCTCGATGGCCGCGTAGATCGCCGGCAGATGTTCGTCGGGCGCGAGAAGGAAGACGAGGTTCGCCCCGGCCGCCGCTTCTTCCGGCGGCAGCACGGTCAGTCCCGCGGCGGCCGCCTCGGCGGCGCGGTCGCTTCCCGGCCGCAGTCCGACCCGAACGGTTATTCCCGAATCATGCAGGTTGAGTGCCTGCGCGCGGCCCTGGTTGCCGAAGCCGATGATGGCGACGGTCTTGCCGTGGAGCGGGGCGGGGTCGAGGTCGGCGTCGGTCAGCATATCCCGTCCCTAGCCTGCGCGACGAGCGCGCCCAAGGCGTCGTCGACGGGCAGGGAGGCGATTCCCAGCCGCTGGTTGCGAAACCAGGTTCGCTGGCGCTTGGCATATTGGCGGGTGGCAAGCTGTCCCGCAGCAATGGCCTCCGCCAGCGTGAGTTCGCCTTCCAGGTGCCGGACGAGCTCGGGCACGCCGATCGCACGCATCACCGGGAGGGAAGGGGAGAGGCCCCGTGCGTGGAGGCGACGCGCTTCCTCGAGCCCGCCGCCTTCGACCATCGCGGCGAAGCGGCGATCGATCTGTCCCCGCAGCACCGCCTCGTCGATCTCGGTGATCGCGCCGAACAATCGCACGCTGTCGCGAATCCCGCCGGTGGTTCGTCCTTGCCAGGCCTTGAGCGGCCAGCCAGTCGACCGCACCACCTCGAGCGCTCGCGCAACCCGCGTGCTGTCATTGGGGTGGAGCCGGGCCGCGGCCTCGGGATCGAGTTCTGCCAGGCGCTTATGATTGTCGCCGACCGCCGCCGCACGCACTTCGGCACGGATCGCGGGATCGACGGGCGGTACCTCGGCAATGCCGTCGAGCAGGGTGCGGAGATAAAGACCCGTGCCGCCGACAAGGATCGGCAGCTGGCCGCGGGCGTGGACCTCGGCCAACACCGCCCGCGCGTCGGCTGCCCAGTCGGCCGCGCTGCAGGCCTGGGCGCCGTCGCGGGTCCCGAACAGGCGATGCTCGACACCGCCCATCTCCGCCTCGCCCGGCCGCGCGCTCAGTACCTGCAGATCGGCATAGACCTGTGCGCTGTCGGCGTTGACGATCACGCCATTCGTGCGTTGGGCAAGCGCAACAGCCAGGGCCGACTTGCCGCTCGCGGTCGGCCCTGCGATGACGGCCAGAGGAGGTACGCCCTTGTTCATTGCCACGCTGATAGCAGCAGGACGGCTGGGAGACGACGATCTCGCCCGGGCGGTCGAGACCGCCGGCGGCGGCGAGCTACGCTGGATCGATCCCGGTGACGCCGCCGACCTGCTGCTCGGCCCGGTCGATGACTGGCGGAGCTTGCGCGATCGGCTCGAAACGGCGCTTCCCGGAATCGACGTCATCCTCCAGCCGGTCGAGGACCGCGAGAAGCGCCTCCTCGTCGCGGACATGGATTCGACCATGATCGGGCAGGAATGCATCGACGAACTCGCCGATTTCGCCGGCAAGAAGGCCGAGATCGCGGCGATCACCGAGCGCGCCATGCAGGGCGAACTCGACTTCGCTGAGGCGCTCCACCAGCGGGTCGCGGCCCTGAACGGACTGGGTGTCGGCTGCATCGACCGCTGCCGGATCGAGCGGGTCACCCATAACGAGGGTGCGCGCACATTGGTCCAGACCATGCGCCGGCGGGGCGCGGCGACCCTGCTCGTCACCGGCGGCTTCCACGATTTCGCCGATCCGCTCGGGGCCGAACTCGGCTTCGAGGAGGTCCGCGCCAATTACCTCGAGAGCATCCACGGCCACCTGACCGGCCGCGTCACCGGCGCGATCGTCGACGCGGCGGCCAAGCGCCAGGCGCTGATCGAGCGCCGCGACGAGAAAGGGATCCCCAGGGGCGCGGTGCTGGCGGTCGGCGACGGCGCCAATGACGGCCCGATGATCGACGAGGCCGGGCTCGGGGTCAGCTATCGCGGCAAGCCCAAGCTCGAGGCCTCGGCCGACGCGCGGCTCCGCCACAATGACCTGACCGCGCTCCTGTGGGCCCAGGGCATCCCCAAAGCGGAGTGGGCGACCGACTAGCGCGACGGGACCGGGAAGCAGGGTTGGGGGGCCAGCCGCGCACAGGCCGCGCTCGCCGCCGCCCGCGTCGCATAGGGCCCGACCTGGAGCCGGGTCATCGTCCCCGACGGGACCAACGTCAGCCCCGCGCCGCCGAGCCGGGGCCCGAGGCTTGCATAGAGTTTCTGCGCGGCCGCGCGATCGCGAAAGGCGCCGAGCTGGATCCGGAACGCGCCCCCGGCCGCGACGGGCGGGGGAGGGACGGCCACGGGCTTTTGCGCGGGGGCGGCTGACGCAGCCTTCGGCGCGGGCGCCTTGGCTGCCGGAACCGGAGCCTTCGCCGTCGCCTTGGCCGTCCCGGCGGCGACGAGTTGCTGGGCGAGCGCCACCCCCTTCTGCCGCTCGGCGATCGGGATCACCTGGTCCATCTCCTCGAGCGTCGCCTTGGCCGGGGCCAGTCCCTGGGCCGCGGCCCGGCTGACGAGCGCATAAGCGCGAACCCGGTCCTCGGGCACGCCGTCACCGTTGAAGAGCGCCGTGCCATAGACCAGCATCGCGCGCGGTTCGCCGGCATCGGCGGCGGTCTTCAGCCAGCGCATCGCGCCCGCCCGGTTGCCATTCTGGAACAGCAGCAGGCCGAGGCTGGTCTGCGCCTCGAGATGCCCGCCGCGCGCCGCCTGCTCGTAATAACGTTGCGCCTCGGCGAGGTCGGCGGGCACGCCGCGCCCGAGCTTATAGGCCTGGCCGAGGTTGAAGGCGGCGTCGGCGCTGCCCCTGGCGGCGAGCGGCTTCCAGATCGCGACCGCCTGCTCGGGCTTGCCCGCGCTCCACGCCTCGATGCCCGCCCGCACCGTCTGGGCCGAGGCACTCGCCCCCGCCAGCAGCAACGCCAATCCAATCCCGAGCCGACGCATACACCCCTCCCACATCGCCGCCAGCCTAGAGCGTCGTCGCGGCCGCGTTAACCTGATTTTAGGCCGGCAGCGCCATTCCGTTCAGGACACAAGTGAATTGCACCTTACCCAAGGGGATCGGAATGCGCGTTCTGGCTTTGGCATCGCAGAAGGGGGGGTCGGGCAAGACCACGCTCTCCGGTCATCTCGCGGTGCAGGCGCAATTGGCGGGCGCTGGCCCGGTCTGCCTGATCGACATCGATCCGCAAGGGTCGCTGGCCGACTGGTGGAACGAGCGCGAGACCGAAATGCCGGCCTTCGCCCAGACCACCGTCGCCCGCCTCGCGAGCGACCTCGAAGTGCTTCGCCAGCAGGGCTTCCGCCTCGCGGTGATCGATACCCCGCCGGCGATCACCATGGCGATCCAGAGCGTCATCGCGGTCGCCGAGCTGATCGTCATCCCGACCCGCCCGAGCCCGCACGACCTGCGCGCCGTCGGCGCCACGGTCGACCTGTGCGAGCGCGCCGGCAAGCCGCTCATCTTCGTGGTCAATGCCGCGACGCCCAAGGCCAAGATCACCTACGAGGCCGCGGTCGCGCTGTCGCAGCATGGCACCGTCGCCCCGGTCACCCTCCATCACCGCACCGATTTCGCCGCCTCGATGATCGACGGCCGCACGGTCATGGAAGTCGACCCCAAGGGCAAGTCGGCGGCCGAGGTGACCGAGCTGTGGGAATATATTTCCGACCGGCTCGAGAAGAATTTCCGCAGGACCGTGTTCGCGGCGCCGGGTGCGACGCCGGGCATCGGTGCTGTCAGTCCGCGTCCCGTCGGTGGCTTCGGCCGCCGCGTGGTCGGCTAAGGGAGGCCGATCCCATGATGAAGAGCGAACCGAGGCCTTTCGCCTCCCTGTCGAGCGGACTGCTCGCCCGCAAGGGCGCCGCCCGCCCGGCCATGCGTCCGCAGGGCTTCGGCCAGATGGGCAGTGGGCTTGAGGACCTGGGCTGGAACGACATGGGCTTCGAGCCCCCGCGGCCGGTGCTCTCGCCGGTCGGCGAGGAGGCCGATGATGCCGTCGTCGTCCGTCCCAACCCGGTCACCGGCCTCTCGCCGGTCCACGCCGTCCAGGACGAGATCGTCCACCGCCTCGTCAGCGACCCCGCCGACGAGGAGGAGGAAGACGAGACCGCCGAGCCGGTCCCGGCCGACGTCCCGCCGCTGAGCCAAGTGCTCGCCCATCCGGTCGTCGCCGACATGCCCGTCGAAGCGCCGACCCCGGCTCCGGTCGTCCGGGCGATGGCCCCGGTCGCCCGTGCGCCGATGGCGCCCCGGGCCAGCCGTGCGGTCGCGGGCAAGGGCAAGGCGGCCTTCACGCTTCGCCTCGATGCCGAGCGTCATCTCAAGCTTCGCCTGGCCTGCGCCGTCACCGGCACCTCGGCCCAGCAGATCGTAACCCGGGCGCTCGACGAGCTGCTCGCCTCCATGCCCGAACTCGACGCCATGGCCAGCCGGGCACCGGAACGCAAAGCCAGCAAGGGATAAGAGACATGCGCAAGCCCAAGTCCGCACTTCTGGTCGCAACCAGCATCGTCCTGGCCGTGACCGTCACCGGATGCGCGATGGGGTCCAAGCGCACGTCCTTCGGCGGCCGCCCCGACACCGCCAACATCGGGGTCGCGATCCGCGCCCAGGCGGCGATCGAGGCGGGTGACTCGGCCAGCGCCATCGGCTTTGCCGAGCGCGCGGTCGAAAAAAGCCCGACCGACGCCGGCTTCCGGGCGCTGCTCGGCAATGCCTATCTCTCGGCCGGCCGCTTCCGCTCGGCCGAGGCGGCCTATGGCGACGCGCTGGCGATGATGCCGGGGCTCAGCGGCGTGCCGCTCAAGCTCGCGCTGGCGCAGGCCGCGCAGGGCAAGGGCGATGCCGCCCTCGCCACGCTCGAGACCTATGCGCAGGCGATCGACCCGGCCGACGCCGGCCTCGCCATGGCGCTCGCCGGCCGGCCCGGCTCGGCGGTCGAGACGCTCGACCAGGCCGCCCGCATGCCCGGCGCCGACGCCCGGGTTCGCCAGAATCTCGCGCTTGCCTATGCGCTCGCCGGCGACTGGGTCCGTGCCCGCAGCGTTGCCGCGCAGGACTTGCCGGCCGACCAGCTCGACGCCCGCATGGCCGAGTGGATGAAGGTCGCCCAGCCGGGCCAAACTGGCGCGCAGGTCGCGATGCTGATCGGGGTCACGCCCGCCGCCAGCGATGCCGGCCAGCCGGTTCGCCTTGCGCTCAAGGGCAATGGCCAGAACATCCGGGTCGCGGTCGCCGAAGTCGCGCCCCAGCCCGTGCCGGTCGCCGAACCTGTCGCCGCCGCTCCGGTCGCGGCGCCGGTCGAGACCGCCCAGGCCGTTCCGGCCCCGAGCCTGCCGTCGCCCGCCGCTGACCCGATCCCGGTCGAGGTCGCCGCCGTTGCTCCGGTCCAGACCCGAGCGGTCGAAACCGCGCCCGACGTCGCCGACATGGTCGACAGCCTCCGCGCCGAGCGCGTGAAGCCCAGCGGCGCGCTGCCCAAGGTGGCCGAACTGCGCCGCTCGGCCGCCAAGCGCTTCGGCAAGAGCAATGCCGTGGTCCAGCTCGGCGCCTACGCCACCCAGTCGGGCGTCCGCATGGGCTGGTCGGTGCTGAGCAAGCGCCACCATGGCCTCGCCGCCTACGTTCCCGCCAGCGCCCGCTTCGCCGGTCCGCGCGGCACCGTCTACCGGCTCAGCCTGCGCGGCTTCGCCAGCGACGCCGAAGCGCGCCAGTTGTGCATGAGCCTCAAGGCGAGTGGGTCGAGCTGCTTCGTCCGCAACGCCGCGGGCGACGCGCCGGTGATGTTCGCCAGCCGCTAGAGGCCGGCGACCAGCATCTCCAGCACCGCCATCCGGGTCGCGACTCCGTTCGCGACCTGGCGGAGGATCAGCGAGCGCGCGGGCAGGTCCGCGACCTCGTCGCTGATCTCGACCCCGCGGTTCATCGGCCCGGGGTGGAGCACCACCGCATCCGGGGCGGCAAGCGCCAGTCGCTCGGCAGTCAGTCCGTAATGCGTCAGATATTCGCCCGGCGCGTCGCCGAGGTCCTCGTCCATCCGCTCGCGCTGGACGCGCAGCATCATCACCGCATCGGCGCCGGCGATCGCCTCGTCGATCGAGAGGGCCGTCACGTCCTCGGGGATCAGCGAGGGCGGACCCGCCAGCCGGACCTCGGCGCCCAGCCGCGGCAACAGGGCGGCGTTCGACCGCGCGACGCGGCTGTGACGGATGTCGCCGATGATCGCGATTTTCCGGCCATGAAGATCGCCGAAATGCTGGGTGAGGGTCAGTGCATCCAGCAACGCCTGGGTGGGATGCTCGTTGGTCCCGTCGCCGGCATTGATCACCGGGCAGTCGACCAGCGCCGCCACTTCCTCGGCAGCACCGTTCTGGCGGTGGCGGAGGACGAGGGCGTCGGGTCCCATGGCGCCGAGCGTCCGCGCGGTGTCGGCCAGCGTTTCGCCCTTCTTCACGCTCGAATGCTCGACCGACAGGGTGATCGCCTGCGCGCCCAGCCGGGCGGCGGCCTGGGCGAAGCTCATCGCGGTGCGGGTGCTGTTCTCGTAGAAGCAGTTAAAGACGGTCCGCCCGGCCAGGCGACCGCGGCCGGCCTCGCGGTCGGCGGCGAACTCACGAGCGCGGGCGAGGAGGGCGGCGATCGCGTCATCGGACAGCGCGGAGATCGAGAGCAGGTGCACGAATGTGGCTGCTAGCCGTCCCGGGGCAACATGCAAAGGGCATCGAGCGCGCCCTGGAGGATATGCGCCGCCGCGAGCTTGTCGACCGCCTCGGCACGCTTCGCCCGGCTGACGTCGGCGGCGATCATCGCCCGCTCCACCGCCTGGGTCGACCAGCGCTCGTCCCACAGGAGGAGCGGCAGCGCGAGCGGGGCGAGATTGCGGGCGAAGGCGCGGACCGACTGAGTGCGCGGACTGTCGCTCCCGTCCATGTTGAGCGGAAGGCCGACCACCAGCCCGGCGACCTTGTGCTTCTCGCAGAAGGCACGCAGCGCGGCGAGATCGGCGGTGAACTTGGTGCGGCGGATCGTCTCGGCCGGTCCGGCGAAGCTCCAGCCCGCGTCGCACAGGGCGAGGCCGACCGTCTTGGTCCCGACGTCGAGCCCGGCGAGCACCCCGCCTGCCGGCAGCGCCGCGGCGAAGTCGGCGGCGGCGGCGGTGATCAGCGCCACGCCGCCAGCCGCTCCTCGGCGTCGCGCCGGATGTCGGCCCAGAACAGGGCCATGTCGTAGACGTGATAATTGTTGCCCGGCAGCACGTAGGGCCCGAGCGCGGGCGGCTTGTCGTCGGCGAAGGAGAGCGACAGGAACCCGCCGCGGCACTCCGCGCCGACCAGCCCCTTCTGGAGGGTCGCGTCGGCCAGCGTGTCGTCGGTCGGCACCAGCGTCCCGGCATTGGCGGAAGACGTCGCCTTGCCGGTCTGCTGACCGCTGATCGGGTTGACGCACAGGAGGTCGCCGCGCTGGCGCTTGGCCCCGGTGAATCCGGTGGTTCCGTCATAGACATGGACGAAGGGATCGATGTTGGCCGGCTCGCCGAAGCTCATCCACGACAGGATGCAGCCCGGCTGGGCGCGGCGTTCGCAGGCGGGGAGGCCCATGGCGGGGACATCCGCCGCCTTGCTCACCGGCCAGCCGACGACATAGGCCGCGACCACCCGCTTCGCGAGCGCCGGATTTGTCGCCACCCGCTCGCGCAGCAGCCGGGTCAGGTGCAGCGCGCCCTGGCTGTGCCCGACGAGGATGATCGGCCCCTTGGGTTCCTGGACAAGGAAGCGGTCGAACGCTCGTGCGACGTCCTGATAGGCAAGGTCGAGCGCGCCCTGCGCATCCTTGCCGGTATCGAGGAAGGCGCCGAAGGCCGCCTGCCGATATTTGGGCGCATAGACCCGGCTGAACTGGAAGGCGCTCGCCTGGCTGCGCACGAACAGGGCCGCGCGGTCCTGGCTTTCCTTGTCCCCGAGCGGCGCGTTCCAGCGATCCTTTTCGAGATAGGTCGTCGGATGGATGTAGAAGGTCGCCGCCTCGCGCCCGAGCAGGCGGTCGGGGGTCGCGCCTTGGGGCGACCAGTCGGCCGGTCCCGGCGGCACCGTGTCGGGGAGGTTGAGCCAGTTCTCCACGCGGACATAGTCGGGGCCCGTGTCGTTCTTGGGTGCCTCGAACGGCACGCTCGGCAGCGCCTGCTTGACCAGCACCTCGCTGCCATATTGGAACACCGCGAACGCGCCGGCGACCACCAGCAGCGTCAGGACGAAGATCACCATCAGGAACCGGCGTGCGCACATGGGCGCGGACCTAGGGGAGGGGCCTCACGCCCGCAAGCCGGGCTTCAGGCCCGGCGCAGCACGAAGAAATAGGGGTCGGCAAAGCCGCGAATGTCCATTGCGCCGAGCAGCGTGTCGTCATCCACCCGCCGGAAGCAGTCGATGATCGGCAGCTGGTCATAGACCATCGCCGCCGAGGTGACCCCGCGATAGTCGACCGGCCGAAGCCGCGCCCGTGACTTTCCGGTCCGAAGCAGCGGCGAGAGTGCCCGGAACAGCGCCGCGCTCATGCCCGACTTGGCGAGCCCCGGCGCCCGTTCGATCAGCCCCAGCGGCATCAGCCCGGGATTGCCGGCGAAGCGCTTGCCCCGCCGCTCGAACACCAACGGGTCGACGTCGTCGACCGAGCGAAACGCCTTGCCCCACCAGCCCGAGGGACCGAGCAGCCCGTCATAGGCATGGCCCGTCGCCAGCTCCTCGCCCTTCCACAGGCCGAGAATGGCCTCGGGCGCGACCGGGCCGAGACTGTCGTAATAGTTCAGCACCTCGTCCCGCGGCGCGGCGGGCAGGAGGGCTGCGAGGCGGGCGGCGCGGTCCATCGGGCCGACGCTAGCAGCATTCGCCTGCCCCCGCGATTGCTCGCGGTTCACCTGCCGTTCAAGCGGCAGGGCGAAGGGAAAAGGCGACCGGGGGCGGTTTGTGGAGCGTTCCCATGTCCCTGTTTCAGCTACGAAATCTTGCCCTTGCCGCGGTCGGCGCCGTGAGCCTTGCCGGCTGCGCCACCTACGATCCTTATGGCGGCGTCTCGGCCGGTGTCGGCGTCGGCTATGGTTCGCCTTATGGCGGCTACGGCTATGGCTCGCCTTACGGTGGTTACGGCTATGGCTCGCCCTACGGCGGCTATGGCTCCTACGGTTCCTATGGCGGCTACGGCTCGCCCTACGGCGGCTGGTACGACAATTATTATTATCCCGGCACCGGCGCCTACGTCTACGACCGCCAGCAGCGCCGCTACCCGATCAGCAGCGCCCAGCGCCGCTACTGGGAGCAGCAGCGCAGGGTCCGCTCGGCCAATCCGGCGATCCGCGAAAATTATCGCAACTACCGGACCGAGCGCCGCGACGACCGCCGCGACTATCGGACCGAGCGCCGCGAGGATCGTGCCGCGGTCCAGAACGGGCAGGTAAGCCGCCAGGACTATCGCCGGGATCGTCGCCAGGACCAGCGCGACTATGCCCGCGACCAGCGGCAGGACCGCCGCGAACTGCGCCGCGAGAACCGCAAGGACCGCAAGCCCGACTGAGGCTTGGCCCCGCGCGACGAGGCGAGGGGGAGTTGAAGCTCCGGCTCCCCCTCGCTAACGCCGCGCCATGTCCGTCGATACCGCTACCGTGCGGCACATCGCCAAGCTCGCGCGCCTCCAGATAAGCGACGCCGAGGTCGAGGCGTTGGTGCCGGAACTCAACAACATCCTCGGCTGGGTCGAGCAGCTTGGCGAGGTCGACACTTCGGGTGTCGAGCCGCTCGCCACCGTCATCGACCAGAAGCTGCGCCTGCGCGACGACGTCATCGACGATGGCAATGTCCGCGACGCCGTCCTCCAGAACGCGCCCGACGCCCAGCACGGCTTCTTCGCGGTCCCGAAGGTGATCGAATAGTGGCCGAACTTACCACCCTCACGCTGACGCAGCTCCGCGACGGCTTCCGCGCCGGCGACTTCTCCGCCCGTGAGATCGCCGACCAGTATAACGCCGCGGTCGCCGCCGCCCGGGCCTTGAACGCCTATACGGTCGAGACCCCCGAGGACGCGCTCGCCTGCGCCGACGTGGCCGATGCCGCGCGCCGATCGGGCGAGCTGAAGCCGCTGTCGGGCATCCCGCTCGGCATCAAGGACCTGTTCGCGACCCATGGCGTCGACACCACCGCGGGCAGCCGGATCCTGACCGGGTTCAAGCCGCCTTATGAAAGCACGGTCACGGCCAAGCTCCGTGCGGCGGGTGCCGGCATGCTCGGCAAGCTGAACATGGACGAGTTCGCCATGGGCTCGTCGAACGAGACCAGCGCCTACGGCCCCGTCATCTCCCCGTGGAAGCGCAACGACGGCGGCAATGCCGCGCTGACGCCCGGCGGAAGCTCGGGCGGGTCGGCGGCGGCGGTTGCGGCCGGCATCGCGCCCGGCGTCACCGGCACCGACACCGGCGGTTCGATCCGCCAGCCCGCGGCGTTCACCGGGATCACCGGCATCAAGCCGACCTACGGCCGCTGCAGCCGCTGGGGCATCGTCAGCTTCGCCTCGTCGCTCGACCAGGCCGGCCCGATGAGCCGCACGGTGCGCGACTGCGCGATCCTGCTCGAATCCATGTGCGGCTTCGATCCCAAGGACTCGACCTCGCTCGACGCGCCCGTCCCGGCGTGGGAGCAGGGCCTGTCGAGCGATCTCAGGGGCAAGCGCATCGGCATTCCCAGGGAATATCGGATCGACGGCGTCCCCGACGAGATCAACGCCATCTGGGACCGTGGCATCGCCTGGCTCAAGGATGCCGGTGCCGAGATCGTCGAGATTTCGCTCCCGCACACCAAATACGCGCTGCCGACCTACTACATCATCGCGCCGGCCGAGGCCTCGTCCAATCTCGCCCGCTACGACGGCGTTCGTTACGGCCTGCGCGAAGTTCCGCAAGGCGGCAATCTCGACGCCATGTATGCCGCGACCCGTGCCGCCGGCTTCGGCGCCGAGGTCAAGCGCCGGATCATGATCGGCACCTACGTGCTCTCGGCCGGCTTCTACGACGCTTATTTCACCAAGGCCCAGCGCGTCCGCGCCCTGATCAAGCGCGATTTCGCGCAGGCCTTCGAGAAGTGCGACCTCATCCTCACCCCGACCGCGCCGAGCGCCGCCTTCGGCCTCAACGAGAAGATGAGCGATCCGCTGGCGATGTATCTGAACGACGTCTTCGCCGTCCCCGCCAGCCTCGCCGGCCTCCCCGCGATGAGCGTGCCCGGCGGTCTCGACGCGCAAGGCCTGCCGCTCGGCCTCCACCTCATCGGCCGCGAGCTGGACGAGCAGGGCGTGCTCAATGCCGGCCTCGCCATCGAGGAGCGCGCAGGCTTCACCGCCCGCCCGGAGAAGTGGTGGTGAGATCCAATTTCCCATGCTCGTTCGTGCTGAGCCAAGTCGAAGCACGTCCGCGCAAGCGCCCTTCGACTTCGCTCAGGGCGAACGAGAGTAAGTCAGCATGAACGCACCCTATCGCATCAAGGGCGAAACCGGCGAGTGGGAGGTCGTTGTCGGCCTCGAGGTCCACGCCCAGGTCGTCTCCAACGCCAAGCTGTTCAGCGGCGCCGCAACCGCCTTTGGGGCCGAGCCCAACACGCAGGTCAGCCTCGTCGACGCGGCCATGCCCGGCATGCTCCCGGTCCCCAACCGCGAGTGCATCCGCCAGGCGGTCCGCACCGGCCTCGCGATCGACGCCAAGATCAACAAATGGTCGCGCTTCGACCGCAAGAACTATTTCTACGCCGACCTTCCGCAGGGCTATCAGATCAGCCAGCTCTACCATCCGCTGGTGGGCGAGGGGCAGGTCACCGTCCTGACCGATGAGAAGGACGAGGCTTCGGCCCGCACCATCGGGGTCGAGCGGATCCACGTCGAGCAGGACGCGGGCAAGCTGATGCACGACCAGCACCCGACGATGAGCTACGTCGACCTTAACCGCTCGGGCGTCGCGCTGATGGAGATCGTCTCCAAGCCCGATATCCGCTCGCCCGCCGAAGCCGGCGCCTACCTCCGCAAGCTCCGCGCCATCCTCCGCTACGTCGGTTCGTGCGACGGCAACATGGAGGAAGGCTCGATGCGCGCCGACGTCAACGTTTCGGTCCGCCGCCCGGGCGAGGCATTCGGCACCCGCACCGAGACCAAGAACGTGAACAGCGTCCGCTTCGTCCAGCAGGTGATCGAGCTCGAGGCCAAGCGCCAGATCGAGATCCTCGAGGAAGGCGGTTCGATCGTCCAGGAAACACGCCTCTACGATCCCGACAAGGGCGAGACGCGCTCGCTCCGCAGCAAGGAAGACGCGCACGACTATCGCTACTTCCCCGATCCCGACCTCCTCCCGCTCGAGCTCGACGACCAGTTCATCGACGACTGCCGCGCCTCGCTGCCCGAGCTGCCCGACGCCAAACGCAAGCGCTACGAGGCCGGCGGGATCACGGCCTATAATGCCGCGGTCCTCACCGCCGAGGTCGAGACCGCGCGCTGGTTCGATGCGCTTCTCGAGGCCGGGGCCGAGCCCGCGCGGGCGTCCAACTGGGTGGTGGCCGAGCTGTTCGGGGCCCTGAACCGCCTCGGCAAGTCCATCGAGGATTGCCCGGTCTCGCCCGCCCAGGCCGCCGAGCTCTTGGGCCTCGTCGCCGACGGCACGATCAGCGGCACCATCGCCAAGACCGTGTTCGAGAAGATGCTCGAGACCGGCGACGGCGCCAATGCCATCGTCGAGCGCGAGGGCCTCAAGCAGACCAGCGACACCGGCGCGATCGACGCCGAGATCGACAAGATCCTCGCGGCCAACGCCGACAAGGTCGCCCAGTATAAGGACGGCAAGGTCCAGCTGTTCGGCTTCTTCGTCGGGCAGACGATGAAGGCGATGGCCGGCAAGGCCAATCCCGGCGTCGTCAACGAGCGGCTGAAGGCGAAACTGGGCTAGTGACCCGCCCGGCAGCGGGGTAGGAGAGTGGCCATGCGTCACCTCCTCCTCGCCGCCGCCGCCCTCGTCGCCACCGCCGCTCCGGCCGCCGCGCAGGGCCCGGCGAAGCCGCCCAAGCTGATCGTCGCCATCTCGCTCGACCAGTTTTCCGCCGACCTGTTCGATGATTATCGCCCGCACTTCACCGGCGGCTTGAAGCGGCTGGCGGAGAGCGGGGTGACCTTCTCCAACGGCTACCAGAGCCACGCCGCGACCGAGACCTGTCCCGGTCACTCGACCCTGCTGACCGGCCGCCACCCGGCCAACACCCGGATCGTCGCCAACGACTGGATCGACCAGTCCGCCGCGCGGGCCGACAAGACGGTCTATTGCGCCGAGGACGAAAGGGTCCCTGGCTCGACCAGCAGCGCCTACACCGTCTCGCCCTGGCATCTCGCGGTCACCACGCTCGGCGACCGGCTGAAGGCGGCGAGCCCGCGGAGCCGCAATGTCGCGGTGGCGGGCAAGGACCGGGCCGCGATCATGATGGGCGGCCGCGCGGTCGACCAGCGCTGGTATTGGGACGGCAAGAGCTGGGCGACCGACCTCGCCGCCGCGCCCGTGCCGCAGACCGTCGCCGCGGTGCGCGCCGCCACCCAGCGATTGATCGCCGCGGGTGACGGCCCGCTCGATCCCCCGGCGCTCTGCCAGGCGAGGGCCAAGCGCTACGACCTGACCCCGACGCTGAGCGTCGGCGACGGCCGCTTCCCGATGGCCGCGGGCGACTCCCGGGCCTTCCGCAACTCGCCGCGGTTCGACGGCATGACCCTGGCGCTCGCCATGGGCCTGGTCGGCGAGATGGGGCTGGGCAAGGGCCCGGCCACCGACATCCTTTCGGTCGGCCTCAGCGGCACCGACGTCGTGGGCCACGCCTTTGGCCGCGGGGGCCAGGAGATGTGCCTCCAGATGCTCAGCCTCGACCGCGACCTCGGCGGCTTCCTCGACCGGCTCGACCAGACCGGGATCGACTATGCCGTGGTCCTCAGCGCCGACCATGGCGGCCTCGACCTCGTCGAGCGGCTGCGCGACCAGGGCAATGCCAGGGCCGCGCGGCTCGACCCCGCTTTCAGCGTCGATGCCATCGGCAAGCAGCTGGCCGGCCGCATCGGGCGGAGCGGCTCGGTGCTGCTCGGCGGCTCGGTCGGTGACGTCTGGATCGACCGCAGCCTGTCGCCGGCCGACCGCCGCAAGGTCGAGGCCGGGGCACTCGCCATCGCCAGGGCCCACCCGCAGGTCGAGGCGGTCTTCACCGCGGCCGAGATTGCGGCGACCCCGCTACCGAGCGGCGACCCGTCGAAGTGGACGATTCCCCAGCGGCTTCGGGCGAGCTTCGACCCGGCGCGGTCGGGCGACATCCTGGTCGTCCTCAAGGAATTCATTACCCCCGCCGCCAAGCCCAGCGCGGGCTATGTCGCGGGGCACGGGACGGTGTGGGACTATGACCGCCGGGTGCCGATCCTGTTCGTCGCCAGGGGCCTCAAGCCCGCCAGCCCCGGCACCGCCACCGACACCGTCGACATATTGCCGACGGTGGCGAGCTGGATCGGGCTCCAAGTGCCCAAGGACAGCGTCGACGGCGTCTGCCGGAGCGAGGCGGCGCGCTGCCGCTGAGCGGCGCAAAGGTCACAAAGGTCACGTGGTCGGCGAGTCGTTTTCCGCCTCGTGTGACCTTCGGTTCGAGTCGTTCTCCCGGATGCCTTAAAACCGCTGCGGTTAGCTAATCACGGCAAATCCTACTTTACAAGGTTCGTTCTGCGTGCCTCGACGTCGCTCGGCACGAACGGGTCTGAGACGTGTCGGGAACAGGAATGTGCGTTCTCGGCGGCGGGGCGGGGTGGGGCTATATCGGGGGCGAGGAGACCAATGATGGCGTCGTCCACGCGCATGCCCGCCCTGTTCATCGGCCACGGGAGCCCGATGAACACGCTCGAGGAGAATGACTTCACGCGGGCGTGGGGCGCGCTCGGGCGGGCGCTGCCGCGGCCGCGGGCGGTGCTGTGCGTATCGGCGCACTGGTATATCGGGGCGAGCGCGGTCACCGCGATGCGCTCCCCCCGGACGATCCACGATTTCTATGGCTTCACCCGCGAACTGAACGAGTTCCAGTATCCCGCGCCCGGCGACCCGGACATCGCAAGCGAGATCGTCGAGGCGGTGAAGCCGACCTGGGTCGGGCTCGACAACGACCAGTGGGGCCTCGACCACGGGACGTGGAGCGTGCTCGCCCACCTTTATCCGGAGGCCGACGTGCCGGTGCTCCAGCTGTCGATCAATGCGCTGAAGCCGATGGACTATCACCTCAATCTCGGCGCGCAGCTCGATGCCCTGCGCGATTCCGGGGTGATGGTCGTCGCCAGCGGCAATGTCGTCCACAATTTGCGGATGATGCAGCGGCACCTGCCCGACGGCGCGTTCGACTGGAACGAGCGGTTCGACCGCGCGGTCGAGGAACAGCTGGCCGAGGATCCGGGCGCGATCCTGCAGCTGATGGATCATGGCGACTATGACAAGGCGGTGCCGACGCCCGACCATTTCATTCCTTTGCTCTATCTCGCTGGCATGGCCCGGGCGGGGGAGGGGGCGCTCAATCCGCTGGTCCACGGTTTTGCCATGGGGTCGCTGTCGATGACCTGCTATGGCCTGGGGGTCGAGGCGGCGCGGACGATCGAGGCCGAGGGCGCGGCGACCGTGCCTGACAGGGTGCCTGCGGATCAGTCGAATATCTGAGATTTTTCAAGCTTTTGGCGACCCCGGCGAAATGCGGCGAAAGGCCCTTCATTTGCTTGTTGGCGCAAAAGCGGGTAGGGCTTCTCTCGCTATCAGTCGCAACTTGACGGTCTCTGGTGCTTTGCGGCTCCTCACTCCCTCTCTTTTCGCCTCCTAGCCCGGCCCTGCCGGCGTTCGGCGGGGCCTCACACGAGAGGAAACTCCCATGATCACCGGAACCGTCAAATTCTTCAACGCCGACAAGGGCTATGGCTTCATCCAGCCCGAGGACGGCGGCACCGACGCCTTCGTGCACATCAGCGCGGTGGAAGCCGCCGGCATGCGCACGCTCGATCGCGACCAGCGCGTCCAGTATGAAGTGCAGTCGGGCCGCGACGGCCGCATGAGCGCGGTCAACCTCCAGTCGGCCTGACCGGGTGACAAGGGCCCGTCCGCGTCTCTCGCGGGCGGGCCCTTTCCTTTTTTCCCCCGAGCAGGAGCCCCCATGTCGAACGTCGAATATTATGAAGAGCAGGCCGCCCGCTGCCGCAAGGACGCCGAAGCCGCGCCGCTCGCCAATGTCCGCGAGCGCCTGCTCCAGTCCGCCATCACCTGGGAAGCCATGGCCGCCCGAATGACGCGCACGCTTGCGCAAAGGGATGTGAACGAGGCGGCGAAGGCGGCGCGGGAGGGGTAGGGCGGTACGAAATTTTTTCGGTCAGTGATCAGACACTTGGTACTAGACGGCCGCCTTCGGTCGCCGGCGCAAATTAGTTCGGCGAGAGGCAAGAAGACTTCGATGATGGCCCGAGCTTCTGCAACCTCGGCTGGGTAGATGCAGTATCTCGGGTGGCGACGGCGGCCTGACCGATAGTTCGAGAAAGACCGGTGGTGCCGAAAAAGATAGCACACCGGTCGGAGAAAATACTCGGAAATCGAGGACCTGGCCGCTCGTCTTCAGCAAGATTAGAGCGACTACTTCGTAGCGGCCAATTGCTGGCTTGGGGACTTTTCCTCGAACACTACGTGCCCAGAGCGCTCAGCTTCGATCCAATTGGCTTTGCTGGGCTTGGTAGAAAAGACTGCAGAAAAACGCTCTACGACAGTCGGAATAGATTGGCCGAATACGTCGACCGCAGTGATGTCGACCCTGACCGAAATATGGAACACTTCTTCCGGTGGAGGCGACCAGTCTTCGTAGCTAGCTTTTACAGTGTATGCGATTCGTTCTTCGGCACCAGCAGCGATTTCGACTTCGAACGGCGTGGTGCCAGGGAAACGGTCGCTTAGGAACTGATACTCAGAGCCGCTTTGGAACGCGAGTTCCGCAGTGCAGCGGACGTTCCGAGCCGGCGTCTGGCCAGTGTTTTTCACGAAACAGTTAATGAGGGTCGCTCCGCCTTTCGCGAAACCGATCTGCGCCCTGATGCCCGTGAGGTAGCACCTAACTTGAGCTTCACCGATTCGCCGCGCCTCGATTACTGAGCGCTCAGCCGCATCGCCAGCCCGCTTCGTCTCGGCTAGAGTGGCGGCAGCGAGTTCTTTGGCTTCGGAATATTCTCGACGCGCACGACGACCGTCGAGCAGGCTGATCCGGTTCCCCCTTCTAGCTTCCCGCAATGCCCTTTCCGTTTGCAGCAACGACCGAAGCAATGCCACCAAGCCGAGAACACTCAGGACGAGCGAGGCCACACCCCAAAAAACGGCCCAGTAGGCCCAATCTGCGGCGTCTCTAGCGGCCCTTGCGGCATACCATTGAGCGCAAAGATCGGACCGATTGTTATATTCACCGTCTGCGCATGGCTTCTCGTATTCGCCGCGTTCAGATTGCTTAGCTTGTGCAGATGCAATCTGCCGAAGGGCCTTAGTTACCTCGTCGGCGCCGTGATTCTGCTTCTGTCTTGAGTCTGTATTTGAGGAAGTGGGGGCCCCTTTAACGGCAGCTTGAGACGGACTGGTCGCCATGGCCAAACAGAGGGCAATAGTCCCGGCATGAATACGCTTCACTTGGTCCCCCCGGTGAACTTATTGGGGAGTGTAAGTAAGGCAGACCCCGGATCAAGTCCGGGGTGACGGGGGACGACGAAGAAGCTGCAAGTGTCAAATCCCTCTGGTCTGCTCTAGCTGCCCTCCTCATCAATGGGGGAGAGCGCGGTTGGCGACCAGCAAGAGGTGGCGAGGGCCGTCACGGGAGTGAATCCCGTGACGTCAGTCCTGTCCCGCTGACGCGGGCAGGCTGGCCGGCATTTGCGCTCTCTGCGCGCTGCTCCGGCGGGCGCTAGGCGCCCGGCGTCGCTGCGCTCGGGCGCTCCTGCTTACTGATCCAGGAAGCTCCGCATCTTCCTTGAGCGGCTCGGGTGCTTGAGCTTCCTGAGCGCCTTCGCCTCGATCTGGCGGATGCGTTCGCGGGTGACGCTGAACTGCTGGCCGACTTCCTCGAGGGTGTGGTCGGTGTTCATGCCGATGCCGAAGCGCATGCGCAGGACGCGCTCTTCACGTGGCGTGAGGGACGCCAGGACGCGGGTGACCGTTTCCTTGAGGTTGGCCTGGATCGCGGCGTCGACCGGGATGACCGCGTTCTTGTCCTCGATGAAGTCGCCGAGGTGGCTGTCTTCTTCGTCGCCGATCGGCGTTTCGAGGCTGATCGGCTCCTTGGCGATCTTCATTACCTTGCGGACCTTCTCCAGCGGCATGGAGAGGCGCTCGGCCAGCTCTTCCGGGGTCGGCTCGCGGCCGGTCTCGTGGAGGAACTGGCGGCTGGTGCGGACGAGCTTGTTGATCGTCTCGATCATGTGGACCGGGATTCGGATGGTCCGCGCCTGGTCGGCGATCGAGCGGGTGATGGCCTGCCGGATCCACCAGGTGGCGTAGGTCGAGAACTTGTAGCCGCGGCGATACTCGAACTTGTCGACCGCCTTCATCAGGCCGATGTTGCCCTCCTGGATGAGGTCCAGGAACTGCAGCCCGCGGTTGGTGTATTTCTTGGCGATCGAGATGACGAGGCGCAGGTTCGCCTCGACCATTTCCTTCTTGGCAATGCGCGCCTCGCGCTCGGCCTTCTGGACCTGGTTGACGATGCGCCGGAACTCGCTGAGCGCCATGCCGGTGCCCTGGGCGATCTCGCCGATCTCGGTGCGGATGCGCTCGACCGTGTCGCGCTCGGCCGCGGCGAAGGCGGCGAACTTCTTGTCGATGGTGGACACGCGGTCGAGCCAGCCGTCGTCGAGCTCATGGCCCATGTAGCTGTCGAGGAAGGCCTTGCGCGGCACGCGGTGGCGCTCGGCCAGGCGCAGCATCTGGCCGCCGAGCGCGGTCAGGCGCCGGTTGTAGGCATAGAGCTGCTCGACCAGATACTCGATCTTGGCGTTGTGGAACTGGACGCTCTCCACCTCGGCGGTGAGCTGTTCGCGCAGCTTTTGGTATTCCTTCTCCTTGGCGGGGGAGAAGGGCGTGCCGGCGGCCATGCAGGCGAGGCGCGCGTCCTGGAGCTTGGCGAACTTCTTGTAATGGTCGGTGATGGCCGCGAACCGCTCGAGCGCCTGGGGCTTGAGCGTTTCCTCCATCTGGGCGAGCGAAAGAGTGTTGTCCTCTTCCTCTTCCTCGGCGGGCTTGGGCGCGCGGTTCTCGCGCAGCTCGTCCTCGTCGTCGCCGTCGGCGGGAGCCGATTCGGGCTCTTCCTCGTCCTTGAGGACCGGACCGGCGGCCGCGGCGGTGACTTCGCCGTCGCCGTCCTCGTCATTCTCGGCGGCGTTCAATTGCTCGGCCGAAGGGCCCTTCGACAGCATCGCCTCAAGATCGAGGATCTCGCGCAGCTGCATCCGGCCTTCGTTGAGGGCGGTCGACCATTCGATGATGGCGTTGAAGGTGATCGGGCTTTCGCACAGCCCCCAGATCATCGTGTCGCGGCCGGCCTCGATTCGCTTGGCGATGGCGATCTCGCCCTCGCGGCTGAGAAGCTCCACCGCGCCCATCTCGCGCAGGTACATGCGGACGGGATCGTCGGTGCGATCGACCGTCTCCTTCTTGACCGCGGCGGCGGGGCGCGGGCCGCCGTCGTCGAGCGGATCGACCTCGTCGTCGGACGAACTGTCGTTGTCCTCGGACTCCTCGTCGTCGGAGCCTTCCTCCTTCTCGACGATCTGGACGCCCATGTCGTTCAAGGCGGACATGATGTCCTCGATCTGCTCGCTGGACATCTGGTCCTGCGGCAGCGCCTCGTTCAACTCGTCGAGCGTGATCGTCCCGCGCTTCTTGGCGCGAGCGATCAGCTTCTTGACGGAAGCGTCGTTGAGATCGATCAGCGGGGCGTCGCCGCCGTCCTGATCTTCGGTGTCCTGAGGTTCGACTTTAGCCATGGTTGGGTGCTGCGCTTAATCGGGATTGCTGAAATCTGCCAGTCTCTTGATGGTCTCTTGATTCGCCTGCGCCAGCCGATGCTGTTCGGCCACAGCCGCCTCGTCTCCCTCGGCCACCCGCCGCGTCGCTGTCGCCAGCGCAATGGCGATTTCCCGCCGTGCGCCGAGCAGCTCGATCACGGCCTTGAGGTCGGCCCGGCCGCGTGCCGGATCGGTCTCGTTGCGGTTGAAGGAGAAGACCACGCCCGTTCCACGCTGCACCTCTGACAGGAGCTTGGCGGTCCGAGCTTCCGACAAGATGGGAAGAAGCCCCTGCGAATCAAGGGGGCGGCCCGAGAGCGCGGCGTCGAGCAGCCTCTGCTTCAGCGCCTCGGCGACAGGATCGGCGAAGGGGAGGGCGCCCAGCAGTTCGGCTTCCTCCATCAGGAGGTCGGGGAAAAGGGTGAGCCCGGCGGCGATGGCGCGGGCCTCGTGGGGGCCGACGCTGTCGCGGCCGATCGCCAGTGTCGCATCCTCGAGCGGCTTTTCAGGCGGCACGAAGCCCTTGCCCTTGACCCAGGTCCCGCGGCGCTGGGGGGTGAAAGGAGCGCCGGGCGAGGGCGCGGCCCCGCGATCGCGGCGGGTCAGCGCGAAGAAGCGCTCCATCCACTCGTCGCGGTAGAGCTGCGACAGCGAGCGGTCGCCGATCGCGGCGGCATGGTCGATCAGCCGCTGCTTGAGGCCCGCGCGCTGCTCGGGCGTGGCGAGCGGGGTGGCGTCGACCTCGTGGCGCCACAGGCGGTCGACCAGCGGCTCGGGGGCGGCGAGCAACGCCTCGACCGCGTCGCGGCCGCCCGAGTTGACGAGGTCGTCGGGATCCTGCCCCTCGGGCAGCGCGACGAAGGAGAGGGTGCGCTCGGGGCCGAGCATCGGCAGCGCGCGGGCGGCGGCGCGGATCGCGGCCTTCTGCCCGGCGGCGTCGCCGTCGAAGCAGAGGATGGGCGAGGGGTCCATCCTCCATAATAGCTCGAGCTGGCGTTCGGTGAGCGCGGTACCGTTGGGCGCGACGACCTCGGCAATCCCGCCGCGGTCGAGCCCGATCACGTCCATATAGCCCTCGACCACGATCAGCCGCTTGGAGGCCCTCGAGGCGGGGGAGGCGCGGTCGATGTTGTAGAGCGAACTCCCCTTGTCGAAGAGGACGGTCTCGGGGGAGTTGAGATATTTGGGTTCGCCGGCCCCGAGGATCCGCCCGCCGAAGCCGATCACCCGGCCGCGGGCATCGCGGATCGGGATCATCAGCCGCCCGCGGAAGCGGTCATAGGGCTCCTTCTTCGGTTCGTCCTCGATCCGGATGAGGAGGCCGCACTCGATCAGCTTGTCGTCGCCATGGCGTTCGAGCGCTTTCCTCAGCCCGTTGCGGCGGTCGGGGGCGAAGCCGATCCCGAAGCGCTTGATCGCCGCCGCGCCGATGCCGCGCTTGCTGCAGTAGGCGCGGGCCTCGGCGCCATCGATCCCGTCGAGCTGCTCGGCGAACCAGGCAGCCGCATCGGCCATGACGTCGTGGAGCGTCGCCTGGCGCTTGGCCTTTTCCTGCGCGCGCGGGTCGGCGGCGGGGACCTCGAGCCCGGCGGCGGCGGCAAGCTCCTTCACCGCGTCCATGAAGGGGAGGCCGCGATTCTCGGTCAGGAACCGGATCGCGTCGCCATGCGCGCCGCAGCCGAAGCAATGGTAGAAATGCTTCTCGTCGTTGACGGTGAAGCTCGGGGTCTTCTCGTTGTGGAACGGGCAGCAGGCCTTCCACTCACGGCCCGCGCGGAGGAGCTTGACGTGCGGAGAGATGACCGCGCTGAGCGTGGTCCGGGCGCGCAGTTCGTCGAGGAAGGAGGGGGTCAGCATGGGGCGGTGAGGGCGTCCTTCGACTTCGCTCAGGACGAACGAGGATTCGGGATCATCTTACACGGTTCGTTCGTGCTGAGCGAAGTCGAAGCACGCTCGTGCGGCGGCTCCGACAGCGCCTTGATGGTCTCCCAATCGCCGATAATCAGCGCTTCCTTCTTCGCGCGGGTCCAGCCCTTGATGCGTCGCTCGAACGCGAGCGCCTCTTCGCGCCTGCCCGTAGACTCGGACCAGACAAGACGGACTGGCCGACGCCTGCGCGTGTAGCCCTCGTGCAGGCCGTCCTGATGCTCGGCCAGCCGCTTCTCGAGGTCGTCGGTTTGTCCGACATAGTAAGAGCCGTCCGAACAGCGCAGCATGTAGACCCAGAAATGCAGTTGCATGTGGAGGCGTTCGCGCCCGCGCCCTTCGACTTCGCTCAGGGCGAACGATGAGGGGATGGACGGCTTGGTGCAAGCGCCCTTCGACTTCGCTCAGGGCGAACGATGAGGGGATGGACGGCTTGGTGCAAGCGCCCTTCGATTTCGCTCAGGGCGAACGAGATCCGTTACGCAATCAATCTCGTTCGTGCTGAGCGAAGTCGAAGCACGCTGGCCGAACCTCAGCCCGCCAGCGCCCCTTTCACCAGTCCGCTCGCCCGCGCGGGTTCGATGCTGGTGCCCAGCCGTTCCTTCACCGCGGCCATCACCCGGCCCATGTCCTTCATGCTCGACGCGCCCAGTTCGGCGATGATCTCGCGGACCTTGGCCGAAGCCTCCTCGTCGGACAGCTGCGCGGGGAGGAACCGTTCGATGACCGCGATCTCGGCTTCTTCCTGGGCGGCGAGTTCCTCGCGGTTGCCTTGGCGGTACATGGTGACCGACTCGCGGCGCTGCTTGATCATCTTCTGGAGGACTTCGGTGACCAGCGCGTCGTCGTCGACCGGGGCGGCGGCGGTGCGCAGCTCGATGTCGCGGTTCTTGATCGCGCTCTGGATCAGGCGGATGGTGGCGGTGCTGGCCTTGTCACCGCCCTTCATGGCGGTGACGAGGGCGGTCTTGATGGTGTCTCGGATCATGGAAAAGCCCGTTAATCATCAACGCTCCCGTTGACCATCCTTCGAGGTTTTTGGATGCGCGCAGTTGACCAGCACCGCGCGAAGCCCTAGCGGCGGCGGCTTAGCGACATCGCCAAAAACCCTGATCGAAGGAGCCCTCCTGCCGATGGCCAATCCTGCGCCCGACGCTGCGCCCCCGGGAGCCACTGGCGCCCTCGTTTTCGCCGATGGGCGCGTGGTCTGGGGCAGGGGATTCGGGGCCGAGGGCGCGGAAGTGGCCGAGCTCTGCTTCCACACCGCCATGACCGGCTACCAGGAGGTGATGACCGATCCCTCGTTCGCGCGGCAGGTCATTTGCTTCACCTTTCCGCACATCGGCAATGTCGGGGCGAACGACGAGGACGTCGAGGCCGACGATCCCCATGCGGTGGGCGCGATCGTCCGCGAAGGCGTGACGGGTCCGAGCAATTTCCGCGCCAAGGTCGATTTTCCGACCTGGATGCAGCGCCACGGCCGGATCGGGCTGTCGGGGATCGATACGCGCGCGCTGACCCGGCTGGTGCGCCGCGAGGGGCCGCCGACGGTGGTCATCGCGCATGATGCCGAGGGGAAGTTCGATATTCCCGCGCTCGTGAAGATGGCGGCGGAGTGGCCCGGGCTCGAGGGGATGGACCTCGCCAAGGACGTCTCGTGCGAGCAGCTGCGTGTGTGGAGCGGGGGCAAGTGGACGATCGAGCTGGGCTATGCGGGCGAGGAGCGCGAGCGTGCTTCGACTTCGCTCAGCACGAACGAGGTTGAGAATGGTTCGTTCGCCCTGAGCGAAGTCGAAGGGCCGCACACCACCCCCCACGTCGTCGCCATCGACTATGGCGCCAAGCGCAACATCTTCCGCAACCTGGTCGAGGCGGGCGCGCGGGTGACGATCCTGCCGGCAACCGCCTCGTTCGACGAAGTGATGGTGCATGAGCCCGACGGCTTCTTCCTCTCGAACGGGCCGGGCGATCCGGCGGCGACGGGGGAATATGCCATTCCGGTGATCAGGGCGATGCTGGAGACGGGCAAGCCATTGTTCGGCATCTGCCTCGGCCACCAGCTCCTCGCGCTCGCGGTTGGGGGCAAGACGGCCAAGATGTTCCAAGGCCACCGCGGCGCCAACCACCCGGTCAAGCGCCTCGCCGACGGGGCGGTCGAGATCACCAGCATGAACCACGGCTTCGCCGTCGAGCGCGAGGGCATGCCGAATAACGTGCGCGAGACGCATGTGTCGCTCTTCGACGGGTCCAATTGCGGGATCGAACTCACCGACCGGCCGGCGTTCAGCGTGCAATATCACCCCGAGGCGAGCCCGGGGCCGCAGGACAGTTTCTATCTATTCGAGCGGTTCGTGGGGATGATGCGGTGAAGGGAGTGCTGGCGCTGCTAGCCCTTCTGTCGCTTGGCGCCTGCGATGACCTTGAGCAAGTGATCGCGTCATTTCGCACCCCGAGCAACGAAGAGATAGCGCAAGGATGCGGGGTGACCGTCGATCAATTTCAGAAGGCAAAGGCCGAAGCACTACGTAAAAAACCCTACGACGGTGTCGATTTTGGCCGGTGTTCCGCGCTGAAAAACGAAGCTGGTTCAGGGGTTACAATCATCTCCATGCAATTACCCCCAGAGGCAAAGAAGTAAGATGCCCCGCCGCACCGACATCTCCTCCATCCTCATCATCGGCGCCGGTCCGATCGTCATCGGGCAGGCGGCGGAGTTCGATTATTCGGGCAGCCAGGCGGTCAAGGCGCTGAAGGCCGAGGGCTATCGCGTCATCGTGGTCAACTCGAACCCGGCGACGATCATGACCGATCCGGAGCTCGCCGACGCGACCTACATCGAGCCGATCACGCCGGAGGTGGTGGCGCGGATCATCGAGGCGGAGAAGCCTGATGCGCTGCTTCCGACCATGGGCGGGCAGACCGCGCTCAATACGGCGCTGTCGCTCTACAAGGACGGGACGCTGGACCGGCTGGGCGTCGAGCTGATCGGCGCCAATGCGGCGGCGATCGAGAAGGCCGAGGACCGGCAGAAATTCCGCGACGCGATGGACCGGATCGGGCTCGAAAGCCCGAAGTCCGCGATCGCGCACAGCGAGGCCGAGGCGATGGCGGCGATCGAGACGGTGGGGCTGCCCGCGGTGATCCGGCCGAGCTTCACGCTCGGCGGGACCGGGGGCGGGATCGCCTACAACCGCGACGAATATCTCCACTTCATCCGCACCGGGCTCGAGGCCTCGCCCACCACCGAGGTGCTGATCGACGAGAGCCTCGTCGGGTGGAAGGAATATGAGATGGAGGTTGTCCGCGACCGCGCGGACAATGCAATCATCATCTGCTCGATCGAGAATGTCGATCCGATGGGCGTGCATACTGGGGATTCGATTACCGTCGCCCCGGCGCTGACGCTGACCGACAAGGAATATCAGCGCATGCGCTCGGCGAGCATCGCCGTGCTGCGGGAAATCGGTGTCGAAACAGGCGGTTCCAACGTCCAGTTCGCGGTCGATCCCAAGACCGGGCGGATGGTCGTGATCGAGATGAACCCGCGCGTGTCGCGCTCCTCGGCGCTGGCTTCCAAGGCGACCGGCTTCCCGATCGCCAAGGTCGCGGCCAAGCTGGCGGTGGGCTACACCCTCGACGAGATCGCGAACGACATCACCGGCGGCGCGACCCCGGCGAGCTTCGAGCCGACCATCGACTATGTGGTCACCAAGATCCCGCGCTTCACCTTCGAGAAGTTCGCCGGGTCCAAGGCCGAGCTCTCGACCGCGATGAAGTCGGTCGGTGAGGTGATGGCGATCGGCCGCAGCTTCGCCGAAAGCTTGCAGAAGGCGCTGCGCGGGCTCGAGATCGGGCTGTGCGGGCTGGACCGCGTGCGGCACCTCGAAAATGCCGCGCCGGAAGAGGTCGAGGCCGCGCTGGCGGTGCCGACGCCCGACCGGCTGCTGGTCGCCGCCGAGGCGCTCCGCCATGGGCTGAGCGTCGAGCGGATCAACGCCATTGCCGGCTTCGATCCCTGGTTCCTCGAGCGGCTGGCCGAGATCGTCCGCGCCGAGGGGCAGGTCCGCGCCTTCGGGCTCCCCAATGACCCGGCGGGGATGCGGCGGCTGAAGGCGATGGGCTTTTCGGACGCGCGGCTGGCGCAATTGTCGCTCCGCTCGACCGGCATGAACCGCGAGATGGGCGAGTTGCAGGCGCGGGGCGGGGGCGTGGTCCATGCCGCGATGCGCGCGATGACCGGCGGCGTGACCGAGGCCGAGGTGCTGAAGCACCGGCTGAAGCTCGGCGTGCGGCCGGTCTACAAGCGCATCGACAGCTGCGCGGCCGAGTTCGACGCCTCCACTCCCTATCTCTATTCGACCTATGAGGCGCCATTGTTCGGCGAGCCCGAGGACGAGGCGGAAATCAGCGACAGGCGCAAGATCGTGATCCTCGGCGGCGGTCCGAACCGGATCGGGCAGGGGATCGAGTTCGACTATTGCTGCTGCCACGCCGCCTTCGCGCTCAGGGACGCGGGGTTCGAGACCATCATGGTCAATTGCAATCCCGAGACCGTCTCGACCGATCCCGACACGTCGGACCGGCTCTATTTCGAGCCGCTGACGCATGAGGACGTGCTCGAAATCGTCACCCGCGAGGCCGAGAAGGGCGAGCTGGTCGGGGTGATCGTGCAGCTGGGCGGGCAGACTCCGCTCAAGCTCGCCGCGGGGCTGCAGAAGGCGGGCATCCCGATCCTCGGCACTTCGCCCGACAGCATCGACCTGGCAGAGGACCGCGAGCGCTTCTCGGCCCTGGTCAACCGCCTCGGCCTCCGCCAACCCGAGAACGGCATCGCCCGCAGCCGCGAGGAAGCGCTCAAGGTCGCCGAGCGGATCGGCTATCCGGTGCTGCTGCGCCCGAGCTACGTGCTCGGCGGCCGCGCGATGGAGATCGTCGACGGCCCGTCCCAGCTCGAACATTATATCGCGACCGCGGTGCAGGTGTCGGGCGACAGCCCGGTCCTCGTCGACCGTTACCTGCGCGATGCGACCGAGGTCGACGTCGACGCCATCTGCGACGGGACCGACGTGGTGCTGGCGGGCGTGCTCGAGCATATCGAGGAAGCCGGGGTCCATTCGGGCGACAGCGCCTGCTCGATCCCGCCGCACAGCCTGTCGCCGGCCATCGTCGCCGAGATCGAGCGCCAGACCAGGGCGCTCGCGCTCGAGCTCAAGGTCAAGGGCCTCATGAACGTCCAATATGCGGTCAAGGACGGCGAACTCTATCTCATCGAGGTCAATCCGCGCGCCAGCCGGACCGTGCCCTTCACCGCCAAGGCGATCGGGACCCCGGTCGCCAAGATCGCCGCGCGGGTGATGGCGGGCGAGCCGCTTGCCAGCCTGCCGGGGATCGACCGCAACATCGCCCATGTCGCGGTGAAGGAGAGCGTCTTCCCCTTCGCACGCTTCCCCGGCACCGACCCCGTGCTCGGACCCGAGATGAAGTCGACCGGTGAAGTCATGGGAATCGCGGGCGATTTCGAAATGGCCTTCGCCAAGAGCCAGATCGGTGCGGGCACGGTCATGCCGCAGTCGGGCACCCTGTTCGTGTCGGTCAAGGACAGCGACAAGGAAGGGATCGTCCCTGCGGTGGAGGCGATGCTCGATTTGGGCTTCGAGGTGATCGCGACCGGCGGCACCCACGACCATCTCGCCGCGCGCGGGCTGGCCGTCACCAAGGTCAACAAGGTGGCGCAGGGGCGGCCGCACATCGTCGACCGGATCGTCGACGGCGGGGTGAGCCTGATCTTCAACACCACCGAGGGCTGGCAGAGTTTGAAGGACAGCCAGTCGATCCGCGCCACCGCGCTCAACCGCAAGGTGCCCTACGTCACCACGGTGGCCGCGGCGCAGGCGATGGCGCGGGCGATAAGGGCCGCGCGGGGCCGCTCGCTTGAAGTCCGCTCGCTGCAGTCTTATTATTCCGCCCGCGTATAGAGCTCTCCCTTCACCTCCGGACCCACGGGCCCGCTGACCAGGCGGGAGAGCCAGATTTTTGAGAAGGACAAGGGGCGTTCATGGCGAGTGAAAAGGTGCCGATGCTGGCCGAAGGCTATCGGCTGCTCGAGGAAGAACTGAAGCGCCTCAAGCAGGAGCGGCCTGAGATCGTCGATGCGATCGAGGAAGCCCGCGCCCATGGCGACCTCAGCGAAAATGCCGAATATCATGCCGCCAAGGAACGGCAGGGCCAGGTCGAGGCGCAGATCGCCGACATCGAGGACCGGCTGGCGCGTGCGCTGGTGATCGACCCGACCACCCTGTCGGGCGACAAGGTCGTGTTCGGGGCCACGGTCAACCTCGTCGACGAGGACGACAAGCCGGTCCGCTACCAGCTCGTCGGCCAGCAGGAGGCGAACGCCAAGGACGGCCGGATCAGCTACAACAGCCCGCTCGGCCGCGCGCTCATCGGCCGCCAAGTCGGCGACGAGGTCGAGGTGACGACCCCGAGCGGTGACCGCTATTACGAGATCGCCGGGATCGAGTTCGTCTAGGGCCGTGCCGGCCTTCACCCGCACCGTGACGTTCTGGCTGGCGGCGGTCACGACCCTCGTCAGCGCCGTCATCTTCCTAGGCGCCCTGGGCCCGCACGCGATCCTTTCGCTGGGGTTCATCCCGGCGCGGGTGGGCGGGCTCGCCATTCCCTTCGACGAAGTCCCGGTGCTGCTGACCCCGCTGACCGCGACGCTGGTTCACGGCAGCTGGGCGCATCTCAGCTTCAACATGCTGATGCTGGTATGGTGCGGGCTGGCGGTCGAACGCGTGCTCGGCCGTGGCTCGCTCGCCTTCCTCTACGTGCTCGGCGGCTATTGCGCGATGGTCGCGCAGTGGGCGGCCAACCCGCTCGAGGTCAATCCGGTGATCGGCGCGAGCGGGGCGATCAGCGCGCTGATCGGCGCCTATGCGCTGAGCTTCGGACGCGCCAAGCTCGTCACGAAGAACCTGCGCCTCAATCGCTGGATCCACATCGCCTGGCTGGCGGTCGCGTGGACGGTGCTGCAGGTGGTGATCGGCTGGTCGGCGGGGCAGCAGGGGATGCTGCTGGCAACCCCGGCGCATGTCGGCGGCTTCCTCGCCGGCCTGCTGCTGCAGCGGCCGCTGCTGCTCTGGCGCTATCGGAAGGCCTAGCGGGACGGGCGACCGGTCCGGTAGGCGATCAGCAGGATGAGGCCGATCCCAACGAGCTTTGGCAGCGCCGCCGCGAAGATCCGGAGCGCCAGCGGTAGCCCCTCGGTCAGGGCGATCGAGGCAATCATCCCGAATATGGAGAAGAGGAGCCCGCCGACCAGAACGGCCCAGCCTTCCCAACGCGCCGGGGCGGCGCGGAAACGGGTCTCTTCAAGCGTGTAGATGAACCAAGGCTCGTCGCGCATCGCCGGGACCGCTTGTTCAGGCCTCGGGCTCGAGCAGCCGGTGGAGGTGGACCACCACATATTTCATCTCGGCGTCGTCGACCGTGCGCTGGGCCTGGGCGCGCCAGGCGTCTTCGGCGTCGGCGTAATTGTCGAACATGCCGACGATGTGGAGATTGGGAAGGTCGGTGAATTCGAGACCCGTCGGGTCCTTCACCTTGCCCCCGAACACGAGGTGGAGTTTGCTCATGCGCGGGCCGGTAGCATGGGACCTCGGCGCAATAAATAGCGTCGTCCCAGCGGAAGCCGGGACCCCAGGCAAATGGCGCCACGCCTCCTGAGGTCCCGGCCTTCGCCGGGACGACGCATAAAGATCAGGCGTTCGACGTGGTCGAGCTCGCGCCGAGGAATTCGCGGAGCTTGTCGCCCGCCATTTCGTCGAACTTCTGCTTGGCCATGCCGCGGCCGCGGTCGAGCGCGCCGCTGCCGGCCTCGGTGATCTTCGAGCCCAGCGGCTGGAGCAGTTCGCGCTCCTTGCGGCTGGCGGGCAGCACCGCGCCGAGCACCGCGCCGAGCGCCAGCCCCGCGCCAAGCGCGATCAGCGGGCTGTTGTCGATCTGGCTCGCGGCGCTGTCGCCGAGCCCGGCGAAACGGTCGGCGAGGCCGCTCGCCTGCGGCGCGGTCTCGTGGTTGTTCTGATACGCATCGGTCTTCGCCATCACTCTACTCCTTGTCGGCGCCAGCCTTGGCGCGCTCCTTGTTCGTGAAATCGTCCTCGTCGCCGCCGAGCCAGCGCCCGACCGCCGCGGCGAGCGGACGCCGGGCGATGAAGGCGGCCGCCGCGGCGGCGATCCCCGCCGCCATCAGCGGACGGTCCTTGACCGCGGTCACGGTCTCGTCGGCGACGACCAGCCCCTTGTCCTTGACGCTCTGCACCGCGTCCGAGGTGAGCCGGCCAGGGGCGAGCCTCGCCTTCACCTCGTCGAGGGTCGCCATCAGCCGGACCTTGGCCGCGTCGGCTTGCCCTCGGGCGCGGGCGATGCGGATGTCCTTGGCGTCGCTCATTTCGCGGCTCCCTTGGGCAGCTTCGCATAAGCGAGGTAGCCCAAAAGGCCCGCGAGGCCGCCGAGGATGACCAGGGTCAGCAGGCCCGCCAGCGCCGCATTCATCACCTGCGCCAACGCGACCCAGACGAGCGCGCAGAGGGTGAGGAAGGCGGCATGGGCGAAGAGCAGGGCCAGCACCCCGAGAACGGCCGGCGCCTTGTACGCGCCGGCCTTCTCGGCGCCGAGGGTCTTCACATAGTCGACCTCGGCCCGGGCATAGGCCTTGCCGTCCGCGACCAGGCGGCCAAGGAGATCGCCGATCCCCTCGTCCTTGCCGCCCGGAGCGGACCCATCGGCAGGCTTGAGCATCAAGCGCCGGCCTAGTCGTTCGACTTGCGACGGGCGGCGCGGCGCTCGGCCGCCTCGTCGTCGGGCATGCCGGCCTTCAGAAGCCGGATCAGCCCGAAGCCGATGATCGCCGCGCCGGCGAGCGCCACGCCCGGGCTCTTGCGGACCAGCTCGCGCGCATCGTCGACCAGCTCGTCGGGATCCTTGTTCTCGAGGCTGGTCGCATAACGCTGGACCGTCTCGCTCGCGCTGCGGGCATAGCCGGCATATTGCGGCCCGAGCTTCTCCTCGATCTGGGCAACGGTGTCACCGATCAGGGTCGAGATGTTGCCGAGCGTCGCCGAGCCGCTCTTGAGGCTGTCGCCGACGAAGCCGCGGGCGCGCCCGGTTGCCTCGTCACGGGCCTTGGTGGTGACGTTGCTGAGCATGCCGCGGATGCCGCCGCCCGACGCGCTGTCGCCCGCGTCATAATCGGCATCGCCCGCGCTGATCAGCGCGTTGGACTGGCTGGTGCTGGCCTTGGTGCCTGCGCGCGCGCCGGTCGTACCGGTGGTCGCACCGGCATCGAGGATCGTGTCGGTGCCCTCGGGCAGGGTGTTTGTCGTGTCGGCCATCAAGCCTCTCCTTTTCCTTCTACGCTGGAAAACTCTAACCGCTGCCGATAACGAGCCAGCAGCGGGCGCCGTTCCGGCCTTATTCGGCAGATCGGGGCCCGCGGCGGACCGTTCAAGTCCTTTGGCCACCGTAACGAATTTTGCCCCGGAGTGCATGCCCCCATGACCGCGATCCTCGACATCCATGCCCGTCAGATCCTCGACAGCCGCGGCAATCCGACGGTGGAGGTCGACGTGACGCTGGAGGACGGCAGCATGGGCCGCGCGGCGGTGCCCTCGGGCGCCTCGACCGGCGCGCACGAGGCGGTCGAACTGCGCGACGGCGACAAGGGGCTGTGGGGCGGGAAGGGCGTCGGACAAGCGGTCGCCGCGGTCAACGGCGAGATCGCCGAGGCGCTGCTCGGCTTCGAGGCCGAGGACCAGGCCGAGATCGACGCCGAGATGATCGGGCTCGACGGGACCGAAAACAAGGGCCGCCTGGGGGCCAATGCGATACTCGGCGTCAGCCTTGCGACCGCCAAAGCGGCGGCCGAGGCCCGCGGCCTTCCGCTCTACCGTTATGTGGGCGGGGTCGCGGCGGACACGCTGCCGGTGCCGATGATGAACATCCTGAACGGCGGCGCGCATGCCGACAATCCGATCGACTTCCAGGAATTCATGATCATGCCGGTCGGCGCCGAGACCTTCGGCGAGGCGCTGCGCTGCGGGGCGGAGATCTTCCATGCGCTCAAGGGCAAGCTCCACGCCGCGGGCCTGTCGACCGCGGTCGGCGACGAGGGCGGCTTCGCGCCCAACATCGCCAGCGCCCGCGCCGCCCTCGACTTCATCGGCGAGGCGGTGAATGCGGCCGGCTACAATCTCGGCGACGACGTGCTGATCGCGCTCGACTGCGCCGCGACCGAATTCTTCAAGGATGGGCGCTACGCCATGACCGGCGAGGGGCAGACCCTCGACGGCGAGGGCATGGCCCGCTTCCTCGAGGGGCTGGCGAACGACTATCCGATCGCCTCGATCGAGGACGGCATGGCCGAAGACGACATGGCGGGGTGGAAGGCGCTGACCGACCTCATCGGCAATCGCGTGCAGCTGGTCGGCGACGATCTGTTCGTCACCAACGAGGACCGGCTGCGGCAGGGGATCGAGGGGGGCATCGCCAATTCGATCCTGGTCAAGGTCAACCAGATCGGGACGCTGACCGAGACGATCGACGCGGTCCGGCTGGCGCAGACCAGCGGCTATACCGCGGTGATGAGCCATCGTTCGGGCGAGACCGAGGATTCGACCATCGCCGACCTCGCGGTCGCGCTCGCCTGCGGCCAGATCAAGACCGGCAGCCTCGCGCGCTCGGACCGCACCGCCAAGTACAACCAGCTGCTCCGGATCGAGGAAGAGCTCGGCGACGCCGCGCGCTATCCGGGCCGGGCGGCGGTCAAGGCTTACGGGGGCTGAGCGGCCGCGAACCGTCACCCCGGACTTGATCCGGGGTCAGCCTTTTCTTGGCGTTCACCGTGTCGCGCGAAGGCAGGCGGATCCCGGCTCAAGGCCGGGATGACGAAATAAAAGTCGCATTTTTATTGCCGTTGCGAATCGAACCCCTTGCGCCGCCGACTCAAGTCTGATTCTGTCCTTTTATGGGAAGGGGAGCAGTGAGCCAGGCACGAGGCCTGATCCGCCGGGCGATGTGGCCCGCGGTGTCGCTGCTCATCATCGGCACCTTCGCCGGCCATGCGGTGGCCGGGCCCAACGGCCTGCTGGCCTGGGGCGGCTATCACCGCGACCTCGCCGCGAAGAAACAGGAACTGGCGAAGCTCGAGGCCGAACGGAGCCAGTTGAAGCACCGCTCGGCGCTGCTCGACCCGCGCAAGGCCGATCCCGACATGGCCGACGAACTGATTCGCAAGGACCTCGGCCTGGTCCGTCCCGACGAGGTGATCGTTCCCCTCGAGGACTGATGCAGACGTATGCGCGAGGTTGCACGCCTCGCGTCGGCGCTCCTATAGGACCGGCGATCCAATCGACGAGGTAGACACGTGGCGCGTACGCCCAAGAAGGCCGCCGAGGCCGTTCCTTTGACTCCCAATCGCGAACGGCCACCGGAGCCGCAGCGCTACCAGGCGAGCAAGGAGGAGCTGCTCGGCTTCTATCGCCAGATGCTGCTGATCCGCCGCTTCGAGGAGCGCGCCGGCCAGCTCTACGGCCTCGGCTTCATCGGCGGCTTCTGCCACCTCTACATCGGCCAGGAAGCGGTCGCAGTCGGGCTGCAGAGCGCGATGGAAGTCGGCAAGGACAGCGTCATCACCGGCTATCGCGAT
Source organism: Sphingomonas astaxanthinifaciens DSM 22298 (assembly GCF_000711715.1). Taxonomy (NCBI): domain Bacteria; kingdom Pseudomonadati; phylum Pseudomonadota; class Alphaproteobacteria; order Sphingomonadales; family Sphingomonadaceae; genus Sphingomonas; species Sphingomonas astaxanthinifaciens. Next base: position 153,547 of record NZ_JONN01000002.1, read on the forward strand.
CATGGCCACATGCTCGCCTACGGGATCGACCCCAAGGTCATCATGGCCGAGCTGACCGGCCGCGCCGCCGGCATCTCCAAGGGCAAGGGCGGCTCGATGCACATGTTCAGTGTCGAGCACGGCTTCTACGGCGGCCACGGCATCGTCGGCGCGCAGGTGTCCCTGGGCACCGGCCTCGCCTTCAAGCACCAGTATAGCGCCGATGGCGGCGTGTGCCTGTCCTATTTCGGCGACGGTGCGGCCAACCAGGGGCAGGTCTACGAGAGCTTCAACATGGCCGAGCTGTGGAAGCTGCCGGTCATCTACGCGATCGAGAACAACCATTACGCCATGGGCACCAGCGTCGAGCGCTCGGCTTCCGAACCCGAATTCTATCGCCGCGGCGAGAGCTTCCGCATCCCCGGCATCCAGGTCGACGGCATGGACGTGCTGGCGGTGCGCGGCGCGGCGCAGGTCGCGCTCGACTGGACCCGCGCGGGCAAGGGCCCGATCATCCTCGAACTCAAGACTTATCGCTATCGCGGCCACTCGATGAGCGATCCGGCCAAGTACCGGACCCGCGAGGAAGTGCAGAGCTACCGCGAGAACCAGGACCCGATCCAGCGCGCCGAAAAGGAGCTGGTCGCGATGGGGGTGGCCGAAGAAGAGCTCAAGGCAATCGACAAGGAAATCAAGGACATCGTGGTGGAAGCCGCGAAGTTTGCCGAAGAGGCGCCCGAGCCCGAGGCGGCCGAGCTCTACACTGACGTCCTGGTGGAGAATTACTGATGGGCGTCGAACTGAAGATGCCGGCCCTGTCCCCGACCATGGAGGAAGGGACGTTGGCCAAGTGGCTGGTCAAGGAAGGCGACACCGTGTCGAGCGGCGACATCCTCGCCGAGATCGAGACCGACAAGGCGACCATGGAGTTCGAGGCGGTCGACGAGGGGGTGATCTCGAAGATCCTCGTTCCCGAGGGCACCGACGGGGTGAAGGTCGGGACGGCCATCGCGCTGATGGGCGGGGATGCCGCCGAGGCCGCGCCCGCGCAGCCGGCCACCTCGGCCGACAGTGCTCCGACGCCCGAGGCCCCGGCCTCCGCCGGGGCGACGGTACCGTCGGACCAGCAGGCCGAAGCGCCGGCGCAGCCCAAGAAGGCCGAGACCGGCACCACCCAGCTCGCCGCCAAGGTCCGTCCGGCCGACCCGCAGGTCCCCGCGGGCACGCCGATGCAGAAGCTGACGCTGCGCGAGGCATTGCGCGATGCCATGGCCGAGGAGATGCGCAAGGACGAGCGCGTCTTCGTGATGGGCGAGGAAGTCGCGCAATATCAGGGCGCCTACAAGGTGACCCAGGGCCTGCTCGAGGAGTTCGGGCCCAAGCGCGTGATCGACACCCCGATCACCGAATATGGCTTTGCCGGCCTCGGCACAGGCGCGGCGATGGGCGGTTTGAAGCCCATCATCGAGTTCATGACCTTCAACTTCGCCATGCAGGCGATCGACCACATCATCAATTCGGCGGCCAAGACCAACTACATGTCGGGCGGCCAGATGCGCTGCCCGATCGTGTTCCGCGGTCCCAATGGCGCCGCCAGCCGGGTCGCCGCGCAGCACAGCCAGAATTACGCGCCCTGGTATGCGAGCGTGCCCGGCCTGATCGTGATCGCGCCCTATGACGCGGCCGATGCCAAGGGCCTGCTCAAGGCCGCGATCCGCAGCGAGGATCCGGTGGTCTTCCTCGAGAACGAACTGCTCTACGGCCATTCGTTCGAGCTTCCGCAGGTCCACGACTGGGTGCTGCCGATCGGGAAGGCCCGGACGATGCGCGAGGGCAAGGACGTCACCATCGTCAGCTATTCGATCGGGGTGGGCCTGGCGCTCGAGGCGGCCGAAAGCCTTGCCGGCGAGGGGATCGACGCCGAGGTCATCGACCTGCGCACCCTGCGCCCGCTCGACAAGGCGGCGGTGCTGGTAAGCCTCAAGAAGACCAACCGCATGGTGGTGGTCGAGGAAGGCTGGCCGACCTGCTCGATCGCCAGCGAGATCATCGCCATCTGCATGGAAGAGGGCTTCGACGACCTCGACGCGCCGGTCGTGCGCGTGACCAATGCCGACGTGCCCATGCCCTATGCGGCGAACCTCGAGAAGGCGGCGCTGATCAAGGCGGCCGACGTCGTCGCGGCGGTGAAGAAGGTAACGTACAAGGGCTGACCCGATGGAAGATGGCGTCACCCCGGACTTGATCCGGGGTCCCGCTTCTTCCCTCGAAAAGGGTAGCGGGATCCCGGGTCGAGCCCGGGGTGACGAGGGATGGGTTAGCCACTAGATAGCCTCGCCATGGCCATTCTTCCCATCGTCTGCATTCCCGATCCGATCCTGCGCGAGATCTCGACTCCGGTCGAAACCTTCGACGCTGAACTGAAGACCCTCATCGCCGACATGTTCGAGACGATGTACGACGCGCCCGGCATCGGTCTCGCCGCGGTCCAGGTGGGCGTCGCCAAAAGGCTGCTCGTCATCGACCTCCAGGAAGAAGAGGACGAAGAGGGCAAGCCGATCAAGGACCCGCGCGTCTTCATCAACCCGGAGGTGCTCGAGGAGAGCGGGACGATGGTGCCCTACAAGGAGGGCTGCCTGTCGATCCCCGAGCAATATGCCGAAGTGCTGCGCCCCGACCGGATCAAGGCGCGGTGGCAGGATGCCGAGGGCAAGACCCACGAGTACGAGATCACCGGCCTGCTGGCGGTCTGCCTCCAGCACGAGATCGACCATCTGAACGGCGTGCTGTTCATCGACCACCTCTCGCGGCTGAAGCGCGAGATGCTGCTCAAGAAGCTGGCTAAGGGCCGCAAGGACGGCTCGATCACGATGTAGGTCGTCGTCCCGGCGAAGGCCGGGGTCTCAGGAGGCTGAGTCCGAATTTGGCTGAGGTCCCGGCCTTCGCCGGGACGACGCGCTTCAAATCCTAGCTTACCGCGGCGAGCTTCAATCCGCTTTCTTCCGCCTTCTTGTCGGTGAGGTCGGTCAGCCGGGTCGGATAGTCGCCGGTGAAGCAGGCGTCGCAGCGCTGCGGGGCGGCGGCGTCGCGGTGGTCACCAAGCGCGCGGTAGAGGCCGTCGATGCTGATGAAGGCGAGGCTGTCCGCGTTGATGTACTTGGCCATCGCCTCGACATCCATCTGCGCGGCCAGCAGCTTGGCGCGCTCGGGCGTGTCGACGCCGTAGAAGCAGCTGTGGCGGGTCGGGGGCGAGGCGATCCGCATGTGCACCTCGCGCGCGCCGGCATCGCGCATCATCTGCACGATCTTGAGGCTGGTCGTCCCGCGCACGATCGAATCGTCGATCAACACCACGCGCTTGCCCTTGATCAGCGCGCTATTGGCATTGTGCTTGAGCTTGACGCCGAGGTGGCGGACCTCCTGGCTCGGCTGGATGAAGGTGCGGCCGACATAGTGCGAGCGGATGATGCCGAGCTCGAACGGAATCCCGCTCGCCTGCGCATAGCCGATCGCGGCCGGCACGCCGCTGTCGGGAACGGGGACCACGATGTCGGCCTCGACCCCGGCCTCCTCGGCCAGCACCGCGCCGATGTTCTTGCGGCTCTCGTAGACGCTGATCCCGTCGACCACGCTGTCGGGGCGCGAGAAATAGACATGCTCGAAGATGCAGGGACGCGGGGAGGCGGACGCGAAGGGGCGGAAGCTGCGCAGGCCGTCGGCGTTGACGATGACCATCTCGCCAGGTCCCACGTCGCGCTCGTAGCGGGCGCCGATGACGTCGAGGGCCACGGTCTCGCTGGCGAAGACGACGGTGTCGCCGATCCGGCCCATGACGAGCGGACGGATGCCGAGCGGATCGCGGCAGGCGATCAAGCCCTGCTCGGTCAGCATCAGGAGGGCATAGGCGCCCTCGACCTGCGTCAGCGCGTCGACGATCCGGTCGAGGAGCTGGGTGTGCGCCGAGGTCGCGACGAGGTGGATGACGACCTCGGTGTCGGAGGTCGACTGGAAGATCGAGCCGCGCCGGTTGAGCGTTCGGCGAAGCTTCATCGCGTTAGAGATATTGCCGTTGTGGGCGACCGCGAAGCCGCCGTCGGCGAGCTCGGCGAACAGGGGCTGGACGTTGCGGAGCGCGGACGAGCCCGTGGTCGAATAGCGGACGTGGCCGATGGCGGTCCGGCCGGGGAGGGCGCGGATCACCTCGTCACGGTCGAAATTGCCCGCGACATGCCCCTGCGCGCGGTGCGAGTGGAACCCGCTCTGGTCGAGCGAGGTGATTCCCGCCGCTTCCTGCCCGCGATGCTGGAGCGCGTGGAGGCCCAAAGCAACGAAGCTCGCCGCATTGTCCGCGTTCCAGGCGGCGAAGATGCCGCACTCCTCGCGCAGCTTGTCGTCGTCGTAAGGATTGGTCGTCAGCATGGGTCCGCCCGCTCTGAGATTGCCGCGCATATAGGGGAGGCGTGCGCGTTTGTCGCCTGTCCGCTGAACCGGGGTTGAAGGGGAGGCGACAGCGGGGCAGGAAAAGGCCATGCGCCGCGCCTTGATCCTGTCCCTCCTGCTCCTCGCCGCCTGCCGCAACGCAGCGCCCGAGGGCAATCAGGCCGGGGCGGAGCCGGCGGCGCCGCGACCCCAGGCCTTTCTCAGCTATGCGGGAAGCGGCCGCGACCGCCTGTGCATCGGCGGCCCGAACGCCGACGCCGGCGTGGTCGCTTACGGCGACGGCGATTCCAATTGTCTCGTCCGCGGACGGATCGAAGGCGGGGCGCTCGTCCCCAACGGCGACCAGAGCTGCCGTCTTCCGGTCAGCGAGGCCGGCGACCGGATGACCTTCGGCCAGCTGCCAGCATCCTGTGCTTATTATTGCGGGCCGGGTGCGAGCCTTGCCGGCAAGACCTTCACCCGTATGGAAAAACCCGAGCCGGCGAGTGATCTCGTCGGCGATCCGCTCTGCTGACATTATTGTTGATTAAGGGCCGCTCACCCACCTAGAGCATTGCCAACAGGTTCTTTCGGAGACGCCACGATGCCCGTCTACAACGCCCCCGTCCGCGACACCCGCTACGTCCTCGACCACATCGTGCAGATGCAGAACTTCGGCAACCTGCCGGGCTTCGCCGATGCCACCCCCGACCTCGTCGAGGCGATCCTCAACGAGGGCGCGCGCTTCACCCAGGAAGTGCTGCTTCCCCTCAACCGCATCGGTGACGAGGAAGGCTGCACCCGTCACGAGGACGGCTCGGTGACCACGCCCAAGGGCTTCAAGGACGCCTACAAGCAGTTCTGTGAACTCGGCTTCACCAGCCTGTCGGCGCCGCAGGAGTTTGGCGGGCAGGGGCTTCCCCACGTGCTCTCGACCGCGCTTTCCGAATATGTGCTCTCGGCCAACCAGAGCTTCGAGATGTATCATGGCCTGACCGCCGGCGCGATCGCCTCGCTGCTGGTCAAGGGCACGCCCGAGCAGCAGCAGACCTATGTCCCCAAGATGGTTGAGGGCACCTGGACGGGCACGATGAACCTCACCGAGCCGCATTGCGGAACCGACCTCGGGCTCATCAAGACCAAGGCCGAGCCGCAGGCCGACGGCAGCTACAAGATCACCGGCACCAAGATCTTCATCTCGTCCGGCGAGCACGACATGAGCGAGAACATCATCCACCTGGTGCTCGCCAAGATCGTCGGCGCGCCCGACAACGTGAAGGGCATTTCGCTGTTCGTGGTGCCCAAGTTCATCGTGCAAGAGGACGGCACCCCGGGTGAGCGCAACAGCCTCGCCTGCGGCTCGATCGAGCACAAGATGGGCATCCACGGCAATTCGACCTGCGTCATGAACTATGACGGCGCGACCGGCTGGCTGGTCGGCGAGCCCGAGAAGGGCCTGGCCGCCATGTTCATCATGATGAACGCCGCGCGCCTCGGCGTCGGCCTGCAGGGCCTCGCGCAGGGCGAGATCGCCTATCAGAATGCCGTGGCCTATGCGAAGGACCGCCGCCAGGGCCGGGCGCTGAAGCCCGAGCTGCGCGACGCCAATGCCAAGGCCGACAACCTGTTCGTCCACCCCGACGTCCGCCGCATGCTGCTCGAGGCCAAGGCCTTCAACGAGGCCGCCCGCGCGCTGATCCTGTGGGGGAGCCTGCAGGTCGACCTTTCCCGCAAGGGCGCGACCGAGGAAGAGCGCCAGCGCGCCGACGACCTCATTTCGCTGCTGACCCCGGTCATCAAGGGCTATCTCACCGACAAGGGCTTCGAGGCCACGGTGAACATGCAGCAGGTGTTCGGCGGCCACGGCTACATCCGCGAATGGGGGATGGAGCAGTTCGTCCGCGACGCCCGCATCGCCCAGATCTACGAGGGCACCAACGGCGTCCAGGCGATGGACCTGGTCGGCCGCAAGCTCGGCGCCAATGGCGGCCGCGCGATCCAGCTCCTGTTCGCGACCATCGCCGCCGACATCGCCGACGCGCGCAAGAATGGCGATCCCGCCGGGGTCGCGGGCCCGCTCGAGAAGGCGCTTGGCCATCTGCAGGCCGCGACCATGTGGCTGGCGCAGAACGGGATGCAGGATCCCAATCACGCCGGCGCGGGAGCGGTGCCCTACATGCACCTGATGGGTCTCGTGACGCTCGGCTGGATGTGGCTCAAGATGGCCGACGTCTCGGCCCGGCTCGAGAATGAGGCGGGCGAGGACGCGAGCTTCCACCAGACCAAGCTCGCCACCGCGCGCTTCTACGCCAGCCGCGAGCTTCCCAAGGCGAGCGCCTATCGCGGCCAGATCGAGGCCGGCGGCGACACGGTGATGGCGCTCGACGAAGCGGCCTTCTGACGAACTGACGTCGTCCCCGCGGAGGCGGGGACCTCGGGCGACGTGCGCTGTCTCCTGGGGTCTCCGCCTTCGCGGGGACGACGCTATTTGAGCCCCACTTCCAACACTTCCTCATAATGCGGCCCGGCCTTGCCGAGCCGGCTTTCGAACAGAACCAGCCGGTCGACGGTCCATGGCTCGCTTGAAAGCGTCCCGTGGCGCCGGAGCCAGTCCCCGAGCGCAGGCGCGGGGCCGCTCCAGCGGGCGAGGGTGATGTGGGGCGTGAAGGCGCGGATCTCGGGCGGGAGGCCCGCCGACTGCAGCGCGCGCTCGACCTTGGCGGCGAGCGCGGCGACCGGCTCGCGTGGCGCGATGCCGGCCCACAGGGCACCCGAACCTTTGTGGTGGAATTGCCCGACCCCTGCCAGCCTCAGGTCGAAGCGCGGGACATGCACGGCGGCGAGCGCGGCAGCGGCATCCTCGGCAGTGCGACCGTCGACCTCGCCGATGAAGCGCAGGGTGAGGTGGAAGCTGTCGGCATGGACCCAGCGCAGCCCCTCGGGTCCGTCCTCGAGATCGAGGAGCAGGTCGGCAATCGGCTTGGGAAGGGGGAGGGCGACGAACAGCCGGTGCATGGCGTCACTTTGAGACAAGCGACGGTTACTGCAACGCTTACCGTCGTCCGACCGGTTTTTCTTGAAACCTTCGGATGGCTCTACGATATATGGTCACGTGGACGGGCCATCTCGGTCCGCCGACAATGGAGCTAGAAATGCAGAACTGGTCTGACCCGCGAACGACGACCGCCGCGAACCCCGCCGTATCGGTCGGCGTGCCGCGCGCCGCCCGCGACGCGGGCCTGCGGTCCTACATGTTGAGCGTGTACAATTACATGGCGTCGGGCGTGCTGCTGACCGGCATCGTCGCCCTGCTGTTCGCCTCGAGCGGCATGGCGGCCCAGGTTCTGCAGACCCCGCTGCGCTGGGTGATCATCTTCGCCCCGCTCGCCTTCGTCATGGCGATGAGCTTCGGCCTCAACCGGATGAAGACCTCGACCCTGCAGGCGCTCTACTGGGCGTTCGCGGTCGTGATGGGCCTGTCGATGAGCTCGATCTTCCTAGTCTATACCGGGACGAGCATCGCGACGACCTTCTTCGCCGTCGCCGCGGCCTTCGCCGGGCTGAGCCTCTGGGGCTACACCACCAAGCGTGACCTCAGCGGTTTCGGCACCTTCCTGATCATGGGCGTCGTCGGCCTGCTGGTCGCCTCGCTGCTGAACCTGTGGCTGCAGTCGAGCGCGATGCAGCTGGCGATCAGCGCGATCGGCGTGCTGCTGTTCGCGGGCCTGACCGCCTACGACACGCAGAAGATCAAGAGCATGTACGCCTATGTCGCGGGCAGCGACATGATGGGCAAGGTCGTGATCATGGGGGCGCTGAACCTCTATCTCGACTTCATCAACATGTTCACCTTCCTGCTGCAGTTCCTCGGCGACCGCCGCTAAGGGACGCGCACCAGAAGGATACGGTAGAAGGGACCCGGTGGAGCGATCCGCCGGGTCCTTTATTTTTGGGCGCAAGCATTTCAGCCTGACAGGAGATCCGAGCCATGTGCGAGACCGACAAGGGCCGCTTCATCGTCGACACCGACATGACCCGGCGCGGGCTGATGATCGGGCTTGCGGGCACCGCTGCCGCGACGGGGCTTCCCGGCTTCGCGGCCGCCGCCGGGTCGGTCGTGGAGAGCGACGTCCTCGTGCCCACCCCCGACGGACAGGCCGATGCCGCGCTGTTCCACCCGGCGGGCAAGGGGCGCTGGCCGGCGGTCCTGATCTGGACCGACATTCTCGGGCTTCGTCCCGTCTTCCGCGAGATGGGCCGCCGCCTCGCCGCGCAGGGCCATGTCGTGCTCGTCCCCAATCCCTATTACCGGGCGAAGAAGGCGCCGGTGGTATCGGGGAGCGTCGACTTCTCCGACCGCGCGGCGATGAAGCCGGTGATGGAGTATCGCGCCGCACTGACCGACGAACGCATCGACAGCGACGCGCGCGCCTATCTCGCCTTCCTCGACCGGCAGAAGGCCACCGACCGCGCGCGCGGGGCGGGCGTCCAGGGCTATTGCATGGGCGGGCCCTTCACCTTCCGGACCGCTGCCGCGGTGCCCGGGCGGATCCGCGCGGCGGCGAGCTTCCATGGCGGCGGGCTCGTCACCGACAAGCCGAACAGCCCGCACCTCCTCCTTCCCCGGACCAGGGCCGACTTTCTCGTCGCCATCGCGCAAAATGACGACGCCAGGCAGCCGGACGCCAAGGCCACGCTTCGCACCGCCTTCGCGCAAGCGAAGCGCCGGGCCGAGATCGAGGTCTATCCCGCCGACCATGGCTGGTGCGTCGGCGGCAGCCAGGCCTATGACGAGGCCGCGGCCGAAAAGGCCTGGGCGCGCCTTACCAGCCTCTACAAGGCGCGGCTGGCCTAGGCCGCGGGGGCCGCTGCTTGGGCGGCGGCCTTCAGCGCCTCGCCCGCGTCGGTATCGATCTGCTTCGCGCGGCGCCAGGCGTCGCGGTCGGTGCAGCGGGCGACATAGGCCTTGAGCGTGTCCGAGCCCTCGATCATCCCGAACATCATCATGAAGCCGAGCTGCGAGGCCAGCACGAGGTCGGCCGCGGAGAAACGGCCCGTCACATAGTCGCGGTCGCCGAGCATCGTCTCGAGCGCCTCGAACACCAGCGCCTCGTTGCCGTGGCCGAACATCCGCTGCTTGTCCGCTGGCGGATCGTAATTGATCGCCTTCAAACTGAAGGTCATCTCGAGCGGTCCGCTCGCGAAGAAGAGATAGCGGTAATAGTCCGCGCGGTCGGCGGGAGCGGGGGCAAGTCCGGCGTCCGGAAAGGCGTCGGCAAGATAGGCGCAGATCGCCGCGACCTCGGTCACCACCTTGCCGCGGTGGCGGATCGCCGGGATCTTCATCATCGGGTTGATCGCGCGATATTCGTCGCCCTTGAGGGTCGTCGCATAGTCGAGGATCACCGTCTCGTAGGGCGCGCCCACCTCCTCCAGCATCCAGCGGACGATCTGCCCGCGCGACTGCGGGTTGGTATAGAAAGTGAGGTCGGTCATGGCGCTTCCCCTGCAGAACGAAAAGGGAACGTAACCCAGATGACCAGGCGATGGCAAGGCGGCCGGTCCGATCCCGGCCGCCCTGCAGATCGACTAGCCGCGTTCGCCCGCCGTGGTCGTTGCGGGTGCCGCCGCGCCGCGATCGCCGGCGCTGGCATCACGGGCCGCGCGGAATTCGCTGTCGTCGCTCCAGTTGGGCCAGGCGGTCGAATTGGCGAGGTCGCGCCCGACGTTGTGGAGGAGCTGCGCGTCCTGGGCGAGGCCGGACAGATCCCAGCTCGGCGAATATTCGTCGTCGGGCTGGTGGTAGCGCTTGACGGTATAGTCCTCGTTCAGGGCAAGGCCGCGCGCCTTGCCGCCGTTGACGAGATCGATGCCGCCGCGCCAGCTCACCGCCGGAACGCCGCGCTTGGCGAAGGGGAAGTGGTCGGAGCGGAAGAAGTAACCCGCCTCGACCTTCTCGTCGGGGGAGTAGGTCCGCTTCTGCTTCGCCCCTTCCGCGACCAGCATGTCGAGCAGCCCGAGCTTGGCCGAGCCAGACATGGAGAAGTCGCGCGCCGGTCCGTAAATGGCGCCGCCGTCGGTGTTGAGGACGCCGGCGGTCTTGGAGAGCGGATAGAGCGGGTTCGAGACATAATATTCGCTGCCGAGCAGGCCCTTCTCCTCGGCGGTCACGAACAGGAAGACGAGGCTGCGGGCGGTGCGTGGGCCCTTGGCGAACCAGCGCGCCTGCTCGAGCACGTGGGCGGTGCCCGTCGCATTGTCGAGCGCGCCATTGTAGATATTGTCGCCATTGGCGTCGGGCAGGCCGACCCCGAGGTGATCCCAGTGCGCCGAATAGATCACCGTCTCGTCGGGCCGCTTCGTGCCCGGCAGCAGGCCGACTACATTGTAGCTGGTGATGGTCCTGGCGGCGGCATTGCCGGTGACGCTGAGACGCATCGGCAGCTCGACCGGCTTGAAGTCGCGGCGACGGGCCATGGCCTTGGCCTCGGCCAGCGTCATGCCAGCGCTGGCGAAGATTTTCGACGCGGTGGCGCTCGTCACCCAGCTTTCCATCGCGGGATGCGATCCGCCGGGGTTCTGGCGGACGACGTCGAACATGGTGTTGGTGTTCGAATTCTTGACCGTGTTCCAGCCGTAGGAGGCCGGCGCGTCCTCGTGGACGATGATCACGCCCGCCGCGCCGAGCTTGGCCGCCTGCTCATATTTGTAGGTCCAGCGGCCGTAATAGGTCATCGCCTTGCCGCCGAAATCGGGGCCGCCGTCGCCGATCGGGCCGTCGAAATCGGGGTCGTTGATGAAGACGACGAGGATCTTGCCGCGCAGGTCCTGGCCCTTGAAGTCGTCCCACTGGCGTTCGGGCGCCTGGACCCCATAGCCGGCGAAGACGAGCGGCGCATTGTCGAGGCGGAGCTGGCTCGCGCCGGTCAGCGGCGCGCGGACCGCGATATCCGTGCCCTGCGTAAGGCGAGCGCCGCCCGACGTCCCCTGCAGCGTCACGACCGGATCGGCGCTCCAGCTCGACTGCAGCAGCGGCACGCGCTGGGTATATTGGCGCTTGCCGTCGATCACTTCGCCGCCCGGCTGGACGCCCGCGGCCTTGAGCTGCTGGACGAGATAGGCGACCGTCTTGGTCTCGCCCGGGGTGGCCGGACCGCGGCCTTCATAGGCGTCGCTCGACAGGGTCTTGATGTCCTGCGCGACGCGCGCGGTCGAAAAGGTCTGTGCGGCGAGCGGGGCGGAGGCGAGGGCAGTGGCCGCGAGAAGAAGGAGAGGACGCATCAGGGCTGGCTCCGTGAAATTTTCGCAAAGGCTGTGGCTGCTCATGCAACTCCCGTGCCGGTCTGAAAAGCAGCTTTTGTACGAAAAGCGGCAGGGGTTCCCTTCCGCCCTTTGGTCCGGGTCTGGAACGATCGGGCGATCTGGATCACTTGGGGGAGCGATGATGCGTTTCCTGTACCGCCCACCGACTCCGCCCGGCACCAGCCGCCTGCGGATCCAGCTCACTTACCTTTGGCGGCACCGGCGGCTGGCGCGGCTCGCGGCGCCCGTCCTGCTCACCGAGTGGATCCAGCACCGCAAGCTCCACGACCGCGATCCGCGGCTTCCGCTGCTGGCCGACAAGGTCAAGGTGAAGCCATGGGTGGCGCAGCAACTCGGGCTGTCGTGGGTGACCCCGACCCTGTGGCAGGGCAGTCGGCTTCCCGAGCATCCGGCCTGGGATTTCCCTTATGTCGTCAAGTCGCGCCACGGCTGCAACCAGACGCTGGTGGTGCGCAATGCCGCCGATCATCGCGAAGCGCGCGACCGCTCGGCCGCGTGGATGGCGCATCCCTATGGCGGCTGGCTCGACGAGTGGCTCTACGGCGGGATCGAGCGCGGCCTGCTGGTCGAGCCCTTCATCGGCGAAGGCGACGCGCTGCCGCTCGACTACAAGATCTTCGTCTTCGGCGGCGAGGCGCGGTTCGTTCAGGTGCATCTGGGGCGCGGGACCAATCATCGCTGGATCGTGTTCGACCGCCAGTGGAAGCGGGTCTCGCCCGCCTCCGCCGACCCCGATCCCGCCCGCCCGGCATCGCTCGCCGCGATGCTGCGTGCGGCCGAGCGGCTGGGCGCGGGCTTCGATTTCGTCCGGGCCGATTTCTACGAGATCGCCGGCACGCCCCGCTTCGGCGAACTGACCTTCTATCCCGGAAGCGGCCTCGAGGCGGTCGAGCCGCCGAGCCTCGACGCGCTGATGGGCGCGCTGTGGGCGGGGGCACGCGCGGGCGGGGAGGACCAACTCGCCGCTTGACGCGACCGTTCGCCTAGCTGTATTGCATCAGCAACACAGTTGGAGGGGAAGATGAAGCACGTCCTGTTGGTCACTGCGCTGCTCGGCCTTGCGGCCTGCGACGCCGACGTTTCGGTCAAGCACGACACGACCAAGGAGAAGGTGGCGATCGCCGGCGACGGCCAGGGCCAGGTGAAGTTCGACCTGCCCTTCGCCAGCGGCAACATTAAGCTTCCCGCGGGCATGATGAGCGATGCCAATTTCGACATCGACGGGGTCAAGATGTACCCCGGCGCGACCGTCACCGGCTTCAACTTGAACGCCGAGGACGGCAAGTCGCTGGTCGAGATCGGCTTCGACGCCCCGGCCGAACCCGCCGCGGTGCGCGGCTATTTCCTCGACCAGTTCAAGGCCAAGGGGATCGAGGCGGCGGCCGCGGGCGAGGGCATCAACGGGACCAGCAAGGACGGCGACAAGTTCGCCATGCGCTTCGCCCCCAATGGCGGCGGCACCCGCGGGACCGTCACGATCGACGGGCGCCCGAAAAACTAGAAGGGAAAGAAGATCGGGATGACCGCGCAGGCCGTCGCCGCGGTGACGAGGTTGAGCGGCATCCCGAGCTTGACGAAGTCGAGATAGCGATAGCGCCCTAACTGGTAGACCAGGGCATTGGTCTGGTAGCCGAACGGGGTCGCGAAGGCCGCGCTCGCCGCCAGCATGGTCGCGACGAGGAAGGGGCGGGGGCTGACCGACAGCGCCTCGCCCATCGACACCGCAATCGGCGTGAACAGCACCGCGACCGTCGCATTGGACAATATCTCGGTCAGGAACAGCACCGCGACATAGAGGAGCGCCAGCGCGGCGAGCGGCGGCAGGCCGTCGACGCTGCCGATCAGCGCGGTCGCGATCGTCTCGGCGACCCCCGAGGTGCGCAGCGCGATCCCCAGCACCAGCATCCCCGCGATCAGCATCAGCACGTCGGGGCGAAGGCCCGAATAGGCCTCGTCCGCGGTCAGCACCCGCAGTAGGATGAGGAGGATCGCTCCGGCGAAGGCGCAGGCCGCGATGGGCGCGATGCCGACCGCGGCGGCGGCAATGACCGCGACGAACACGGCCAGCGAGACCAATGCGCGCAGCGGCTGGAGTGGCCGCTCCTCGGCGAAGGCGGACGCGTCGCCGGGAAGGCCGCCCGCCGCATTGGTGGCGCCGACCTTGGGGAGTACGGGCACTTGCGGCGCGTCCGAACTGTCGATCAGCCGCCCGCTGAAGAGCAGCAGGTAGAGCCCGCCCGCAAGCGCCACCGCGACCCCGACGGGGGTGATCTCGAAGATGCCGAACTTCATCTGCCCGGCCGCGCCCGCGACGTCGTTGACGAGAAGGTTGGTAGAGGTGCCGATCAGCGTGCAGCCGCCCCCGAGGATCGAGGCGTAGGACAAGGGGATGAGGAAGGGCTTGGCGGACAGGCCGATGCGCTCGGCCGAATCCTTGATGACGGGCGCGAGCAACACCACGATCGGCGTGTTGTTGAGCACCGACGAGGCCGCGCCGCCGATCCCGATCAGGATCCACAGTCCCGCCCGGCCGATCCGCTGGCACAGCGCGACCAGCGCGCGGATCCCCGCGTCGAGCAGCCCCGCGCGCTCCATCGCATAGGCGATGACGAACAGCGAGGCGAGGGTGATCACCGCCGGGCTGGCGAAGGCGCTCTGGACCTGGAGCGGGCGGACCACGCCGGTCATCAGCAGCACCGCCGCGCCCGACAGAGCGATGACGTCCGAACGCCCTTTGTCGAGGATCAGCGCGACCACCACCGCGACCAGCACGGCAAGCGTGATCGCCTGGGGGCTGAGGAAGACGCTCAGGACCGGCAAGGATCGGGGGCCGGGTTCCGGCAAGACGCCATGTTCATCACCCGACAAACGAATCAGGGCGCGGAAGGTCCCTCCCGCGCCCTGTTCCTTGTCCTTGTCCCGCGGGCTTATTCGGCCGGCGGGGTCTCGGGCGCCTCGCTCGGCTTGGTGTCGCTCGGCTTGGCCTTGCGCGCCTTGGCGCCCTTGGGCTTGGTCGTCTTGGCCGGCGCGGCCGGGGTGATCTCGAAGACGGGGACATTGTCCTTGAGACGCACCTTGACCTCGCCGCCGTGGACCAGCTTGCCGAACAGCAGTTCCTCGGCGAGCGGCTGCTTGATCTTCTCCTGCACCAGCCGGCCCATCGGACGCGCGCCATAGAGCTTGTCATAGCCCTTGGCGGTGAGCCACTCGCGCGCCTCGTCGTCGAGCTCGATGTGGACGCCGCGATCCGCCAGCTGGAGTTCCAGCTGGAGGATGAACTTGTCCACGACGCGGGCGACCACCGCGGGCGGGAGGTAGCCGAACGGCACCACCGCATCGAGACGGTTGCGGAACTCGGGCGTGAACATCTTGCGGATCGCGTCTTCCTGCACGTCCTCGCGGCTCATCGCCCCGAAGCCGATGCTCTCCCGCGCCATGTCCGACGCACCGGCATTGGTGGTCATGATGAGGATGGTGTTGCGGAAGTCGACGGTCTTCCCGTGGTGGTCGGTCAGCTTCCCGTTGTCCATCACCTGCAGGAGGATGTTGAACAGGTCCGGATGCGCCTTCTCGATCTCGTCCAAGAGGAGCACGCTGTGCGGCTGCTGGTCGACCGCGTCGGTCAGGAGACCGCCCTGGTCATAACCGACATAACCCGGAGGCGCGCCTATCAGCCGGCTGACCGAGTGGCGCTCCATATATTCGCTCATGTCGAACCGCTGGAGCGGAATGCCGAGGATCGAGGCCAGCTGGCGCGCGACCTCGGTCTTGCCGACGCCGGTCGGACCCGAGAACAGATAGTTGCCGATCGGCTTGTCGGGATCGCGCAGGCCCGCCCGGCTGAGCTTGATGGCCGAGGCCAGCCGCTCGACCGCGAGGTCCTGCCCGAAGACGACGCGCTTGAGGTCGGCCTCGAGGTGCTGGAGCGTCTTCTTGTCGTCGGTCGACACGCTCTTCGGCGGGATCCGGGCCATGGTCGCGACGACCTGCTCGATCTCCTTGGGCGTGATCACCTTCTTCCGCTTCGAGACCGGCACCAGCATCTGCATCGCGCCGACCTCGTCGATCACGTCGATCGCCTTGTCGGGCAGCTTGCGGTCATGGATGTAGCGCGCCGACAGCTCCACCGCCGACTTGATCGCGTCGGGGGTGTAGCGGACCTGGTGATGCTGCTCGAAGGAGGAGCGCAGGCCGGCGATGATCTTGATCGTGTCCTCGACCGTCGGCTCGTTGACGTCGATCTTCTGGAAGCGCCGGAGCAATGCCCGGTCCTTCTCGAAATGGTTGCGGAACTCCTTGTAGGTGGTCGAGCCGATGCAGCGGATCGCGCCGCTCGACAGTGCGGGCTTCAAGAGGTTCGACGCGTCCATCGCCCCGCCGCTGGTCGCGCCGGCGCCGATCACGGTGTGGATCTCGTCGATGAACAGGATCGCGTGCGGCATCTTCTCGAGTTCCGACACGACCGACTTCAGCCGCTCCTCGAAGTCGCCGCGGTAGCGGGTGCCGGCGAGCAGCGCGCCCATGTCGAGCGAGTAGATGACCGCGGGCTTGAGCACGTCGGGGACGTCGCCCTCGATGATCTTGCGCGCGAGGCCTTCGGCGATGGCGGTCTTGCCCACGCCCGGATCGCCCACATAGAGCGGGTTGTTCTTCGACCGGCGGCAGAGGATCTGCACCGTCCGGTCGACCTCGGCCGTGCGCCCGATCAGCGGATCGACCTTGCCGAGCTTGGCCTTCTCGTTGAGGTCGACGGTGAACTGCTTGAGCGCGCTCTCCTTCTTGTCGGCGGCGCCCTTGTCGGACTTGGTCTCTTCGGGTCCGGCCCCGGCGGAAGGCTGCTGCCCCTCGGCGCTCTCGCCCTTGCCGACGCCGTGGCTGATGTAGGTCACCGCATCCAGCCGGCTCATGTCCTGCTGCTGGAGGAAATAGACGGCATAGCTCTCGCGCTCGGAAAAGAGCGCGACCAGCACGTTGGCGCCGGTCACCTCGTCGCGGCCCGACGACTGGACGTGGAGGATGGCGCGCTGGACCACGCGCTGGAAGCCGCTGGTCGGGGTGGGATCGGTGCCGCTGTCGGCGACGAGCGCTCCGAGCTCGCCGTCGAGATACTGCTTGACGGTGGCCTTAAGTTCATCGCGATTGACCCCGCAGGCGGTCATCACCTTCGAAGCATGGGCATCGTCGATCAGCGCCATGAGCAGATGCTCGAGGGTCGCATATTCGTGACGGCGGCGGCTCGCCTCCCCAAGCGCATTGTGGAGGGTCTGTTCGAGCTCGCGGGCGAAACTGGGCATTCGGGGACTCCTGGACCGGAAGCGAAGGCTCCCGGCTTCTTATTAACTTCTTATCTCGTGAGGCGTTGCGGCCGCGACAAGGGCAGCCAAAAGACCAAGGGACAGGTTTCTATCGCTTGAACAGCGCATCGGCCGCGGAGCGGTGCTTCGACGCCGCTTCCTGGTGGGCGCGGACCCGCGCAATTTCCGCCTCGAGCGCGGCGATCCGCTCGTCGAGCTCATGGTGGCTCAGGGGATCGAGGTCCTGCCGGCCAAGCTGCACCAGCGGATCCTCGGGTCGTGACGAGAAGAAATCGTCGTCCATGCCCCCAAGGTCGGACGCCAAATCCTTCAAGTCAACGGGGCGCGGGGCCATCATTCCCAACTTTTCGCTTTGCCGCTCCCAAACAGCGATTAAGACCCGTCTCCACCAGCAAGATTGAGCACCGGGAACGCGACTGCATGGACCTGCCTGACGTCATGACGGCCATCGAGGTGAGCGCGCCGGGCGGACCCGAGGTGCTTCGGCCGATCAACAGGCCGGTGCCGGTTCCGGGTCCGGGCGAGCTGCTCGTCCGGGTCGCCGCGGCCGGGGTCAACCGGCCCGACGTGCTCCAGCGCCGCGGTGTCTATCCGCCGCCGCCGGGCGCGTCCGACATTCCGGGCCTCGAGATTGCCGGCGAGGTGGTCGCGGCGGGCGAGGGGGCGACCCATCTCATCGGCACCAATGTCTGCGCGCTGGTCGCGGGCGGGGGCTATGCCGATTATGCCATCGCGCCCGCCGGGACCGCGCTGCCCGTTCCCGAGGGCCTGCCGCTGGCCGAGGCGGCGGCGCTTCCCGAGACCTTGTTCACCGTCTGGATCAACCTGTTCGAGCGCGGCTTCGCGACCGAGGGCGAGTGGGCGCTGATCCACGGCGGGACCAGCGGGATCGGCACCATGGCGATCGCGCTCTGCAAGCTGTTCGGGGTCAAGGCGATCGTCACCTGCGGCAGCGACGACAAATGCGCGGCGGCGCTGGCGCTCGGCGCGGCCGCGGCGATCAATTACAAGACCGAGGATTTCGCCGAACGCGCCCGCGCGCTGACCGGCGGGGCGGGGGTCAATGTCGTCCTCGACATGGTCGGCGGCGACTACATTCCGAAGAACCTGTCGGTCCTCGCCGAGGACGGCCGCCACGTCTCGATCGCGACCCAGCGCGGGGTCAGCGCCGAGGTCAGCTTCCTCGACGTCATGCGCCGCCGGCTCACGCTCACCGGCTCGACGCTCCGCCCGCGCAGCCTCGCCTTCAAGACCCTCGTCGCCGAGGAACTGCGGCGCACCGTCTGGCCGTTCGTCGAGAGCGGCCAGCTCCGCCCGGTGATGGACCGCACCTTCCCCCTCGCCGAGGCCGCCGCCGCCCACGCCCGGATGGAAGCGGGCGACCACGTCGGCAAGATCGTCCTCGTCACGCCCTAGGCCGGGACAGGGCGGCAGCGCCCGATTCCAGCGGCTTGCCCCGCTGGAGGGCCCAAGCTAGCCTGCTCACCGACGGCCGCTCGGCAATGGGCGGCCTTTCTTGCATCGGGCAAGGGGGCGGGGGCGCCGATGACGCGGGGACTGACGGCGGGGGCCGGACGATGAGCGCGACGCGTCCCGACGCCGCGCCGCGGCGGGCCGACCGCTTCACCCGACCGCAGACCCTCCTGATCCTCCTCGCCTTCGCGCTGCTGGTCGCCCTGCGCCTGCCCAACGCCTGGGTCCACGGCCGCTTCCAGGACGAGGAAGCGACGGTCTTCCTCGCCTACGCCTGGCATTTCCCATGGGAGGAGGCGCTGTTCCGGCCGTTCGGCGGCTATCTCAACATCGGGGCGAATGCGCCCGGAGTCCTTCTCGCGCACCTCGTCAAATCCGGCGTCATCAAGCTCGAATATGCGCCTTATCTGACCATGACGCTGGCGCTCGTGGTGCAGCTCGCGCCGGGCCTGCTCCTGCTCACCGGCAAGGCCGACTGGCTGCCCAGCCGGACCGCACGCTGCCTCGCGCTGCTGGTGGTCGTGCTCGCTCCCTCGACCGAGGAAGTCTATCTCAACACGCTCCACATCCAGTTTCATCTGGCGCTGTGTGCGGCGATCATCCTCGCGCTCGACATTCCCCGGCGCCGCGCCGTCCGGATCCTCTACCTCGTGCCGCTCCTTTTGGGCCCGCTCTGTGGCCCGGGCGCGATCCTGCTGGTGCCGTTGTTCGCCTTGCGCGCCTACGTCGACCGCGACCCCCAGCGAGCATTTCAGCTGACGGCGCTCGGCCTGGGCGCGCTGATCCAGATGTTGGTCTTCTACTATCCAAGTCCGATCCGCGGGCATTGGCTCGACCCGCTTTCGGTCGGCGCTGCCATGTTCATTCGCCTGTTCATGCTGCCCCTGGTGGGCCTCGACATTTCAGAGTTACTGGGAGCGCTCCTCGGACTCAGCCGCGAGACGACCCTCCTGTTCGTCAGCATGGCCGCCTTGGCCAGTGCGGTGATCTTCGGCGGGCTGCTCCTGCGGAGCCTGCGCCGGCGTGAGACAGCCTTCTGGCTGCTCTTCGCGGGGCTGTTCATCGCCGCCGTCACGCTGACCTACGGCATGACCTCGTCGATCGATCCCAAGGCGCCGTTCCGTCCCTACACCGGCGAGCGTTACAATTTCCTGCCGGTGGTCCTGCTCGGCCTGGCCCTGATCGGGATCATCCCCCGGGCAGGGCCGCGACTTGCGATCTGGCTGAAAGCCTTCCTGTTCCTCTACCTCGCGGTCGGCGCGATGTATTATCCGAGCCCGATGGACTGGCTGGCCGATGGACCGTCGTGGCCGGCCGAAGTCGCCAAGTGGCGCGCCGATCCCAATTACCAGCTGACGGTGTGGCCCAAGATGCGCCGCGCCGACCTGTCCGGCATTCCCAAACCCTGCACGCCGCCGAGCAGCGCCGCCGGCGATCCCCGCGCGCCCCGCTACTGTGAGAGCGGCTGGCTGGTGGGTAAGACGTTCTGATGAAAACTTTGAGATATGATGTCGTTAGTCGATATTTAGTCCGAACAACCCTTCCAGCTCTTTCCCTTTACGGAATGCGCGCATGATCACTCGTAAGTCCCTTCACGTCACCTGGGTCATGCCTGTTGTCATGGCTTTGGCTTGGATACTTTCAATGACGGCCCAAGAAGCAGGGGTGGCCCGGGTACTATATGAGCCCAGCCAGCGGTTCGGCGACTTCATCCTCGTGGTTTATGCTGTGCCTCACAGTGGTAATTATCCACCAGGCTTTGAAGCGATCACTGAGTGGTTCGTGAATAATCCGGGTTACAAGGACGGAAGGTTCACGATTATGCACCTTCCGCCATTTTCAATGCTTCTCACAGTATTAGCGTCGAAGCTATTTCAAATTCTTAGCCCAATGCTGGTATTCTTCGTGTTAACGATAGCACTTGTCGTTTCATTTTTTTCTACCTTACGCACGAAGACTGGTGCAGCGATAGCGTACACCGCAATCCTCAGTTATCCGGTCGCCTTCATGATCGACCGGGGCAATCTATACGCTGGGTTATGTGGCGCATGCCTTGTCGCCGCCCTTGTCAGGCGGAAGACCGATGCTGTCGGAATCATGTTGTTCGCTGTGGCCTTAAACATCCGGCCCAATGCCCTTCCCGTGCTGCTGCCGCTGCTAATCGCGCATCGAAATATCGACTGGCGCTTCGGACTTCGGGTGGGCATCGCGGCCGTAGCGCTGGGCGTGGCTTCAGCGATCATGGCGCACGCGTTGTATCCGGAATATACGCTAAGCAGCTTTCGCCACGGAATGAGCCTTTACCTCAAGGGAACGTTGGACTCGCCGCTCATGTTGGCATTCGGGTCTTCCGCCTATAGCGCTTTGTACGCAATGGGCTTTCCGTCCTTAGTGCTGGGAACAGTTTTAGCGGGAACGCTGGCAAGCGTAGCGATTATTGTACGTTATTTCGGCGAATTAGACGCCGGGAATTTTACCTTCATCTGCGTGAGTGCGTATGCGCTTGGTTCGGCAGTGTTCGTTGACTATCATATGATCGTTTTTATCGCTCCGCTGATAATGTCGGAAGATAAAACGACGAAACTGGCAAGTCTGCTGCTTCTTATTCCTAAGAGTTATTTCTTGATCAACTATAATCCGAGCAAGATCGAAACTCATTACACCACGACACAGGTGCTCACTAACCCGGCGATCATGATCTTGGTTTCAGGATTTATCCTGATCGCCGGTGCCCTTAATTACCTACGAAAATCCGCGAATGGCGCGCCAGCGTCGGTCTGAGCAAGCCTTGCTCAGCGGTCACAACGAGGGTAAGGATATTCAACGTTCGGCCGCTCCTCTCGGGGCGGCCCTTTTTGTGTCCGGAGAAGACGAACCATGGCCCAGTCCCAGAGCCAAGCGACCCCGCTCATGCCCCATGCGACCGCCGCCTGGCTGGTCGACAACAGCGCGCTGACCTTCGAGCAGATCGCCGAATTCTGCGGCCTCCACATCCTCGAGGTGCAGGCGATCGCCGACGACACCGCGGCGACCAAGCTGACCGGGCGCGATCCGCTGCGCTCGGGCGAGCTCACCCACGACGAGATCGAGAAGGGGCAGGCCGACCCCGACTATCGCCTCCGGATGCACAAGGCGCCCGAAGCCGTCACCCGCACCAAGGGCCCGCGCTACACGCCGGTTTCCAAGCGCCAGGACAAGCCCGACGGAATCGCCTGGATCATCAAGAACCATCCCGAGGTCTCGGACGGCGCGATCGGCAAGCTCATCGGCACCACCCGCACCACCATCGCCGCGATCCGCGACCGCAGCCACTGGAACATCGCCAACATCCAGCCCAAGGACCCGGTGACGCTCGGCCTCACCAGCCAGCGCGAACTGGATGCCGCGGTCGCCAAGGCGCAGAAGGCGGCGGGGATCGAGCAGGTCGACGACGGCCGTCTCGACACCGACCGCGCCAGCCTGATCGAGCAGCTCCGCGCCGAGCGCGAGCAGCACGCCCGCGACGCCGAGGCCGCCGCCATCGAGTCCCAGCGTGACGAGCATGGCCTTGCCCCGGGCGAGATCATGCCGGGCGTCCAGGACCCGTTCCGCAAGGTCTCGGAATAACGCCCTTCGACTGCGCGCCTTCGGCGCTCCGCTCAGGACGAACGATGATTCTGTTCGTTCGTCCTGAGCGAAGTCGAAGGACGCTCGCGCTTGCTTCTCCTTCAAGCCGAGCTAATCCCTAACCATGGCTTCCGCCCCTGAAACCCTGACCTTCGAAGCCGCGCTTGCCCGGCTCGAGGAGATCGTCCGCCTGCTGGAACGCGGCGAGGCGCCGCTCGACCAGTCGATCGACCTCTACCAGGAGGGCGACCGGCTGAAGCGTCTGTGCGAGGAACGGCTGAAATCCGCCCAGGCGCGGATCGACGCCATCGCGCTTGGTCCCGACGGCACGCCCGCCGGCACCCGTCCGTTCGACGCCGACTGATGGCAAGCGTGGCCGAGGCGACCGACCTCCTGTCCGAGGCGAAGCGGATCGCCGCGGGCGTCGACGCCCTGTTCGAGCAGGCCCTCGCCGACCGCTGCGACGGCCGCGACCGGCTCTGTGCCGCGATGCGCCACGCCGGAATCGGCGGCGGCAAGCGGCTGCGCCCGCTGATCACCGTCGCTGCCGCGCGATTGTTCGCCATCGACGAGGACCGCGCCCTGCGCGCCGGCGCGGCGATCGAGGCGATCCACGTCTACAGCCTGATCCACGACGACCTTCCCTGCATGGACGACGACGACCTGCGCCGGGGCAAGCCGACCGTCCACAAGGCCTTCGACGAAGCGACCGCGGTGCTCGCCGGCGACTGCTTCCATGCGCTCGCCTTCGAACTGCTCGCCGACGAGCGCACCCACGAGGATCCGTTCGTCCGCTCCGAACTGGTCCTCGAACTGGCCAAGGCCAGCGGCATCGACGGCATGGGCGGGGGCCAGGCGATGGACCTCGCGGCCGAAGGCGAGACGCTCGACCTCGGGGCCATCACCCGGTTGCAGCAACTGAAGACCGGCGCGCTGATCGAATATGCGGTCGAGGCGGCGGTCGTCATGGGCCGCGTCGCGCCCGAGGGCCGTGCCCGCTATCGCGGCTATGCCCGCAACGTCGGCCTCGCCTTCCAGATCGCCGACGACCTCCTCGACCACGAAGGCGACGAGGAAGCGGCGGGGAAGAAGCTCCAGAAGGACGCCGAGGCGGGCAAGGCGACCTTCGTCTCGCTCCTCGGCGCCGACCGCGCGCGCCAGCAGGCGCAGATGCTGGTGACCCAGGCGATCGAGCACCTCCACGGCCATGGCGAGGAAGCCGACCTCCTCCGCGCCATCGCCCGCTACGCGGTGGAGCGCGACCGGTGACCGCCCGCACCGCCGTCTATCCCGGCACCTTCGATCCGATCACCCTCGGCCACCTCGACATCATCCGGCGCGGCGCGCGGCTGGCGGACCGGCTGGTGATCGGGGTCACCACCAATCCGTCCAAGACGCCGCTCTTCTCGACTGAGGAGCGGATCGCCGCCGTCCGGCGCGAGACCGCCGACATCGCCAATATCGAGGTGGTCGGCTTCGACGCGCTGCTGATGGACTTCGCCGAGGCGCAGGGGGCGAGCATGATCCTGCGCGGCCTGCGCGCGGTCGCCGACTTCGAATACGAATATCAGATGGCCGGCATGAACCAGCAGCTCAATGACCGGATCGAGACGGTCTTCCTGATGGCCGACGTCTGCCTCCAGCCGATCGCGTCAAGGCTGGTGAAAGAAATCGCGCGCTACGGCGGCGCCATCGACAAGTTCGTCACGCCTGGCGTCGCGGCCGAAGTTGCCGCGCGGCTGGGGCAAGAGGGCCAAAGGGAAAACCACGAATGACACTCAAGTTCGCGTTGCCGCTGCTGGCGCTGGTCGCCGCCGCTCCCGCCCTTGCGGCGAAGACCCAGCCCGCGCCGGTGCCCGCGCCGCTGCCGATCGTCGCCCCGGCCGAGATTGCCGCCGACAAGTCGAACGAGCTCTCCCTCGACCTGTCGAACGGCGGGCGGGTGGTCATCCAGCTTCGTCCCGATGCCGCGCCCCTGATGGTCGAGCGGGTGAAGACCCTGGTCCGCCAGGGCTTCTACAACGGGCTGAGCTTCCACCGCGTGATCCCCGGCTTCATGGCGCAGGGCGGCGACCCCAAGGGTGACGGCACGGGCGGCTCGCCGCTTCCCGACGTCAAGGCCGAGTTCAACAGCCTGCCGCACCTGCGCGGCACCGTCGCCGCCGCCCGCGCGGCCGAGCCCGACAGCGCCAACAGCCAGTTCTACATCATGTTCGTGCCGCGCGTGTCGCTCGACGGGAAATATACCGTCTTCGGGCGCGTGATCAGCGGCATGGACAATGTCGACAAGATCGAGGTGGGCGAGCCGCCGGCCAATCCGACCAAGATCGTCAAGGCGACACTCGGGGGCTGAGCCCCCGACCTTCGCGGAACCGACGTTCTTTGCTAGGCGCGCGCCGATGCGCGTAGACCTGTTCGACTTCGACCTTCCCGACGCCAATATCGCGCTGCGCCCCGCGCGTCCGCGGGACAGCGCGCGGATGCTGCTGGTCGATGGCGAGCGGCTCGAGGACCGGACTGTCCGCGACCTTCCCAATCTGCTGCGCAAGGGCGACGTCCTCGTCTTCAACGACACCCGCGTCATTCCCGCGCAACTCGAGGGACGGGTCCGTGAGGCCAAGCTCAGCGCGACCCTCCACAAGCGGCACGACCTGCGCAGCTGGTGGGCGTTCGTCCGCAACGCGCGGCGGGTGAAGCCGGGCGACGTCCTGACCTTCGGCGGCGGGGTCGAGGCGGTGTGCGAGGAGAAGGGCGCCGACGGCGCGCTGCTGCTGCGCTTCCTGGGCGACGAGCCGGTCGAGGTACTGCTGCACCGCGCCGGGACCATGCCGCTCCCGCCCTATATCGCGAGCAAGCGGCCGATCGATGCGGCCGACGCCGAGGATTATCAGACCATGTTCGCGGTGAAAGAAGGGGCGGTGGCCGCGCCGACCGCCTCGCTCCACTTCACACCGCGCCTCATCGAAGCGGTGGATGCCGCGGGAATTGCGCGCGAAACGCTGACGCTGCACGTCGGCGCGGGGACCTTCCTGCCGGTCAAGGCCGACGATACCGACGACCACCAGATGCACGCCGAATGGGGCCGGATCGACGCCGCGACCGCCGACCGCCTGAACGCCGCGCGCGATGCCGGCGGGCGGATCATCGCGGTCGGGACCACCGTGCTGCGCCTGCTCGAGAGCGCCGCCGATGAGCACGGGCGGATCCAGCCGTTCGAGGACGACACCGCCATCTTCATCACGCCCGGTTACCGGTGGAAGGCGGTCGACGGGCTGATGACCAATTTCCATTTGCCCAAGTCGACCCTGTTCATGCTGGTCAGCGCGCTGATGGGCCTCGACACGATGCGCGCCGCCTACGCCCATGCGATCAAGAGCGGCTATCGCTTCTACAGCTACGGGGATTCGAGCCTGCTGCTGCCCAGGCGCTAGAGCAGGGTTTCGACCACCTCGGCGCCCGCTACCGCGCCCCCGGTCCCGGCCAGCGCCGCAGCGACCCGTGCGACATTGGCCTTCACCTGGGCGTCGCCGATCACCCGCCGGATCTGCGCGGCAATCTCTCCCGGTTTGCGCAGGCTCGCCAGCTTCTCGCCGAGCCCGTGATGACGGATGCGCGCGAGGTTGCCGGGCTGGTCGAAACCGACCGGGCGGACCAGCAGCGGGGTCCCGCTGGCAAGCGCATCGAGGACGGTGTTGCTTCCACCATGAGTGATGACGAGATCGGCGGCCTTCATCACCGCGCGATAGGGGAGGAAGTCGGCGGCGTGATGGACGCCGAAACCCGCGACCTGCTGCTCGGACAGCCGCCCGCCATGCGCGATCACCAGCGCCGCGCCGGCCTGACGGCACGCCTCGGCCAGCGCTCGCCACACCTTCATCTCACCGCCGAGCATCGTCCCCATGGTCGCAAAGACGAGCGGGCGGTCGGCCGGACGGATAAAGGGCAGGGGGACGTCGACCAGTTCTTCGGGGCGCCGCAGCGGGCCGACCGGCACGAACGGCAGGGGCTCGGGCCGGGGAAAGTCGAGCGCGGGGATCATCTGCGCGATCTGCGTGGTGCCGAGGCAGTCGCTCAGCCGCGCCGCGGGGGCGAGGCCGAAGCGCGCCGCCCAGTCGGCGATCACCTTGTTCTGCCGCCGGCTCAAAGCGTCGCCGATCGCGGCGGTGCGGCGCAGCTTCGCCACCTCCTCCGGCTGGTAGGGCCAGTCGAGGAAGGGCAGGGGCACGCCCGGGGCGGGGTCGATCGGGACCGCGGCGGCGAGCCCGCAGAAGGGCAGGCGGTGCGCGCCGGCGAGCAGGAAGCCCGCCGGCTCCATCTGGTCGCCGACGATCGCGTCGGCCCCAGCCTCGCGCAGGACCTCGACCCCTCCTGCGCAGAGCTGGTCGGTCATGGCCGCGCTGTCGGCGATGGTGCGGAGCGTGGCGAGCACGCCTTTGGGGTTCTCGGCCCGGGCCAGCACCTCGGCCGCGTCGGGATCGTGCGCCCGCGCGGGCACATGGTGGACGGGAATATCCCCCGTCGCTGCCTGCGCGCCCGCGTTCAGCAGGAAGAAGGGCTCGTGCCCCCGCCGGATGAGCTCCTCGCCCAGCGCGCGGAAGCTCGCCACATGCGCCGCGAAGGGCGGGCAGATGAACGCAATCCTCGCCAAGGGTCAGGCGGGAAGCGCAAGCTCGCGCCGCCGCCGGGGCAGCTGCCACCAGGGGGTGCCGGGGCTGAGGTGATGCTCGCGGTGATAGCCGAAGTGGAAGCAGGTCAGCAGCGACAGCCAGACCGGAAAGTCGTTGCTGCGGGCATTGTGCTGGTCGGCGAAGGGCGCGTCCTCGTGCCGGTGCGGAAGGTAGGTGCCGAAATAGAAGAGCTGGATCGAGGACAGGATCGAGGGCAGCGCCCAGAACAGGAGCAGATTGCCGAGCGGCGCCTTCAGCACCAGCACGTAGGCCAGCACCAGCGCGTTCAGCACCAGATATTCGCGAAGCCCGAAATAGCGCCGCATGAAGGCATAATACCAGGGCCAGAAGCGGGTCGGATGATCGACCGAGAAATCGGGATCGCGCTCGGTCCCGACATGGCGGTGGTGGTCGAAATGCTTGGGCGAAAGGCGGTCCAACCAGAAGCCCGCGTAGAGCAGCAGCGTCAGCCGCCCCCAGAAGAGGTTGGTCGCCGGGCGGCCCGGCGCGAGGCTGCCGTGCATCGCGTCATGCGCGACGATGAACAGGCCGACGCTGAGCCAGGTCTGCACCGCGACGATCGGCAGCGCGAGCCACCAGCCCGCGCCCTCGAGCGGCAGGAAGAAGACCGACCAGACATGCAGCGCGACGAAGGCGGCGGTGATCGCGGCGGCGAGGCCGAGCCCGATCATCGCCTGGCGGCGGCGCTGCGCGTCACTGAGCATGGGGGCCATATAGGCCGGGCGGCGGCGCTCCGCCATGCTGGACGGAAGGCGAGCCCTTCGCCAGACTGGGGCCAGGCAATCACCATGGGGGAGTGACCATGCTCAGCGACTTCCGAGGCTTCATCGCCAAGGGCAACGTGCTCGGCCTCGCGGTCGGCGTGATCATCGGCGCGGCGTTCGGCAGCATCGTCACCAGCCTGACCGACGACATCATCATGCCGGTGATCGGCGCGGCCACCGGCGGGCTCGATTTTTCGAGCCATTTCGTCCGGCTGGGCGACATCCCGGCGAGCTACACCGGCTCGCCGACCGATTATGCCGCGCTCAAGAAGGCGGGCGTGCCCTTGCTCGGCTGGGGGCAGTTCCTGACCACCGTGGTCGGCTTCCTAATCCTCGCCTTCATCGTCTTCCTCATCGTCCGCGCCGCCGCGCGCGTGATGAAGGAGGAGGAGGCCGCGGGCCCGAGCGAGGAAGTGCTGCTGCTCCGCGAGATCAGGGATTCGCTGAAGGGTCCGCGCGTCTAGAGCGTCGCCGGGTCCCACAGGACCGACAGCGCCAGGCTTCCGGCGAATACCGCCTCGCGGGTCCGTGCCGTCGGCGGCGCATGGACCGTCTTGGTCGTCCCGTTGAGATCGACCGCGCCGACCGCGCGGCCGCCTTCCTCGAAGCGATAGCCGAGCGGCGCCGCGGTCGCGAGGCCGCCGCCTTCCATCCGGTGGATCGAGCGGATGTCGAGCCGCACCCCGTCGAGCACGACATAGCCGTGCCGTGCCTGCTTGCCCAAGGCCGCGCCCGTCGTTCCGCGCTCCTCCTCGATCCGCAATTCACCCGCCTGCGCCCCGTTGCGGCCGAGCCGACATTCGTAGGCGAAGGGGCGGGTGGTGGCCGAAATGATCCCGACGGTGATGCTCTTCTCGGCATAATGGCAGGCGCCTTCGAGCACCCCGCCGCCGCTCACGTAGCGGAACGAGCCGCCGCCTGAATGGCGGACCAGCGCCTCGTCGAACAGGGCCAGGCGCTCAGCGCCGCGGGTGAAGCGGCCCTCGCCGCCGGCGAAACGGAAGCTGCCCCGCTCGCCGATCCCCATGCCGCTGATCGGCAGCGCCTCGGTCGTCCCATGAAGTTCGCTCGGCACCGCCAGCCGGCCCTCGCTGCAGCCCGCCAGCGCCAGCGCCGCGCCGATGCACAGGCGCAGCTTCGTCACCACCGTCACTTATATTCCCCTTAACTCGTTCGCGTTGCGAAACGAGCCCCTAGAAGCGCCATTGTTCCGGTTAACTGAACGGACCGTTGTGCGCCGTTCATCTGATCGGATTTCAGGCGAACCAGCCCCACAGGAGGCGGATGGTCAGCCCGATGCTGGCGGTTACCAGCAGCGGGCGGATGAGCCGTGCGCCGAACTTCATCGCGGTATGGCTGCCGAGCCAGCCGCCGAGCATCGCGCCGCCGGCCATGCACAGGCCGAGCGTCCAGAGGACCTTGCCGCCAAGCGCGAACAGCAGCACCGAGGCGACGTTGCTGGTCCAGTTGAGGAACTTGGTAAGCGCGGTCGCGCGGGTCAGGCCGAGCCCGCGCAATCCGACCAGGGTCGCGGTGAAGAAGCTTCCCGTGCCCGGCCCGAAAAAGCCGTCGTAGAGGCCGATCGCCCCGCCGACGGGCGCATAGCCGCGGCTCGACACCCGCTGGTGCGCGTCCTCGTCGGTCATGCGCGGGCTCAGCAGGACGTAGGCCGCATTGGCGAGGAGCAGGAGCGGGATCACCAGCGACAGTGTCCGGGTGTCGATCCGCTGGACCAGCAGCGCGCCCACTCCCGCGCCGGCGAAGACCAGCAGCGCCGTGGGGAGATTTTCCTTCCAGTCGATCAGGCCTTTACGCCCGTAATTGCTCATGGCGACGAAGGTCCCGCACATCGACTGGAGCTTGTTGGTGCCGAGCGCCATGATCGGCGGCACGCCGCTGACCAGCAGCGCCGGCATCATGATCAGCCCGCCGCCGCCCGCGATGGCGTCGATGAAGCCGGTCAGCACGGCGACGGCGGTGAGGGCGGGGTAGAGCCAGGCGTCGATCATCGCCGCCGCAGATAGGCGCGGGGCAGGGCTGCTGTCGATGAGGCCCGGTCAGGCGGCCGAAAGCGGGCGCGGGGGCAGGTCGCTCGGCAGCCGGACGTTCCAGGCCAGTCCCGCCGCGCGGAAGAGCCGGATCAACTGCCAGCCCCAGTCCGACTGTCCGGGATAAATGCCGATCCGCGCCGAGCCGGGGAAGGCGTGATGATTGTTGTGCCACGCCTCGCCCATCGTCGGCAGCGCCGCCCACGGCACGTCATGCGCCTGCACCCCGGCATCGTCGACCAGCCAGGTCTGCGGTCCGCGGCGATGCGCCAGATGGCCGACGAACCAGTGGCCGTGGACCGAGATCGCGACCCGGGCGCACACTCCCCACAGGACCCAGCCGATCCCGCCGCCCGCGAACAGGAGGATGGCGATCGGAACCTGCTGCAGCATCCACGTCCGCTCGAGGAAACGATGAAAGGGATCGGCGCCGATCCGGTCGAGATCGAACACCGGCGGACGCGACAGCTCGAGCCGGCAATGCATCTGCCACCAGGCATCGCGCCACATGGCCGTGCGATGGGCGAGATAGGGATGGCAGTCGTGCTGCCGCTGCGCCCAGTCGCGCAGGTCATGGGTGCGGATCATCCACAGGGGACCACTCATTCCGACACTCGTCCCAAACCAGCTGAGGGTCCGCTCGAGCCACAAGGGACAGTCGAAGCTCCGGTGAATCATCCGCCGGTGGAAGCCTACTGAATGACCGAGCAGCAGGCCCGCGCCGGTGCCGAGGATGAAGACGGCAAGGCCGCCCAGGCTGAAGAAGAATGGCGCGGCGAGCGCTCCGGCCAGCATCCCGCCATTCCACAGCGAATGGACCGGATCCCAGCGCACCTGCCCGACACGGGGGTCGGCATCCGTGCCGATCAGCGTTCCCACCCGATCACCCTCGTCCATCGCGACTCTCCTTAAGCAATTAAGACATGTCTTAATCCCTTAAGCGCAAAACTTGCAAGTGTTGAAGTAAATGCTTAATTCCCTGGCGTGGACAAGATTTTCGAAGCACTGGCCTCGACCCCGAGGCGCAAGATCCTCGCCTATCTCGCGGAGGCCGAGCTGACCGCGGGTGAGATCGCCTCGCGCTTCGACATGACCAAGTCGGCGGTGTCGCAGCATCTGGGTGTGCTCGAGAATGCGGGCCTCGTGACCAGCGAAAAGCGCGGGCAATATGTCCACTATCGGCTGGTGCCCGACCATCTCGCCAATGCGCTCAATGGCTATCTGCAGGTCGTCTGCCCGGTCTCGCGCCCCCTCAAGCGCGAAAGCGCGGCACTGGCGGCTAAGAAGAAAGCCGACTAGCGCACGCTCCTCCCGGGCGAGGGGGAGCCGCTCCGTTTCTCGAATGAAGCGCTGGCGCTGGCCTGTATTGCACGGACAATACACTGGAGCTAGGCTCGGACCATGGCACCGGTCAACGCCCTCCAGCTCCTCACCATTCCCTGGCTCGTCAGCGAGATGCTGGTCTTCCGCCGCGATGCGCAGCCGGGCGGTGGCGAGCGACGCGATCGCTTCAGCCGTCTTGGGCTGTTTGCGTGCATCGGAGGCGGGATCGGCCTCGCCTTCCAGTCTGCCGCGATCCGCTGGTTCGCGCTGCCGGGGAGCCCGTGGCTGTGGCTGGCGCTCGGTGCGGCGCTGATGCTTGCCGGAATCCTGGTCAGGGCGCGGGCGGTGGCCCAGCTCGGCGCCTATTTCCGCACTGAGGTCACCTTGCTCGACGACCACCGGCTGGTCACCGAGGGCCTGTATGCGCGCATCCGTCACCCGGCCTATACCGGGGCACTCCTGACCTGCGCCGGGGTCGGCCTCGGCACTGGCAGCCTGGTCGGCCTTGCCGCGATGATCCTGCTCCCTGGCCTCGCCTTCGCCTGGCGCATCCGCGTCGAGGAGCGTGCGCTCGCCGAGCGCTTCGGCGGCGCCTGGACCGAGCACCGCGCCCGCACCGCCGCGCTGATCCCGGGGATCTGGTAGGCTCGACGCTGCGGCGGTGAAGCGGCTAGGGGAGCGCGCAATGACCGCTCCCCGTTTCTCCTTCACCATCCACGCGACCGACGGCCGTGCGCGCCTCGGCACCATCGCCATGCGCCGCGGCGAGATCCGCACCCCCGCCTTCATGCCGGTCGGCACCGCCGCGACGGTCAAGGCGGTCAAGCCCGAGGGGGTGCGCGCGGCGGGCGCCGACATCATCCTCGGCAACACCTATCACCTGATGCTGCGCCCCGGCGCCGAGCGGGTGAACCGTCTCGGTGGCTTGCACAAATTCATGAACTGGGACCGGCCGATCCTCACCGACAGCGGCGGCTACCAGGTGATGAGCCTCAGCGACCTCAACAAGGTCACGGAGGAAGGGGTCACGTTCAAGAGCCACCTCGACGGCTCGCGCCATCTCTTGAGCCCCGAACGCTCGATCGAGGTCCAGCGGCTGCTGGGCTCGTCGATCGTGATGCAGTTCGACGAGCTCGTCCGTCCCGACGTCCCCGAGAAGAAACAGCGCGAGGCGATGGACCGCTCGATCCGCTGGGCCCGCCGAAGCCGCGACGAATTCGACCGTGGCGAGGCCCATGCCGAGGCGAACGCCATCTTCGGGATCCAGCAGGGCGTGCTCGACGAGAAGCTCCGCCGGACAAGCGCCGACGCGCTGATCGACATCGGCTTCGACGGCTATGCGGTCGGCGGCCTCGCGGTGGGCGAGGGGCAGGAGGCGATGCTCGGCTGCCTCGACTTCGCGCCGGGCCAGCTTCCGCAGGACAAGCCCCGCTACCTGATGGGGGTCGGCAAGCCCGACGACATCGTCGAGGCGGTGGTGCGCGGCATCGACATGTTCGACTGCGTGCTGCCCACCCGCTCGGGCCGCACCGGCCAGGCCTTCACCGCCGACGGGCCCTTGAACATCCGCAACGCCCGCTTCGCCGAGGACCAGGAGCCGCTTGAGCCTGGCTGCCCGTGCCCGGCCTGCTCGAGCTACAGCCGCGCCTACGTCCATCACCTGGTCCGCTCGGGCGAGATCCTCGGCGCGATGCTGATGACCGAGCACAACCTCTGGTTCTACCAGCGGCTGATGCAGGGGCTGCGCGACGCCATCGGGGAGGGCCGCCTTGCCGCCCACGCCCGCACCTTCCTCGATCGCTATCGGGCGGCCGCCGCCCGGGCTTGACCCGGCTTGTCCTCCGCCTCCATTCTGTCGGCGCAAGGGGGGACGCGATTTGGATAAGAAGGCGGGATTCGGAGTAGGGGCGTTCCTGCTCGTCGCGGGTTTCTTCTGGCTCGTCTTCCATAACCTTGCGCTCGGCATCGTCTTCGGACTGATTGCGGGCGGGACCGCCGCCGCGCGGGCACAGGCGGCGAACCGCGAGCCATGACCTCGATGCCGACCGGCACCGATACCGAACAGCAGGCGCGCCTCGCCGATCTCGCCGAGGAGGCGACCGGCTTCGGCGGGACCGAATTCGCCACCGCGCGCGACCTGCTCGTCCGGCCCCGCGCGGTGCTCGACGCCTATCTCGCTTACGGCCCGACCGGTGGGCGCCGCTATGCGCGGCCGATGGGCTTCTATGTCGCCTTGTGCGGCATCCTCATGTTCTACATGTTCCTGGCCGGCGGGCTGAAAGGCCTGATCGAACAGCAGCCCCCGGCCGTGCTGGACGACTGGATCGCCCGCTCGGGCAAGAGCCGCGAAGCCTTCATCGGTGACGCCGACGGCTGGATGAGCCTGGTTGCGGTGCCGATCCTGTCACTGTTCTACGCCGCCGCGGCCGCCCCGCTGCTCAAATGGTGGAGCGGGCTCGACTGGCGGCGCAGCATTCGTGCCACCTTCGCCCTGATGTGCGCCTGGACCGTGCCCATCGTCCCGCTCGGGCCCTTGCCGATGATCAAGGGCTTCGAGATCGTTGGCAATCTGCTGATGTGGGGCGCACTGGTCGCGGCCTTCCTGCGCATGGGCAGGGGCCTGTGGTGGCACGGCTGGGCCGGCGGCCTCGCCAAGGCGCTGCTGCTGTGCCTCGCGATGATTGTCGGCGCGATGATCGGCATGATCCCGGTGTTCCGGATCGGACTGCTCGGGGCGACCTTCGGAAACTGACGCGCTAGCCCGCCGCCGCCAGCTGGTCGGCCCGGTCGAGGATCTCGAGTTCGCGCAGCAGGTGGTCGACGCTTTGCGTCATCTCGGGGAGGAAGGTGATCTGGTGGCGCGCGCCGCGATAGGCCTCGACCATCAGGATCGCGTCGAGCAGCACGCGCACGACCTCCGCTTCGGCATCGTCGAGTTCGGGCAGGCGCTGCAGTTTTTCGAGCACTTTCATCCGCGCGGCATGGGGGTCGGTGAGGGCCTCGGCGCGGGCAATCTTCCAGGGCATCATTGTCTCCTAAGTCCCGACGATAGGCCATTGGGACGACAGGAGAAGCTCGGGCGGTCGCAGCCACGGGGCGCGGCGGCGTTGCCGGGGGTTAACGCGGCTCGTCGAGCAGGAAACGGGCGACCCACGCCGCAGTGAGCGCGCCGGCGAGCTGGGCGAGGACGAAGCCCGGGACCGAGGCCGGCGCGATGCCCGCGAAGCTGTCGCTCGAGGCGCGGGCGATGGTGATGGCGGGATTGGCGAAGCTGGTCGAGGAAGTGAACCAATAGGCCGCGACGATATAGAGGGCGACCGCGGCCGGGACCGCGCGCTCGCGCTTCGCCACGGTGCCGAGGATGGTGAGGACGAGGCCGAAGGTGGCGACGAACTCGCCCAGCCACTGGCCGGTCCCGCCCCGGACCTTGGTCGACCAGTCGACCGCCGGCAAGTCGAACATCAGGTTGGCGACGATCACGCCGATGATCCCGCCGACGAGCTGCGCCGCGACGTAGGGGGCGAGGTCACGGCCAGCGAGTTCGCGGCGAAGCGCGGCGACCAGGCTTACCGCCGGGTTCATGTGCGCGCCCGAGATCGGACCCAGCCAGGCGATCAGCACGAACAGCATGGCGCCGGTGGCGAGCGTGTTGCCGAGGAGGGCGATGGCGACGTTCCCGCCCGCCAGCCGCTCGGCCATGATGCCCGAGCCGATTACGGTCGCGAACAGGAAGAAGCTGCCGAGTGCTTCCGCCGCGAGCCGCCGCGACAGGGTCGGCATCAGGCCTGGGCTTCGTCCAGGAAGGCGAGCACGGTCTCGCTCGGCCGGCAGAGGCGCGCCCGATCGCCGATCACCACGATCGGGCGGTTGAGCAGGATCGGATGCGCTTCGATCGCGTCGAGGAGCTGCGCGTCGGTCACGCCCGGCTCGCCCAGCCCCAGCTCGGCGAAGGGCGTGCCCTTTTCGCGCACGAGGTCACGAAGCGGCACCCCGGCCTTGCGGGCGAGATCGGCAACCTCGCTCCGGTTCGGCGGGGTCTTCAGATATTCGATCACCGTCGGCTGGATGCCGCGCTGGATCAGGAAGGCGAGGACGTTGCGCGACGTCCCGCAATTTGGGTTGTGATAGACGGTGACATCCATGCGCGTGTCCCTAGCAGCGCGGCTGTGACGGGTCCGTGACGATCAGCCGCTGAAGCCGACCGAGAGGAAGCTCGGCAGCGGGCCGTTCCAGCCGTCGTCGTCGCCATCGGCCCCGACCGGCTCGGGCTTGCGGGCCGGCGCTGGCGCCGGGGCAGGGCGGGGCTCGCGGCGCGGTTCGGGCGCGCGCTCGGCCTTGGGCGCGGGCTTCGGCGCGGCAGCTTCGACCGGCTCGGCCTTGGCGGCGGGCTTGGCTCGGCCACGGCCGCGCTTGCGCTTTTCCTCGGCTTCCGGTGCCGCCGGCTCGGCCGCGGCGGCTACCCCCTCGGCTCCGCTGCGCGGAATCTTGGTCCCGGTCAGCTTCTCGATCTGGGCAACCGCCTCATTGTCCTCGCGGGTAGCGAGGGTGAAGGCCTTGCCCTTGGCCCCGGCGCGGCCGGTGCGGCCGATCCGGTGGACATAATCGTCGGGCTGCCACGGCACGTCGAAGTTGAAGACGTGGCTCACCCCCTTGATGTCGAGCCCGCGGGCGGCGACGTCGGAGGCGACCAGGATGTTGATCTCGCCGCCCTTGAACCGGTCGAGCTCGGCGATCCGCGCCGCCTGCTCCATGTCGCCATGGATCTGGCCGACCGCGAAGCCCGAGCGCTTGAGGCTGGTGGTGAGCTCGCGCACCGTGGTCTTGCGGTTGCAGAAGATGATCGCGGTGGCGACGTCCTCGGCGCGCAGCAGGTCGCGCAGCACTTCGCGCTTCTTGTCCGAACGCGTCTCGACCAGCTTGGCGTCGATGTTGAGGTTGGACGACGCCGGGCGCGACACCTCGACCTTGCGCGGATCGTTGAGGAACTTGGCGGCCAGCTTCTGGATCACCGGCGGCATGGTCGCCGAGAAGAGCAGGGTCTGCCGCTGCTTGGGCAGCTTGGTGCAGATTTCCTCGATGTCGGGGATGAACCCCATGTCGAGCATCCGGTCGGCCTCGTCGATCACCAGCATGTCGCAGCCGGTCAGCAGGATCTTGCCGCGGCTGAACAGGTCCATCAGCCGGCCCGGGGTGGCGATCAGGACGTCGACGCCCTTCTCGAGCTGCTTGATCTGGTCGCCCATCTGAACGCCGCCGATCAGCAGGGCCATCGAGAGCTTGTGGTTCTTGCCATATTTCTCGAAATTCTCGGCGACCTGGGCGGCAAGCTCGCGGGTCGGCTCGAGGATCAGGCTGCGCGGCATCCGCGCGCGGCTGCGGCCTTCGCCGAGGATGTCGATCATCGGCAGCACGAAGGCGGCGGTCTTGCCGGTCCCCGTCTGGGC
Source organism: Sphingomonas astaxanthinifaciens DSM 22298 (assembly GCF_000711715.1). NCBI lineage: Bacteria > Pseudomonadati > Pseudomonadota > Alphaproteobacteria > Sphingomonadales > Sphingomonadaceae > Sphingomonas > Sphingomonas astaxanthinifaciens. The sequence continues at coordinate 189,929 of NZ_JONN01000002.1, forward strand.
GATTCCGATCAGGTCCTTGCCCATGAGCACGGGCGGGATCGCGCCGGCCTGGATGGGGGTCGGTTCGGTGTAGCCGCTATCGCCGATGGCGCGCAGCAGTTCGTCGGAAAGGCCGAGATCGGCAAAAGGCATCAAGTCATCCGGATAAGAGAAAGGGCCGGCCTTGCCGCATGGCACGCCAGGCGCTTCGCGCCGTGCGCCAGGAGGCGGCTCAAGTCAAGGAATCGTCAGTCCTTGGCGAATTTTGGGACGATCCGGCGGAAGCGCTGGATCCGGCACGAACCGCCGATCCGGCTGCGGATTTCCTCGCGCTTGGCGCAGACCTTGCTGTCGCGCGGCTGGATGTAGAAATTGCCGTAGAAGTCGAGCGTCGGGCAATCGTCGTCCATCTGGGCGCGAATCCGGCTGCGGTCGCGAAGCAGGAAATCGACCGACCGTTCGTCGGCGAGCGCGGCGGCGACGATCTGGTCGGAACCGATGCATTTCGGTCCCTTTTTTTCCTCCCAGCGGATGATGCGCGGCATCCGCGGCCGAACCACCGGCACGCGCAGGATCACCTCCTGCTCGACCACCAGCCGGCTGACCGTCATCGGCCCTGTCGCCTGAAGCCCGACGAGACCGGCCAGCCAGGTCAGTAGGGGCAGGGGCAGGAGCATGGGGCGGAGGGCGACTTTCGCAAGAACGGGAAGAAGGTGCGATCGGCTGAGTGGCGGCGGCGGCTTGAACCCGGGCTGAACTCCTGATGCAGTCTTGCAACGCATGCGGCCACACTTGCAAGCGGGCCAAAGCCCGCATAGAGGCGCGGCCCACGTGCCTAAGGTGGACGGCCAGTGGGTCGCCACATCCCTTCAGGAGAGAGTTCAATGGCTTCCGCGGCGCCGAACAACGGCCTTCCGATGCTCTACAACACGCTTGAGCCCGTCAGCACCCAGCAGCATGGGACGCTCAAGGTTCGCGGCATCGAGACGCTCCCGGCGCTCGCCACGACCCATGCCATCCCGCTGACGGTCGACGAGTTCGCGCTCGCCCAGCGCCATTTCCCGATCATCTTCTCGTCGGGCGACGAGCCGGTGCCGCTCGCGCTCATGGGCCTGAACGAGGGCGTCAACACCTTCGTCGACGCCGAGGGCAAGCCGCTCGAGGGCGACGTCTACATGCCGGCCTACCTGCGCCGCTATCCCTTCCTGCTCGCCCGCCTGACCGAAGGCAGCGACGAGCTGTCGCTGTGCGTCGATCCCTCGGCCGGCGCGATCGGCGATTTCGAGGACGGCCAGCCGCTCTTCACCGACGGCCAGCCGAGCGAGGCGACCACCGCCATCCTCCAGTTCTGCGAGCAGTTCGAGGAAGCCGGCCAGCGCACCGCCTTGTTCATGGCCGAGCTCAAGAAGGCCGACCTCCTGATGGACGGCGAAGTCGCCATCCAGCCCGAGGGCGCCCAGCAGCCGTTCGTCTATCGCGGCTTCCAGATGGTCGACGAGGAGAAGTTGCGCGAGCTGCGCGGTGACGAGCTTCGCAAGATGAACCAGAACGGCCTGCTGCCGCTGATCTACGCCCACCTCTTCAGCCTGGCCCAGGCGCGCGACATCTTCGCTCGCCAGGTCCGCCAGGGTAAGGGTCCGGTCCCGCAGGTCGGCGGCGCCGCGCCGCAGCCCGTCGAGGCGTGACGGCAATGCGGTGAGGCGAGCCGGCCCCGGCTTGCCGCGCCTCGCTGCGCTACCCATTTGATTGGGGCACAGGCTGTTCCCCTGCAGCCCATGCGTTCCCCTGTACTTGAGCCCCTGACCCTCGCGGGTCGGGGGCTTTTTTTTTCATTCGGCGGCGAGCGGCAGCGCATTGCGGTCGAGGAAATGCCCGCCGAGCGTCCGGGCAAGCTCCTCGAACAGCCGCGCCGAGCGGTCGAACCCTTCGCCCGGCGCGCGGCCGGCGGGATCGAGATAGCAGCGCCGGTCGAGCTCGAGCTGGAGCGCATGGACCCCGCGCTCGGGCGCGCCATGGGCCGCCACTATCTGCCCGCCCGCATAGGGATCGTTGCGGCTGGTGCGATAACCCGCCGCCTCGGCGGTCTGCCGGGCGAGCTCGGCCACGAACGGAGCGGCGCTGAGACCGTGGCGGTCGCCGAGGACCAGCTCGGCCTGGCCGGGCCGCCACGGCATCGAGTGGCAGTCGAGCAGCAGCACCTCGGCGTGGCGCCGCCGGAGCAGTTCGAGCTGTTCGGCGAGCAGCCGGTGATAGGGCCGCCAGGCGCTGTCCAGCCGGGCCTCGAGTTCGGCCGGGCCGATCCGCCGTCGCCACAAGTCGCCCGCGCCCGCCAGCCGCGCCGGGATCAGCCCGAGGCCGGCCCGGACCCTCCAGCCGTCGTGACCGGCGCCCGGCGGCAGGTTGATCGCATGGGGATCGAGCTCGTCCTCGGCGCGGTTGCAGTCGATCGCGGCCCGGGGTGCGTCGGCGACCACGCAGGCGATGCCGAGCGCCTGCGCGCGCCACACCAGCCGATCGACCAGCGGGTCCTCGAGCGGGGCGAGGCTTGCCGCCCCGCGTCGGGCGAGCCGGACCAGCCAGTCGGGATAGGCGCGGCCCGCGTGCGGCACCGACAGCAGCACCGGCAATTGCCCGCGGCCCGGGATCAGGCGGGGCGGGGCAAGCGCGCCAGTGGGGGTCGAGGAGGGTCGCAAGCCGGTCTGCTTTCGGATCCGAACGGGAATAGTGCGCCAACGTGGAGCAGAGAAAGCGCGTTCCGCCTAGAAAATGTTAAAGCTTGCGGGCATAAGAGGTCCTTCCGATGATCAAGATCCTCCTCGCCGAAGACGACAGCTCGATGCGCGAATATCTCGCGCGGGCGCTCGAACGCGTCGGCTATTCGGTCAAGGCGGTCGGCTGCGGCACCGAGGCCATGCCGCTGCTCGAGGCCGAATCGTTCGATCTCCTGCTGACCGACATCGTCATGCCCGAAATGGACGGAATCGAACTGGCCCAGAAGGCCGGGGTCATCGACCCCTCGATCCGGGTCATGTTCATCACCGGCTTCGCCGCCGTCGCGCTGCAGAGCGGCCGCACCGCGCCCGAAGCCAAGATGCTGAGCAAACCCTTCCACCTCAAGGACCTCGTCGCCGAAGTGGACCGGATGTTCCAGACCGAGGACCAGCACGGCCGTCTATAAGGCGCTGCACCTTCGTTCGTGCTGAGCGATGTCGAAGCAGGCTGGCGTTTGCGCCCTTCGACGTCGCTCAGGGCGAACGAGGGATGAGCCAAGTCCCCGGAACCCTTTTCGCCTCCGTTCCGTTCATCGGGCCGATAATCTCCCCGATTTACGGATCCGACTCATGCGCAAGACTCTCCTCTTCGTCAGTGCGGCCGCGGTCGTCGCGACCCCCGCCGTGCTCTCCGCCCAGACCGCCTATCGCAACCTCAGCCCGCGCTACGTGCAGGAAGCACAGCAGCAGAATGCCGCCGTGGTGCAGGAATTCGGCGGGGCCGAAACCGGCCAGCGCGCGGCCTATGTCGAGCAGATCGGCCGCCGCGTCGGCAGCTATTCGGGGGTGAACCCCTCGCAGCTGCGCTACACCACGCTCAACTCGGCGGTCGAGAACGCCTTCGCGGTGCCGGGCGGCTATATCTACATCACCCGGCAGCTCATGGGCATCATGAACGACGAGGCGGAGCTCGCCTTCGTCCTCGGCCACGAGACCGGCCACGTCGCCGCCAACCATGCGCAGGCGCGCCAGCAGGCCTCGCAGCGCAACAGCATCGGCGGCATCTTGGGGACCATCCTCGGATCGGTCATCGGTGGCGGTATCGGCAACATCATCGGCCAGCTCGCCCAGACCCAGTCGCAGCTCTCGACGCTGAGCTTCAGCCGCCAGCAGGAATATGACGCCGACCGGCTCGGCATCTCCTACCTGAGCCGCGCCGGCTACGATCCCAATGCCTCGGCGACCATGCTCTCGGCGCTGAGCCGGGCGACCGCGCTCGAGGCGCGTATCCAGGGCAAGGACAATCGCTCGACCCCCGAATGGGCGAGCACCCATCCGCTGAGCGAGAACCGCGTCGTCCAGGCCGCGCAGCTCGCCCGCCAGACCGGCCGTGCGGGGACGGGCCTGCGCAACCGCGACGCCTTCCTCAACCAGATCGACGGGGTGTTCGTCGACGACGATCCCGCGCAGGGCGTGATCGAGGGCCGCACCTTCGTCCATCCCGACCTGCGCCTCGCCTTCACCGTGCCGGTCGGCTACCTGATGCAGAACAGCACCGACGCGGTGACGGTGCAGGGCTCGGCCGGCCAGGCCCAGTTCAAGGGCGGCCGCTACACCGGCAACCTCCAGACCTACATCCAGCAGCGTCTGCAGCAGCTGACCGGCGGCCGGACCCAGATCCAGATCATCCAGAACAGCCGCACCACCGTGAACGGCTTGCCGGTCGAATATGTGGTCGGCCGTGCGCAGACCTCGAGCGGGGTCGTCGACGTCAGCGTCTTCGCTTACGCCTTCGACCAGAACACCGCCTACGACTTCACCATGCTGACCCAGGGCGGGCAGGGGGTCGGGCCGTTCAGCTCGATGGTCAATTCGGTTCGCCGGATCAGCGCGCAGGAAGCCGCCGCGATCCGTCCCAAGGTGATCGACATCTACACGGTGCGGCCGGGCGATACGGTGCAATCGCTCGCCAGCCGGATGGCCTATCCGAACTTCCAGGCCGAGCGCTTCCTCTCGCTCAACGGGCTCGCCGCCAATGCGCGGCTGGTCCCGGGTCAGCGGGTCAAGCTGGTGGTCCTGGGGCAGCGCCGCTGACCGGTCTCCACTCCGGCCACTGACGGCACGTGATAAGGGTCGGCGGTCTCGCCGGCCCTTATTTGTTCATCGCATTGTCGACGCGATTGCCGATCTTGCCCCACATGCCGTTGCTGCCGCCACCAAGCGCGCTCATGCCGCTGATGGCCGCAACCGCGATTAGGGCTGCGATGAGTCCATATTCGATCGCCGTTGCCCCACCGTCATGGTGGCGCAACTTGCGCAGCATCGTTCGGATAGCGTCCAAGCCACCCTCCTCTGGTCCACGTCCACAGCCCAAGTCTAATTACGCAGGGTTAACGGTTCCTACCGACCAAAGGCTTGAGAAGCCGTTAAGGACGAATTTCCGGCATTTTCCGCCCAGGCGACGAAGTGGATGAGCTCCACCGTCTCCTCGGTCACGCCTCCCTCGCCCTGCGCCGCAAAGGCACGCTCGGCGAGTCCGCGCCCGGCGCGGGTCAGGCCGGCGCGCGGCCGCGCCAGGAGGGCGTTGGTCGCGCCATGGTCGCGCAGGTCGTCGACCAGCCGCTGGAGCGAGCGATAGCGCAGCCGCACCCGGTCCATGTCGACCACCGGCTCGGCGAAGCCCGCCTGGCCGAGCAGGGTCGCCAGTGCGCCGGGCTCGATCCGCGGGTGGGTGCGGGCGGCGAAGGCGCCGCTTTCCTGGCCGACCGCGTGGAGCGCGGCCCTGAGCGCCGGAAGCGTCTGCGCGCCCGGAACCACACCGAGCATCATGCCCCCCGGCGCCAGCCGCGAGCGCGCGATGGCGAGGAGCTGCGGCAGGTGGTCGCGCCCGTCGAGCTCGCCCATCACCATGAGAAGGTCGAGGCTCGCCTCCGCCTCCGCGGCGATGGCGTCGATCGAGGGGGCGAAGCGGACCTCCCCGGCAATACCGCGCAGGCGCGCCTCGAGCGCCGGCGGACAGCCCGTCACCAAGGCCCGCCCGAACCGCCGCGCGACCGGCGCCAGCCGCTCGAGCCACTCGTCGACGATCCGCTCGGCAAGGAAGGGAAGGGCGGTGCGGGCAAGCGCGCGGGCCCGGCGCCGCGCGCGCGCCTCGTCGTCGAACAGGAGATCGGCCATGCCCCCTTGTGGGGAGCGCGGTTCGGGCGGACAAGGGGGCATGGGGGCGGCGGCGGCCATGGACTGGGCGAAAGCGGCGGGACATCATTCCGCCCGGCTGCTGCTCGACTTCGCGCTTCCCCCGCGCTGCCCGGGCTGCGGCGAGATCAGCCAGGCGGTCGATCTCTTCTGCACCGAATGCTGGGGCGGGCTCGATTTCATGGCCGGCGGCTGCGCGCGTTGCGGGCTGGCGCTGGGGGCGGGCGAAGAGGGGGAGTGCGGAGCCTGTGCCGTCGATCCCGGCCCGCTCGCCCGGGTCCGTGCTGCGCTCGGCTACGGTGAGATCCCGCGCGCCATCGCCATGCGCCTCAAATATGGCCGCAAGATCGCGCTCGCCCGGACCATGGCCGGGCTGATGCGCCGCCCCCTGGGCGACCTTGCGCCGGGCGCCTTGCTCGTGCCCGTGCCCCTTCACCGCTGGCGGCTGTGGAGCCGCGGCTTCAACCAGTCGGTCCTGATCGCCCGGGCGCTCGGCCGCGAGGTCGATCCCGACCTCCTCCGCCGGACCCGCGCCACGCCCAAGCTGAAGGGCCTCAACCCGGCCGAGCGGCGGGCGACGGTCAAGGGCGCCTTCGCGCTCCGCCCCGGAGCGTCGGTCAGGGGCCGCGACATCATCCTCGTCGACGACGTCATCACCACCGGCGCCACCGCCGAGGCCTGCGCCCGCGCGCTCCGCAAGGCCGGGGCACGGCAGGTCGAGCTCCTCGCCTTCGCCCGGGTCCGGCCGGGCAGGGTGGCGTAACGCGGCGCTTGTCCTATCTAGGGCCCAAACCAGACCAGGAGACCCGCCCCGTGGCCAAAGTCGAAATGTATCTGAAGTCCACCTGCCCCTACTGCATCCGCGCCGACCACCTGCTGCGCGGCAAGGGGATCGAGGCGGTGACCTACAATATCGACGCGGGCGGGCCGAAGCGCGACGAGATGATCGAGCGGTCGGGCCGGATGACCGTGCCGCAGATCTTCATCGACGGGCGCCATGTCGGCGGCTGCGACGATCTGTTCGAGCTCGAGCGCGCGGGCAAGCTGGACAGCCTGCTGGCCGCATGAGCCGGATCGCGCTTTTCCAGGCCCGCACCGGGATCGACCCGGCGCAGAATGCCGCCGCGCTGGTCGAGACGGTCGCGGCGGCACGGGCCGGGGGCGCGGCGATGCTCTTCACCCCAGAGATGAGCGGCCTGCTCGACCGGAATCGCGAGCGCGCCGCGCCCAATCTCAGGCCGCAGGACGAGGATCCGGTGCTCGCCGCGGTGCGCAATGCCGCGGCGCGCGAGGGGCTGTGGGTCCATCTCGGCAGCCTCGCCATTCGCCGCGACGACGGCAAGCTCGCCAACCGCGCCTTCGTGATCGATCCCTCAGGCGACATCCGCGCGAGCTACGACAAGCTCCACCTGTTCGACGTCGACCTGCCCACCGGCGAAAGCTGGCGCGAATCGGCGAGCTATGCGCCGGGCGAGGGGGCCGTGGTGGTCGAAGGCACCCCCGTCGGCCGGCTCGGCCTCACCATCTGCTACGACCTGCGCTTCCCCGCTTTGTTCGCCGCGCTGGCCGAGGCGGGCGCCGAGACGATCGCCGTTCCCGCGGCCTTCACCGTGCCGACCGGCCGCGCGCACTGGGAAATATTGCTGCGCGCCCGGGCGATCGAGGCGGGGCTGTTCGTGGTCGCCGCGGCGCAGGCCGGGCGGCACGAGGACGGGCGCGAAACATATGGCCACAGCCTCGTCGCCGATCCCTGGGGCGAGCTCGTCCTGGCCATGGACGGCGCGCCCGGCCTCGGCTTCGCCGACCTCGACCTTGCGAAAATCGCGCAGGTCCGTGGCCGCGTTCCCGCGCTCGACCATCGCCGCCCGATCCCGCCGGTTGCCCGCGTCGATTGATTTGCGCCGCGGCCATCGGGTAGGGCTGGAGCCCAAGGCCCCGTAGCTCAGCAGGATAGAGCGCCAGATTCCTAATCTGTAGGCCACTGGTTCGAATCCAGTCGGGGTCACCATTTTTGCGGCGGGGAGACGAAGCGGTGCTGGGGCGATTGTTCACGGAGCATCCGCGGTCGCTGGGGATGAGCTGGGTCGGGCATGGCACCGGTGCGATCGCCATCGGCCTCAGGATGATCGGTGCGGGCGCAGCCTGCATCGTCCACGCCGTGATCCCAGGCCTCTTCACCGAGACCGCTGGCCGCACGGTCGCCAGCCTTCACGACCATATGGTGAAGCGCCGCGCGAGCGCGCCCGACCCGCAGGCCTGGCCCGACTATGAGATCTGAGGCCGCCGCCCGGGTGGCGGTGGTCGGGGGCGGCTTCTCGGGCGTCATGACCGCGGTCCAGCTCGCCCGGCTGGGAATCGCGTCGACCGTCTACGACGGCGGCCCCATTCCCGGCCGCGGCACCGCTTATGGCACCACCGATCCGCGCCACCTCTTGAACGTGCCAGCGGGCAAGATGAGCGCCTTCCCCCACGATCCCGATCATTTCCGCGCCTGGGCGGGGGTCGATGCCGGGACCTTCGTGCCCCGCCGCGACTATGGCCGCTACCTCGAGGACATCCGCGCCGCGCATCCGCTGGTGACCCTCGAGAGGCGCGAGGTCGCCGCGCTCGAGCGGGCGGGCGAAGGCTGGCGCCTGCATTTTGCCGACGGCGGCGCGGTCGAGGCCGCGGCGGTCGTGCTCGCGCTCGGCAATGAAGCGCCGTCGCGGCCCCGCGGCTGGGACGCGCTCGCGATGGAGACCAATCCGTGGAGTGAAGCGGCGCTCGAGGCCGTCCGCGAGGCCGGCGAGGAAGATCGTGCCATACTCCTCATCGGCACCGGCCTCACCATGATCGACGTGGTGATGATGGTCGAGGATCGGCCGCTCGGGGAAGGGATCGTCGCGGTCAGCCGGCGCGGGATGATGCCGCGCAGCCATGCCCCCTATGAGCCCGCGCCGGTCGATGCCGACGACGTGCCACACGGCAGCCTGACGGCGGCATGGCGCTGGCTCCGGCAGCGCAGCGCAGCGGTCGGCTGGCGCGCCGCGGTCGACAGCCTGCGCCCCCACACCGCTGCACTGTGGCAGAGCTGGTCGCTCGTGGACCAGCGCCGCTTCCTGCGCCACGCGCGGCCTTGGTGGGACGCCCACCGCCACCGCATCGCGCCCGAGATCGCCGCGCGCCTCCGCGCGCTCGTCGCCGAGGGGCGGCTGTCGATCATGGCCGGGCGACTGGTCGAGGCGGGCCCTGGGGGCGCGGCCATCGCCAACCGCCACGGCGGCGGCGTTCGCGCGGTTCCGACGCCCGTCACCGTCAACTGCACCGGGCCCCTCGGCGACGTGACCCGCAGCGCCAATCCCTTGCTTCGGCAAATCCTCGCCGACGGGCTCGCCGAACCCGATCCGCTGCGCCTCGGCCTCCGGACCGATGCGGAGGATCGCGCCGCGCCCGGCCTGTTCGCAGTCGGGCCCCTGACCAAGGGCATGTATTGGGAAATGGTCGCGGTCCCCGATATCCGCCACCAGGCCGAGCGCGTCGCCGGCTCGATCGCAAAGGAATTGCTTCCCCATGGCTGACACGCCCGACGACGGCGACCTGGTCGCGCCGGACCCCAAGATCCCCGTCCCCGACGACGTGGCCGAAGCGGTCCGGACGCTGATCCGCTGGGCCGGGGATGATCCCGACCGCGAGGGCCTGCTCGACACCCCCAAGCGCGTCGCCCGCGCCTGGAAGGAATATGCCCGCGGCTATCACGAAGACCCCGGCCATCACCTCAGCCGGACCTTCAAGGAAGTCGGCGGCTATGACGAGATCGTGCTGCTGAAGGACATCCCGTTCCAGTCGCATTGCGAGCATCACATGGCGCCGATCATCGGCAAGGCGCATATCGCCTATCTGCCCGGCACCCGCGTGGTCGGCATTTCCAAGCTCGCCCGAGTCCTCCACGGCTTCGCCCGCCGCCTCCAGGTCCAGGAACGCCTCACCGCCGAGGTCGCCGACGCCATCTGGGAGCATCTCCAGCCCAAGGGGGTGGCGGTGGTGATCGAGGCGAGCCACGCCTGCATGACCGCGCGGGGGGTCAACACGCCCGGCGTGATGATGACCACCAGCCGCATGATGGGCACCTTCCGCGCCGACGAACGCAGCCGCAAGGAAGTGCTGGCCCTGATGGGCAAGGGATAAGACCAGATAGACCTCGTGCCCGCCGTCGCCGGGACGACGCTGGACGATGGGTCGGCCACCGTGGCAGAAGACCCCATGGCCACCCAGCTTCGCTCCGTTCCCGATCCCCTCGACGACCTCAGCCTGCCCGGCTGGCTCTACTGGCACGAGGGCTTCTTCGCGGCCGAGAAGGCGGCCTTCCTGCGCGCCGCGCCGCAGGTGGTCTGCCATGAAAGCGAGATCCCCAATCCGGGCGACTGGCGCAGCCTCGACTATCTCGGCGAGAGCGTCATCGTCATCCGCGGCGACGATCGCCAGGTCCGCGCCTTCACCAATGTCTGCCGCCACCGCGGCTCGCGGCTGGTCGACGGCGAGGCGGGCTGCGCGCGGCGGCTGACCTGCCCCTATCACGCCTGGACCTATGCCAGCGACGGGCGGCTGGTCGGCGTGCCCCACCGCGCCGAATATCCCGGCCTCGACAAGGACCGGCTCGGCCTCAAGCCGGTCGCGCTCGAGCGCTGGCACGGTTTCCTGTTCGTGACCCTCGAGCCGGGCGCCCCAAGCGTCGCCACCATGATGGCACCCTACGAGGGCGAAGTCGCGCCCTACCGCTTCGAGGAGTTGCGCGCGATCGGCCGCGTCACGCTGCGTCCGCGCAAGCTCAACTGGAAGACCATCGCCGACAATTATTCGGACGGGCTTCACATTCCGGTCGGTCATCCGGGCCTGACCCGCCTGTTTGGCCGCGGCTATGCAATCGAGGCCAATGAGCATGTCGACCGGATGGAGGGCGACCTCGTCGAGGAGACCTCGTCCAACCCGTCCGAGCGCGCCTATCAGCGCCTGCTCCCCGAGGCCGACCACCTGCCACCCTCGCACCGCCGCAAGTGGCTCTATTACAAGCTCTGGCCCAACGTCGCCTTCGACATCTATCCCGACCAGGTCGACTTCATGCAGTTCCTGCCGGTCTCGGCCGAGGAAACGGTGATCCGCGAGATCAGCTACGCGCTCCCCGACGACCGCCGCGAGATGCGCGCGGTGCGCTACTTGAACTGGCGCATCAACCGCCGGGTCAATGCCGAGGACACCGAACTCATCGCCCGTGTCCAGGAAGGGATGCGCTCACCCTCCTACGAGCCGGGGCCGCTCGGCACGTCCGAAGTCTGTTTGCGCAGCTTCGCGCAGAAGCTCAGGCGGCTGGTCCCCGAGGCGCGGCTGCCGCATCCGCCGGCGGCCTGAGACGGCGCGACAGCGCGCGGACCGGGAAACCAGCGAGCGCCAGCGCGATGCTCCACAACAAGGCGTCCGCGCCCGCGCCGACGAACATGGCGACGGTGTAGAGTAGCCCGACGACCACCACCCAGGTCCACTGGCCCGCGACCTTCAATTTTAGCGCCGCCACCGCGACCACCGCGTAGAGGACGAGGCTCAAGAGCGTCGAGACGAGCGTGATCAGCACGTAGACGCTGACGAAGTCCTTCGACACGCTCGCCAGCACCAGCAGCGCCGACAGCCCCGCGCAGATGACCAGCGCGCCCGCCGGGGCACCGATCCGGTTGGCGCGCCCGAACACTGCCGGAAGGTCGCGCGCGCTCGCCATGGCCCGCGCGCTTTCGGCGGCGATCAGCAGCAGCGCATTGCCGGTGCCGAAGGCGCTGATCGCGGCAATCACCGCCACCAGCGCGCCCGCCGCCGCGCCGAGCAGGGGCGCGATCGCGTCGGCGAAGGGCGCGCCGCTCTTCATCGCCACCGCGCTCGGCAGCAGCCACAGCACCGCGACCGTCGCGAGGAGATAGATGATCGCGGTGAAGCCCGTGCCGGTGATGGTCGCGCGCGGCACCGTGCTGGTCGAATCCTTGGTGACGTTCGCGGTCATCACCGCCGCTTCGAACCCGGTCAGCGAGAACAGGATCAGTGCCGCCGCCGCGGTCACGCCGCTCAATGTGACGGGGGTCGGAGACAGCGCTTCCAATGGCTGGCCCGTCGCGCCGCGCCCCGCGACCAGTAGCACGACGGCGATCAGCGGCGACAGCTTGATCAAGGTCGTCACCACCTGCAGCACGCCTGCCGAGCGCGTGCCGCGAAGGTTGACCAGCAGCAAGGCGAGGATCGCCACAATCGCGGTCAGCGTCAGCCCCATGCCCGCCTGCGCCGCGGGGAAGACATGACCGAGCGCGCCCGCCACCGCGATCGCCACCCCCGACACCGCGGTCACCTGCGAGAGCGTGTAGCACCACAAGGTCAGGAAGGCCGTCCGCTCGTCGAAGGCGTTGGCGATATAGGCGAAGGGCCCGCCCGGGATCCGCGCGGCCAGCCGCGCCATGGCGAAGGCCAGGCACATGGTGCCAAGCCCCGTCAGCACGAAGGCGAGCACCATATTCGGTCCGAACGGCGCCAGCGTCGTCGGCAGCAGATAGATGCCCGAGCCGACCATCGTGCCGACGACCATCGCCCCGCTCATCCACTTGCCGAGCATCCGCGACGGCGGCTCGGGCTGGGTGTCGATGGTGACGTCGGTGTCGCTCATTCTCATTCCTCAGCTTGGCAACCCTGGCGTTGCGGCCTAGTCGGCGCGGCACGTCATATCAGGGGTTCGCATGCGCGCATTCATTTTTCCGGGGCAGGGCAGTCAGTCGGTCGGCATGGGCGCCGCGCTGGCCGAGGCAAGCAGCGTCGCGCGCGACGTCTTCGCCGAGGTCGACGAGGCACTCGGCCAGAATCTCTTCCGCCTGATGCGCGAGGGGCCCGAGGCCGATCTGACGCTCACCGAAAACGCCCAGCCCGCGATCATGGCGCATGCCATTGCCGTCTTCCGCACGCTCGGCCTGCCCGTGACCAGGGCCGATTTCGTCGCCGGCCACAGCCTCGGCGAATATAGCGCGCTCTGCGCCGCCGGGAGCTTCGACCTCGCCACCACCGCGCGGCTCCTGAAGCGGCGCGGCCAGGCGATGCAGGCCGCCGTGCCGGTGGGCGTCGGCGCGATGGCCGCGCTCCTCGGCGCCGACCTCGACAAGGCGCAGGCGATCGCCTCGGCCGCTGCGGAGGGTGAGGTCTGCACCGTCGCCAACGACAATGATCCCAGCCAGGTCGTCATCTCGGGCCACCGCAGCGCGATCGAGCGCGCGATTGCCATCGCCAAGGATCATGGCGCCAAGCGCGCGGTGCTGCTGCCGGTCTCCGCGCCCTTCCATTCCCCGCTGATGCAGCCCGCCGCCGACGTCATGGCCGAGGCGCTGGGCGACACCGCCATCCAGGCGCCCGCCGTGCCGGTGTTCGCCAATGTCATCGCCGCGCCCGCAACCGACCCGACCCGCATCCGCGAGCTGCTCGTCGAGCAGGTCACCGGCATGGTCCGCTGGCGCGAAAGCGTCGCCGAGATGACGCAAGCGGGCGTGACCGAATTCGTCGAATTCGGTGGCAAGGTTTTGGGCCCGATGGTCAAGCGCATCGCCCCCGACGCCAAGGTGACGAGCGTCATCTCGATGGACGACGTCGAGGCGCTCGCGAAGGAGATTGCATGATGTTTTCGCTCGAAGGAATGACCGCCCTCGTGACCGGCGCCAGCGGCGGCCTCGGCAGCGCCATCGCGAAAGCGCTCGCGGCGCAGGGCGCACGCCTCGCGGTCAGCGGCAGCAACGCCGACAAGCTGAACGCCTTCCGCGACGGCCTCGGCGGCGACCACGTCGCGCTGCCCTGCAACCTCTCGGACGGGGCCGCGGTCGACGCGCTCGTGCCGCAAGCGGTGGACGCGCTCGGCGGCAAGCTCGACATCCTCGTCAACAATGCCGGCGTGACCCGCGACAATCTCCTCATGCGGATGAAGGACGAGGAGTTCGAGAGCGTCATTTCGATCAACCTCGAGGCCGCCTTCCGCCTGATGCGCGCGGCGGCCAAGCCGATGATGAAGGCGCGCTTCGGCCGCATCGTCTCGGTCACCAGCGTGGTCGGCCAGACCGGCAATCCCGGCCAGGCCAATTACGTCGCGTCCAAGGCCGGGCTCGTCGGCATGAGCAAGGCCGTCGCGCAGGAACTCGCCACCCGCAACATCACGGTCAATTGCGTGGCGCCCGGCTTCATGACCTCGGCCATGACCGACGCGCTCAACGACGCGCAGCGCGCCGCAATCCTCGCCAAGATCCCCTCGGGCGCGATGGGCACCGGCGAGGACGTCGCCGCGGCGGTGGTCTTCCTCGCCAGCCGCGAGGCCGGCTACGTCACCGGCCAGACGCTGCACGTCAACGGCGGCATGGCGATGATCTGACGCCCACCGACAAGCGGCATGGCGATGATCTGACGCCGACCGACAAGCGGCATGGCGATGATCTGAAACGTGCGGCGCATCTGCTGTATTGCATTTGCGCCACACCGACTCCTTGTCGCCGCTTTCACCCTCCCTATATCGCCGCCGAAACATCAAACGGACGACCCTTGGTACAGGGCGTCCGAGGGGCGAGTGAAAGGGTAGAAGACTATGGCGAAAGTGATCGGGATCGATCTCGGCACGACCAACAGCTGCGTGGCGGTGATGGAGGGCGGCAAGCCCAAGGTCATCGAGAATGCGGAAGGCGCGCGCACCACTCCGTCGGTGGTCGCCTTCACCAAGGACGGCGAGCGCCTGATCGGCCAGCCGGCCAAGCGCCAGGCGGTGACCAATCCCGACAACACCATCTTCGCGGTGAAGCGCCTGATCGGCCGCCGCTTCGACGATCCGGTGACCAAGAAGGACACCGAGCTGGTCCCCTACAAGATCGTCAAGGGCTCGAACGGCGACGCCTGGGTCAATGCCGGCGGCCAGGACTATAGCCCGTCGCAGATCAGCGCCTTCATCCTCCAGAAGATGAAGGAAGCCGCCGAGGCCTATCTCGGCGAGACCGTCACCCAGGCGGTGATCACCGTTCCCGCCTACTTCAACGACGCCCAGCGCCAGGCGACCAAGGACGCCGGCCAGATCGCCGGCCTCGAGGTGCTGCGCATCATCAACGAGCCGACCGCGGCCGCGCTCGCCTACGGGCTCGAGAAGAACGACGGCAAGACCATCGCGGTCTATGACCTTGGCGGCGGTACCTTCGACGTCTCGGTCCTCGAGATCGGCGACGGCGTGTTCGAGGTGAAGTCGACCAACGGCGACACTTTCCTCGGCGGCGAGGACTTCGACGCCAAGATCGTCGAGCATCTGGCGGCCAAGTTCCAGGCCAAGGAAGGCATCGACCTGCGCAAGGACCGCCTTGCGCTCCAGCGCCTCAAGGAAGCCGCGGAGAAGGCCAAGATCGAGCTGTCGTCGGCCCAGACGACCGAGATCAACCAGCCGTTCATCACCGCGCGCATGGAAGGCGGCGCGACCACCCCGCTGCACCTCGTCGAGACGATCAGCCGGTCGGACCTCGAGAAGCTGGTGGCGGACCTCATCGACCGCACCCTCGAGCCGTGCCGCAAGGCGCTCAAGGACGCCGGGCTCGACGCCAAGGCGATCGACGAGGTCGTGCTGGTCGGCGGCATGACCCGCATGCCCCGCGTCCGCGAGGTCGTGAAGGAGTTCTTCGGCAAGGAGCCGCACACCGGCGTCAACCCGGACGAGGTGGTCGCCATCGGCGCCGCCATTCAGGCCGGCGTGCTCCAGGGCGACGTCAAGGACGTCCTGCTGCTCGACGTGACCCCGCTGTCGCTCGGCATCGAGACTCTCGGCGGCGTCTTCACCCGGATGATCGATCGCAACACGACCATTCCGACCAAGAAGAGCCAGGTCTTCTCGACCGCCGACGACAATCAGAACGCCGTCACCATCCGGGTCTTCCAGGGTGAGCGCGAGATGGCGGCCGACAACAAGATGCTGGGTCAGTTCGACCTCGTCGGAATCCCCCCGGCGCCGCGCGGCGTGCCGCAGATCGAGGTCACCTTCGACATCGACGCCAACGGCATCGTCAACGTCTCGGCCAAGGACAAGGGCACCGGCAAGGAGCAGCAAATCCGCATCCAGGCCTCGGGCGGGCTCAGCGACGCCGACATCGACAACATGGTCAAGCAGGCCGAGCAGTTCGCCGAGGAGGACAAGAAGCGTCGCGCTTCGGCCGAGGCGAAGAACAACGCCGAGAGCCTCGTCCACTCGACCGAGAAGCAGCTCGCCGAGCATGGCGACAAGGTCTCGGCCGAGGTCAAGGCCGAGATCGAGGCCGCGGTCGCCGAGACCAAGGCCGCGATCGAGAGCGGTGATGCCGACGCCATGACCACCAAGGCCAATGCGCTCACCCAGTCGGCGATGAAGCTCGGCCAGGCGATCTACGAGAGCCAACAGGCCCAGGGCCAGGCCGGCACCGCCGACACCGAGGCCCAGCCGCAGCAGGCCGACGAGGAAGTGGTCGACGCGGAATTCTCCGAAGTCGACGACGAGAAGAAGGCGTAATCAGTGACAATCGCCGTCCCCGCTCCGGCGGGGGCGGCGGCTTAGGGTTTCGCCCATGACCGTCCACACCGATTATTACGAGCTGCTCGGGGTCGAGCGCGGCGCCGACGAGCGCACGATCAAGGCCGCCTATCGCCGCCTGGCGATGGAATGCCATCCCGACCGCCACGGCGGCTGCACCGAGAAGGAAGCCAAGTTCAAGCAGTTGAACGAGGCCTATGACTGCCTGAAGGACCCGCAGAAGCGCGCCGCCTACGATCGCTTCGGCCATGCCGCCTTCGAGCAGGGCGGCTTCGGCGCGGCGGGGGCGGGGGCCGGCCCCGACTTCTCCGACATCTTCTCGTCGATCTTCGGCGAGTTCATGGACCCGCGCGGCGCCCGCCAGAATGCGGCGCGCGGCGCCGACCTTCGCTATGACCTCGAACTGACGCTCGAGGAGGCCTTCGCGGGCAAGTCGGCCACCATCGACATCGAGACCATGGCCCCGTGCGAGCCCTGCGAGGGCGACGGCGCGCGCGGGTCGGCGGTCCCCGAGACCTGCAAGACCTGCAACGGCGCCGGCAAGGTCCGCGCCCAGCAAGGCTTTTTCGTGGTCGAGCGCGGCTGCCCGACCTGTTACGGCCACGGCGTCACCATCGCCGACCCGTGCCCGGTCTGCCAGGGCGAGGGCCGGACCCTCAAGCGCCGCACGCTCACCATCCAGATCCCCGCCGGGGTCGACGAGGGCACCCGCATCCGGGTTGCCGGCGAGGGCGAGGCGGGGGTGCGCGGCGCGCCCGGCGGCGACCTCTACCTGTTCGTCCACTTGAAGCGCCACGCCCTCTACGAGCGCGAGGGCACCACCCTCATCGCCGAATGCCCGGTCAGCTTCACCACCGCGGCGCTCGGCGGCGCGATCACCGTTCCCGGGATCGACGGCGAGGCGATCGAGGTGAAGATCCCGGCCGGCATCCAGTCGGGCGAGACGTTGCGCCTGCGCGGCAAGGGCATGGCGGTGCTTTCGGGCCGTGGCCGCGGCGACATGGTCGCGCGCATCCTGGTCGAGACCCCGACCAGGCTCAGCGCGAAGCAGAAGGAGCTGCTCTGCCAGTTCCGCGAGACCGAGACCGGCGAGGAATGCCCCGCGACCAAGAGTTTCTTCTCGCGCATCAAGGACGCACTCGGCTAGGGACGGGCCTCGTCTAGCGTAGCGGGGCCTGTTCCATGTCGATCGATCGCCGTTTCTTCCTGGGCGGCGTGCTGTCGAGCGCCCTTGCCGCCGGCCCGTCGCGGGCCGCGCCGGTCCACCCTGCCGACCTCGTCATCGACCGCTTCGCCCGCGAGAACGGCTTTGCCGGCTCGGTGTCCCTGGCCCGCCATGGCCGGATCACGCACCAGCGCCTGTTCGGGCTCGCCGACCGCGCGGCGCATCGGCCCGTCACGCCCGCCACCACCTTCCGCATCGGCTCGATTTCCAAATGGTTCACCGCGCTCGCGGTGTTGCGCCTGGTCGATCGCGGCCGGATGGCGTTGTCGGCGCCGATCGGCACCTATCTCCCGACCCTCGACGCTGCCTATGCCGCGGTGCCGCTCGAGCATCTCCTCGCCAATGACAGCGGCATTCCCGACCGGGTCACCCAGGCGATCAAGGACGATCCCGCGCTACGCGACTCCCGCGACGGCTCGGCCGCGATGGTGACCCGCTTCGGCGATGGCCCGCTCGCGTTCAGTCCCGGCGCGAGGTTCGACTATTCCTTCTTCAACTGGGTCCTGATTCACGCCGCGCTCGAGCGGGTCACCGGCAAGCCGTTCGAGCAGGTTCTCGGCGGCGAGGTCTTCCGCCCTCTCGGCCTTAGCCGGACGGGCTTCGTCGATACCCGGAGCGGCGATGTCCCCGGCCTCGCCGGCGCCTATGCGCCCGGCGGCCAGCCCAAGGAGGTGCGGGTACCCCCGTTCGGTGGGGCCAGCGGCAACATCCATGCCGGCGCCGGCGATCTCGCCCGCGCCGCGCACCTCGCGTTCGAGACCGGACGGCTCCTGCGCCCGGCCACCCGCGCCGAGCTCCTGCGGGTCCGCGTGCCGAGCGAGAATTACGCGCTCGGCGGAAGGGTCCGCACCATCGCCGGGCGGCGCGTGGCTTGGGAGACCGGCAAGGTACAGGCCTATCGCACCCACCTCGCGCATGTCGTCGGCGAGGACCGGACCATCGTCCTTCTCAACAACACCGACATTAGCCAGGACGCAATCGGCGCCCTCGTCGAGCAGCTTCTTCCGCTCGCCTGACCGCGCGCATGCATCCGCGGGCGCTTTGCCCACGTTACTGTTCCCATGAAGAAGACCGTTCTCGCGATCACGACCCTCGCCCTCGCGGCCTGCGCTCCGCCCAACCTCTTGAGCTCGATCAACCGCCTGGTCCCCGGCGACAATGGCGCGCACCGGGTCGCGGAGGGCGTGACCTTCGCGCCCGCGCAGGGCCTTAAGCTCGACGTCTGGGCCCCGCGCCCGTCCGCCCAGAAGCGCCCGGTCGTGATCTTCCTCTACGGCGGCGGCTGGGTCGCGGGGTCGCGCTCGGGTTATGCCTTCGCCGGCTCGGGCTATGCGGGGCAGGGGTTCGTCACCGTGGTCCCCGACTATCGGCTCGTCCCCAACGTCAGCTTCCCTGCCTTCCTCGAGGACGGCGCGCAGGCGGTGAGATGGACCCGTGACAACATCGCCCGCTATGGCGGCGACCCCGACCGGATCGCGGTCGCCGGCCACAGCGCGGGCGCCTACAATGGCGCGATGCTCGCGCTCGATCCGCATTACCTGCGCGACGCCGGGGTCCCGGCGGGCACGATCAAGGCCGCCGCCCTGCTCTCGGGCCCCTATGATTTCTACCCCTTCACCGAACAGCGCGGGCGCGACGCGCTGGGCGCCTGGCCGCGCCCGGCCGAGACCCAGCCGATCAATTTCGTGACCCGCGCCGCGCCGCCGATGCTGCTCGCGACCGGCAGTGCCGACGAGGTCGTCAACCCGCGCAACAGCCGGGTCCTCGCCGCCAGGCTCGCGGCGGCGGGGGTGCCGGCCGAGCTCAAGATCTATCCCGGCAAGAGCCATGTCGACCTTGCAAAATCGCTCTCGCGCCCGTTCCGCGGCACCACCCCCGCGCTCGCCGATAGCGCCGCTTTCCTTCACCGGGTGCTCGGTTCTTAGCCGCAGCCGCCGTCTCGAAACCGCCTATTTCCCCCGTCAATCCGCCCGACTAGTCTTCTTTCGCATGAATGGATCCTTCGTCATTCGCTTCTTCACCGCCTCCTTGGTCGCGTTTCTCTCGGCTCCCGCCCCTGCGGCGCTGCCGGTCGAGCCCGCGCGGGTGCTTTCAACCCACCCCCACGATACCGCCGCCTTCACCGAGGGGCTGCTGATCCGCGACGGCATCCTCTACGAAAGCACCGGCTTCGAGGGGCAGAGCTTCATCAGCCGCAAGGAGCTCGCCACCGGCCGCACGCTGGCCCGCGTCGCCATTCCCAGCGACCTGTTCGGCGAGGGCATCGTCGACTGGCAGGACAAGCTCTACAGCTTCGTCTGGCGCGGCGGGCGCGGCTTCGTCTGGGGCGTCACCGACCTCAAGCCCAAGGGCAAATGGAACTATGCGGGCGAGGGCTGGGCGATGACCCAGGACGGTCGTCACATCATCATGTCCGACGGCACGCCGGTGCTGCGCTTCTTGCGGCCCGGCTCGATGAAGATCGCCCGCCGCCTCACCGTCACCGCCGAGGGCAAGCCGGTGGCGATGCTGAACGAGCTCGAATATGTGAACGGCGAGATCCTCGCCAACATCTGGCAGACCCCCCGCATCGCCCGCATCGACCCCGCCACCGGGCGCGTCAAAGGCTGGATCGACGTCTCGGCCCTGTGGGACCGCGTCGGCCGCAACAGCCCCGACGCCGTCCCCAATGGCATCGCCTACGACCGTCACGCAAAGAAGCTCTACGTCACCGGCAAATACTGGCCGACCCTGTTCGAGATCGCGCTTCCGGGCCGGTAGGCGCGCCCGTCACCCCCTCACCCCGGGCCCAACCCGGGGTCCCGCTTCTTCCTTCTTCGAGAAGATGGCGAGGGGCGGCTGGGTGTACATGATGGCTGACCGCGATCGGGATCATGATGCCTCTCCTGAGGCGCGCGGCCGCAATCATCGCGCACTTTCATCATGATCGCGGGAAGTATCCAGCCGAGCGGGCTTGGGCGTATTGCGCCGAATGAGTGCCTCGCCCTCGCGCATGGTCGCACAGGGATGCTCGGTATCGTCGGCGTCGTCGTGCTTGAGAACGGCCTTGAAGTTGCCGGGGGAAGTTTGGACGATATGGCCGCTCTTCGCGTACATGTGCCCGCCTTCATTGGTCCATGAATCCTCGGCCGACGCATCGGACGGTTCGTCATCCCCGGCTGGCGCGGCGGCGCGGTCCATCTTCGCGAACATGGCATGGCCGTTGTCCAGCCACTCGTTCATGGCGCGACGTTCCTTCACCTCTTCCGCAGCTGAGCGGAAAATGGTCCAGTGGGACGTCTTGATCCGGTGGTTTTTGCGCATCGTCTCTCTCCACTTGAGCGGGAGCAGACAGTCTCTCAGTCGCACCTGCTCGATCGGTGGTGCGATCCATCGCTTATGCGCTTATCGACCCGCCTTAGCCATGGCGCGGGAAAATAAAGGGGGTGGCGACGGCCGCTTTTCACCCGTCGCGGACGTCCGGCGCTCTCCCTTGCAAAGTAGGACTTCGCCTGCTTTCACGAACCGGAGCGGTTCGCTGTTGGCTCTTTGCACCTGTTGATCCCTGCCACCGGCGCACCCGCGAGGGTCACAGTATGGGTCCTTCGGCTCCGAACCGAAACGCCGGATTCGCGCGATTTTCGGGGCCGCTGCGGCCCTCGGGTCAGCCGCGGACTATGGGAACTTCGTGACCCCTCAGGCGCGGCCGAAGACCCGCCGGAAGATCGTGTCGACCTGGCGGAAATGGTAGCCGAGGTCGAAGCTCTCCTCGAGCTTTTCGGGGCTCAGCACCGCGGTCACCTCGGGGTCGGCCTTGAGGAGGTCGAGGAGCGACAGCGCGCCGTCCGATTCCCACACCTTCATCGCGTTGCGCTGGACCTTGGCATAGGCGTCCTCGCGGGAGAGCCCGGCCTGGGTCAGCGCCAGCAGCACCCGCTGCGAGTGGACGAGGCCGCCCATCCGGTCGAGGTTCTTCTGCATCCGCTCCGGATAGACGAGCAATTTGTCCATGACCCCGGTCAGCCGCGCCAGCGCGAAGTCGAGCGTGATGGTGGCGTCGGGGCCGATGAAGCGCTCGACGGAGGAATGGCTGATGTCGCGCTCGTGCCACAGGGCGACATTCTCCATCGCCGGCACGACCGCCGAGCGGACCATCCGGGCGAGGCCGGTGAGGTTCTCGGTCAGCACCGGATTGCGCTTGTGCGGCATCGCGCTCGAGCCCTTCTGGCCGGGCGAGAAATATTCCTCGGCCTCGAGCACTTCGGTGCGCTGGAGGTGGCGGACCTCGACCGCCAGCCGCTCGATGCTGCTGGCGATGACGCCCAGGGTCGCGAAGAACATGGCGTGGCGGTCGCGCGGGATGACCTGGGTCGAGGTCGGTTCGGGGGCGAGGCCGAGGCGGATGGCGACATGCTCCTCGACCCGGGGGTCGATGTTGGCGAAGGTGCCGACCGCGCCGGAAATGGCGCAGGTCGCGATTTCCGCCCGCGCCGCTTCGAGCCGGACCTTGTTGCGGGCGAATTCGGCATGGGCCTGGGCGAGCTTCAGCCCGAAGGTCACCGGCTCGGCATGGATGCCGTGGCTGCGACCGATGGTCGGGGTCAGCTTGTGCTCGAAGGCGCGCCGCTCGAGCACGGCGAGCAGCTCGTCGAGGTCGGCGATGAGGATGTCGGCGGCCTGGGTCAGCTGGACGTTCAAGGCGGTGTCGAGCACGTCGCTGCTCGTCATCCCCTGGTGGAGCCAGCGCCGCTCGGGCCCGAGCTTCTCGCCGGCCCAGGTCAGGAAGGCGATGACGTCATGCTTGGTGACCGCCTCGATGGCGTCGATCGCGGGGACGTCGATCGGCTCGATCGCCTCGCGGGCGGCGAGGATTTTCTGCGCGTCCTCGGCGGGGATCATGCCGATTTCGCCCATCGCCTCGGCGGCGAAGACTTCGATGTCCCACCAGATCTTGAAGCGGTTCTCGGCCGCCCAGATGGCGGTCATGGCGGGGCGGGAATAGCGGGGGACCATGGGCCGGGCGGCTAGCAGGGGAGCGCGAGCCGCGCAATTCTAGCGAAGGTCGACCTGCTCGCCGCGCTGGAACAGGATGCCGACTTCCTCGAGGTCGAGGTCGCGCTCGAGGTCGTGCAGCACCTCGTCCTCGATCTTGCCCTCCCGGTGAAGCCGGATCAGCTCCTTGCGGCCCGCGGCGATGGCGATCAGCAGCACCGCGAAATGCGACTGAATGCCGTCCATGAAGCCGTCGGGCTCGGCGGCGTAGCGATCGGTCGCCCGGGCTCGCCCGCGCAATTGCTCGAGGAGCTGGGGGTGGATCAGTTTGCCCTCGGCGTCATAGGCATGGGCCTCGGCGGCGCGGAGCTTGGCATGGGCGACCGCGGCCTCGGCCTCGGGGAGGCTGACCCGGGGCGGGGGATCGCCGTCCTCGGGCTTCACCCGGCGGATGAGCCAGCCCAATGTCCCGCCCTGGACGATCACCGTGACGAGGATCGCAGCGAAGGCGGTGACCTGCATCAGGTCGCGGCCCGGGATGGCGGCGGGGAGGGTGAGGGCGATCGCCAGCGTGACGACCCCACGCATGCCGGTCCAGGCCATGATCGTCGCCTGCCGACCGCCGAGCGGCCGCGCGCGCTTGACGCCGAGGCGTTTGAGGAGGCGGAGGAAGCCGTCGGTGCCGAACACCCAGACGAAGCGGGCGGCGACGATCGCGGCGAGGATGCACAGGACCGGACCGGTCATGCTGCCGACGACATCCTCGAGCCCGCCCGCGCGGTCGATGATCGCCCGCAGCGAAAAGCCGATCAGGATGAACACCAGCGCTTCCAGCGCGAACACCGCGGTGCGCCACACCGCCGAGCCCTGGATCCGGACCCGCGCCGGCATCACCACATGCTGGTGCCAGCCGAAGACGAGTCCGGCGGCGACGGTGGCGATGACGCCCGAGACGTGCAGCATCTCGCCGGCGAGATAAGCGCCCCAAGAGAGGAGCAGGGTGGTGGTGACGATCAACGTCTGATCGCGCAGCAGTCGCACCGCGAGGACGCCGAGGCGCCCGACCACCCAGCCGACCGCGACCCCGCCGAAGAAGAGCATGGCGAAGCTGCCGACCGCCGCGCCGGCCGAGAAGGTCCCGCTCAGCGCCGCGGCGACGGCGAAGCGGAACAGGGTGAGGCCGGTCGCATCGTTGAGCAGGCTCTCGCCTTCGAGCAGCGCTTCGAGCCGGCGGGGGAGCTTCACCCGCTGGAGGATG
The DNA here is from genome assembly GCF_000711715.1 of Sphingomonas astaxanthinifaciens DSM 22298. NCBI lineage: Bacteria > Pseudomonadati > Pseudomonadota > Alphaproteobacteria > Sphingomonadales > Sphingomonadaceae > Sphingomonas > Sphingomonas astaxanthinifaciens. The sequence continues at coordinate 213,829 of NZ_JONN01000002.1, forward strand.
GCGCGGGCCGAGACCGCGTCGGGCGGCGAGAGGATCGCGCCCATCGCGAAGCACACCGCCCACGGCAGCTCGGGCAGGAGCATCTTCGTGACCACCGCCACGACCACGGTGGTGAACAGCACCGCGCCGACTGCGAGGTTGATGATCCCGGGCAGATGGCGGCGGAAGCGCCCGAAGGCGGTATAGTAGGCGCCCTCGAACAGGAGCGGGGGCAGGAACAGGACCAGCGCCAGCTCGGGATCGAGCTCAACGGGTGGAAGCCCGGGGATGAAGGCGAGCAGGCCGCCACCGACCAGCAGGGCGGCCGAAGGCGGCAGCTTGAGCTTCAGCGCCGCGGCGTGCAGCGCGACCACCGCCGCCAGCAGCAGCAGCACGATCTCGAAGGTCTGAACCCCATCCATCGCCGCCCTCATGTCACCGGCGGCGAGAAAGTGCGAATCCTCAGCTGGGCCGGGTGTGTCCACGCTCGGCGAGGCGGATGGCGAGCCACAGGACGATCATCGCGGCGAGCGGCACCGCGGCGCTGTAGAGAAGGCGGGTCGAGAGGAAGGGCAGGAGCAGGCTGCCGAACATCGCGCCTTTCTCGGCCAGGGCCGGACGGGCGGACAGGAGGAACAGCACCGCCGCCCCCAGCGCGACCGAATCGTAGACGAATAGATAAGGCGAGAGGAGGAGCGTGCCCGCGATCAGCGCGGCGGCCTTTGGCGCATAGGCCCCGGAACGCCGCGACCAGATCCAGCCGACCAGTCCGGCGATGAGCAGCCCGACCGCGGCATGGACGGCGGTTGCGGCGCCGGGCGAAAGGAAGAGGCGCGCAAGGGCATAGACGGACTGGAACTTGAACCGCAGCTTGTCGCTGACGAGAAGCTCGTCGCTTCGGCTCAGCGAAGCGAGTGCGGCCTTCCAGATGCCCGGCCCGAAGGCGAGCTCGGCGAGGACGGCGAGGAGGATCGTCGTGATCGCCGCCGCAGCGATCGCCTTCCACTGGCGGTCGATCAGCAGCACCAGCGGGAGCAGCAGCCCGAACTGCGGCTTGATCGTCAGCAGGCCGAAACAGAGTCCCGCCAGCACGGGCCGCCGGGGGAGGAGCGCGAGGCCTCCGACCAGCAGCGCCGCGGTCAGCAGCCCGTTCTGGCACCAGAGGAAGGTGTAGTAGGTGCCCCCTCCAGCGAGCGCCGCGAGGAGGGCCGTGCCCCAGCTTCCGGCCAGCGGGCGGAGCGCGAGGACGTAGAGCGCAAAGCTCGCGACGAGGAAGGCGACCGTCGCCGCGACATAGTCGAGGCCCGCGAAGGGCAGGACGAAGAACAGGAAGTGCGGCGGGTACATGAAGCGCAGTTCGACCGGCTTCGCTTCGCCCACCAGCGCGGCCTGGAAGGTCGAGTGGAGGTCCCAGTCATAGACCAGCGCAGCCTGGCCCGCCGTGGCGCGGATCCCGGCGGCCCATTGCATGAGGAAATCGTGGACGAGGAATTTGCCCTGTCCGTTCTCGAGCCAGCCGGGGCCGAGCGTCTGGACGAGGAAGGTCGCGAGGCTGACCACCGCGAGTAGGGCCCATGCCGCCAGCTCCGCGCGCTTCGCCCCCGTCCCCATGGCCGTCACTTGCCATGGATCGCTGCCTAAGTCAGGCGGCTTCCTGCTGCTCCAGCTGTTCCGAGAGTTCGAGCCAGCGCGCTTCGGCGGTCTCGAGCGCGGCGGCGACCCTGGCGCGGCGCTGCGAGAGTTCGCCCATCGACAGTTTGGCAAGCGACGGATCGCCCCCCCCGGGATCGAACATGGCCCGGTCGAGGGCGGAGCGTTCTTCGGCGAGGCGCAGGCTCTCCTTTTCGGCCTCGGCGGCCTGCTTCTTCAGCGTCTTGGCTTCCTCGCGCGCCTTGGCGCTGGGCTTGGCCTTCGCCTTGGCCTCGGCCTTGGGCTGGTTCCGGCCGAGCACGAAGTCGATGTAATCCTCGATGCTCCCGGCAAAGTCGGTCGCGCGGCCGTCGTCGACCAGCACCAGCCGGTCGGCGGTCAGCTCGACCATGTGGCGGTCGTGGCTGATCAGGATGACCGCACCCTCGTAGTCGTTCAGCGCCTGGACCAAAGCCTCGCGCGCGTCGACGTCGAGGTGGTTGGTCGGCTCGTCGAGGATGAGGAGGTGCGGCGCCTCGCGGGTGATCAGCGCCAGCGCCAGCCGCGCGCGCTCGCCGCCCGACAGCTTGGCGCAGAGCGTGGTCGCCTTGTCGCCCGAGAAGCCGAACCGGCCGAGCTGGGCCCGGACGGCGGCGGGAGAGCTCCCTTCCATCGCCCGGCTCATGTGCTGGAGCGGGGTCTCGTCGCCATGCAGTTCCTCGACCTGATACTGGGTGAAATAGCCGACCCGCATCTTGCCCGTCGCGACCATCTCGCCCTCCATCGGGGCCAGCTGCGCGGCGAGCAGACGGGCGAGCGTGGTCTTGCCGTTGCCGTTGCGACCGAGCAGCGCGATCCGGTCGTCGGGATCGATCCGCAGGTTGAGCTTCCGCAGGATCGGCGTTTCGCTGTAGCCGACCGCCGCCATCTCGAGCGTGATCAGCGGGGGCTTGAGTTCGGTCGGGGAAGGGAAGGCGAAGCTCAGCGAGGGATCGTCGGCCATCGCCGCGATCGGCTGCATCTTGGCCAGCATCTTGGCCCGGCTCTGCGCCTGCTTGGCGGTCGAGGCGCGGGCCGAGTTGCGGGCGATATAGTCCTGCAGCCGCGCGCGCTGGGCTTCCTGGCTGGCACGGGCGGCGGCGATCTGCGCGGCGCGCTCGGCCCGCTGGCGCTCGAAATCGTCATAGCCGCCGGCATATTGCGCGAGCTTCCCGCGCTCGACGTGGAGGATGGTGTCGACCACGTTGTTGAGCAGGTCGCGCTCGTGGCTGATGACGACGAGCGTGCCGGGATAATCCTTGAGGAAATTCTCGAGCCACAGGGTCGCCTCGAGGTCGAGGTGGTTCGACGGCTCGTCGAGCAGCAGGATGTCGGGCTCGGAGAAGAGCAGGGCGGCGAGCGCGACCCGCATCTTCCAGCCGCCCGAATAGCTGTCGAGCGGACGGCCCTGCATCTCCTCGTCGAAGCCGAGGCCGAGGAGGATCCGCGAGGCCCGCGACGGCGCGCCATAAGCGTCGATCGCAAGCAGTCGCTCGTGGACCTCGCCGAGGCGGTCCATGTCGCTGTAATCCTCGGCGGCGAGCATCAGCTCGGCGCGCTCGGTATCGGCGGCGAGCACGGTCTCGAACGGGGTCGCGGTGCCGCTCGGGGCCTCCTGCGCGATATAGCCGAGGCGCGTGCGCTTGGGCATTTCGATCTCGCCCTCGTCGGCCTCGAGCTGGCCGATCATCACCTTCATCAGGGTCGACTTGCCCGCGCCGTTGCGGCCGATGAGGCCCACCCGGCTCTTGGGCCGGATGGTCGCGGTGGCGCGGTCGAGGATCGTGCGCCCGCCGAGGCGCACCGTGATTCCGTTGATGGTCAGCATGAGCGGGCGCTTACACGCCAATCGTGACGAAGGCGAGGCGGGCTACATCAGCCCCATCGCGCGCAGGCTCGAGCGCCCCTGCGCGCCGACGATGACATGGTCGTGGACGGTGATCTTCATGTGGCGCCCGGCCTCGACGATGTCGCGGGTCAGGCGGATGTCCTGCTTGGAGGGGGTGGGGTCGCCGCTCGGGTGGTTGTGGACCAGGATGATCGCGGTGGCGCCGAGCGCGATGGCGCGGGCGATCACCTCGCGGACATGGACCGCCGCCTCGTCGACCGAGCCGCGCCACATGGCCTCGTTGGCGATGAGCACATTCTTCGCGTTGAGGAACAGGATCCGGACTTCCTCGACCGAGGCATGACCCATCGCGGCCTGGAGATAATCGCCGAGCGCCTCCCAGCTCGACAGGATCGGGCGGCCCTCGGTGCGGGTCTCGAGCAGCCGGAGCGCGGTCGCGCGGGCGATGGCGAGGGCGCCGATCACCCCTTCGCTGAGGCCCTCGCGGCGAAGAACCTCGGCCGGCGCCTCGAGCAGTGGTCCAAGCCCGCCGAAATGGGAAATCAGCTGCTTTGCCAAGGGTTTGGTGTCGCGTCGGGGGATGGCGAGAGTCAGCAGATATTCAACCAGCTCATGGTCGAGCAATGCGTCGCCGCCGCCGTCCAGCAGTCGATGCCGAAGGCGCGCGCGATGCCCGTCGGCGCCATTCGGCTTGTCGCCCATGACAAGCAGGCTATGCGGTGTCGGGGACAAGCGCAACATGTCGGTCGCGGAACGGTCGCGGGCACCGGAGGTTAAAACAGGTTAGTGGCGGAATTCACGACGACGGACACCGACGACGGAAATGAAACGGCGACCGTCGTGGTGCGCCGTCGCCGTCGCGTGCCCCGCCTGATCGGGCTCGTCCTCGTCGGACTACTCATCTTCCTGGTGGCGGTCGCGGTGGTGCTGTGGACCCAGCGCCGGCCGATCGCGTCCAACATCCTCGAGCGCGAGCTCAGCCGCCGCGGGGTCAAGGCGACCTTCACGCTCGACCGGATCGGGCTGAGGACCCAGCAGGTCTCGAACCTGGTCATCGGCGATCCCAAGAAGCCCGACCTCACCGCCAAGCTCGCCCAGATCCAGATGCGGATCAAATGGAACGGGCAGGTCGAATTCTACCGCGTGGTGGCGCGCGGGGTCCGGCTCAACGGCCGGGTCGTCGGCAACAAGGTGAGCTGGGGCGAGGTCGACAAGCTGCTCCCGCCGCCCTCGGGCAAGCCCTTTTCGCTCCCCGACATCAGCGTCGATCTTGCCGACACCTCGATCGCGCTGGCGACCCCGTTCGGGGCCATCGGGGTGGCGGTCGAAGGCGCGGGCAACCTGACCGGCGGGTTCAAGGGCCGGCTGGCGGCGGCCTCGCCCACGCTCGACGCCGGGCGCTGCACCCTCTCGGGCATGCGCGCCGCGCTGGCGGTCTCGGTCACCGCGCGCCGTCCGCTGGTCGACGGACCGCTCAGCGCCGCCAATTTCGCCTGCCCGGCGAGCAACATCGCCATCGCCAGCCCGCGCCTCGACATCACCAGCGAATTCACCGAGGGCTTCGACCGCTTCACCGGCAAGGGCCGGATGAGCGCCATGGCGCTGGCGGCGGGGGTCAACCGGCTCGACCGCTTCAACGCCGACGTCAGCTTCGGCGGCAAGCCGACTCGGTTGCTCGGTACCGTCCGGCTGTCGGCGGCGGGCGCGCGCCTCGCCCAGCTCACCGCCGCCCGGACCCGGCTCGACGGCAGCTACCTCCTCAACGCCGCCAAGGGGCATCTGACGCTGGTCGCCGATTATGCGGCGGACGGGGTCGACCTCGATCCGCGGCTGGCGCGCGGGCTAACGAGCAGTCTCGGAGGCGCCGGTGGTACCCCGCTCGAGCCGATCGCCAATGCGCTTCGCGCCAGCATCGAGCGGGCGACCCGGGCGATGCAGGCCGAGGGTTCGCTGCGGCTGGTCAATGTCGCGGGCGGCGGCGCGGTCCGGGTCGAGCGCGCCAATGTCCGCACCGCCTCGGGCGCCCGGGTCCTCGTCGATGGCGGCGACGGCATCACTTACTACTGGCCGACCAACAAGCTTCGGATCGACGGCCGGGTCCGGACCGCGGGCGGGGGACTGCCGACCGCCGACCTCGCGCTGCGCATGCCGCGCGGCGGCGGGCCGATGAGCGGCCGGCTGGTCATGCAGCCTTATTCGGCCGCCGGTTCCCGCGTCGCGCTCGCCCCCGTCCGCTTTGCCGCGACCGCCGGCGGCGCGACCCGGATCGACACGGTGGCGACGCTCGACGGGCCCCTGTCGGGCGGCAACATCCGCGGGCTGCAGGTCCCGGTCAGCGGCACGATCGGGCCGGGCGGGGCGCTCGCCTTCGGGCGCGGCTGCGTGCCCCTGTCCTTTGCCTCGCTGCGCCTCGGCGCGCTCCAGCTCGGCAACACCCGCTTCCCGGTCTGCGCGGGCGGGCCGGCGATCGTCTTCCGCCAGCCCGATGGCGATGTCGCGGTGCGCGCCTTCACCCGCAACCTCGCGCTCGCCGGCCGGCTCGGCTCGTCACCGTTCGGGCTGCGCGCCGGCCGCGTCGCACTGGTCGGCTCGCGCGGCTTCGACGTCACCGGCGTTTCCGCGCGCATGGGCAATCCCGAGGCGCCGATCCTGCTCAATGCCAAGGCGCTCGAGGGGACCTTCCAGGGCAGCGGCATCCGCGGCAATTTCCGCGGTGCCGACGCGGTCATCGGCAAGGTCCCGGTCAAGCTGTCCGAGCTCGACGGCCGCTGGCTGTTCTATCGGAACCGGCTGACCGTGAACGGCGCGGCGACCGCCACCGACATCGGGGCCGAGCAGCCGCGCTTCTATCCTTTGCGCTCGACCGACCTCAGCTTCAGCCTCGCCGGGGACCAGATCCGCGCCGGCGGCTCGCTGCGCCACCCCGGAACGGGGGCGCTCGTTACCAATGTCGCGATCCGCCACGACCTCGCCAGCGGGGTGGGCAGCGCCGACCTCGACGTGCCGGGGCTGACCTTCGCCCAGAACGGCCTCCAGCCCGAGATGATCACCCGCCTGACCGAGGGGGTCATCGCGCTGGTCAACGGGACCATCACCGGCAATGGCCGGATCGCGTGGAACGGCTCGGGCGAGGTGACCTCGACCGGTGCCTTCTCGACCGGGGGCATGGACCTCGCCGCCGCCTTCGGTCCGGTGACCGGCCTCAGGGGCTCGATCAACTTCACCGACCTCCTCGGCCTCACCACCGCGCCGAACCAGACGCTGCAGGTGGCGACGGTCAATCCCGGCATCCTGGTCGAGAACGGGGTCATCACCTACCAGCTGCTCCCCGACCAGCTGGTCCGCATCCAGGCCGGGCGCTGGCCGTTCATGGGCGGCGAGCTGATCCTGCGCGAGACCGTGCTCAACCTCGGCCGCCCGAGCCCCAAGCGCCTGACCTTCGAGGTTCGCGGGCTCGACGCCAACATGTTCGTCTCGAGCTTCGGCTTCGCCGACATCACCGCCGAGGGGACCTTCGACGGCGTGTTGCCGATGATCTTCGACGATGCCGGCGGGCGGATCGTCGGGGGCCGGCTCGACAGCCGCGCGCCGGGCGGACGGCTGAGCTACAAGGGCGCGCTCAACAAGTCGGACCTCGGCACCGCCGGAAACCTCGCCTTCAATGCGCTGCGCGACCTCCGCTTCCAGTCGATGATCATCCGTCTAGACGGCGACCTTGCGGGCGAATTCGGCACCACGCTGGCGATCGACGGGGTCGGCCTTGCCGGCACCAACGGAACCCAGCGGCTGATCAGCCGCGTGGTCGGCAAGATTCCGCTCAAGTTCAACGTCTCGATCCGCGGGCCTTTCCGCGCGCTGATCGCGACCGCCAAATCCTTGCGCGATCCGCGGACATTGCTCGACACCACGCTCGACAAGCCGCTCGGCAACGTCCCCGGGATCGTCACCGAGGTCCGCCGCCGCGAGGAAGACACGACGCAAACCCAGACGCCCGTCGAACAGACGATCACCCCAGCGAGGTAGTTATGTTGAAGAGGCCCCGACTGATCGCCGTGCCGCTGGCCGCCGCCGCGCTGACCGGCTGCGTCAGCCTGAAGACCCCGGAAAAGCCGATCGAGATCAACCTCAACGTGGTGATCCGGCAGGAAGTCCTGGTGCGGATGCAGAAGGACGTCGACACGCTGATCAACAGCAATCCGCAGGCCTTCCCGCAGGCGCCGGCCAAGCCGGCGGGCCAGTGATGCTTCGCCTCGCGGGGCTGGCCGCGCTCGCGCTCGCGACCGCCGCGTCGGCCCAGACCGCCTATTTCGATGCGCGCGCGGCGGGGCAGGTAGGCGAGCGCTACGACGGCTATCTCGGCTATTCGACCGCCGCGCCGGGCCCCCAGGCCCGTGCCCAGACCGAAAGCATCAACATTCGCCGCCGGGCGCTCTATTCGGACCTTGCCCAGCGCCGCGGGGTCAGTCCGCAGGAAGTCGGGGTCACCGCCGGCTGCACCCTGCTCGGGCGGGTCCAGGTCGGCGAGAGCTACATGCTGAGCGACGGCCAGTGGCGGCGGCGGACGGCGGGGCAGGCGGCCCCGGTCCCCGCTTACTGCACCGGCGGCTGAGACTCGAAGTCGGCCCGGTAGGCGGGCTTCAGGCGGGCGAGCATGGTCGCGGTCAGCGGCAGGCTCACTTCATAGGCGCCTTCCGCATAGGGGCCCGCGACATAGGGGTCGGCGGTGAGGTCGAGATGGTCGAAGCGCCCGTCGCGATCATGGTCGGCGAGCGCGATCGTCAACTCCTTGAGTTCGGGACACTGGCCCGGCCACTCACCCTTCTTGACGGCTTCCTGCCGGCGCTTGGCGCGCTCGCGGTCGAGCAGGGTGCAGAAGGGCTGGCGGATGGCGCCGTCCCAGCTCTTCCCCGGTTGGAGCAGGGCGCGCCAGTCGATCTCGCGGCCGAGCGCGCGCTCCCACAGCAGGGCCTTGGTCCCCGAATTGGAATGGGCGCCGCCGGTATAGGCGCTGCTTGCCCCGACCAGCGAGAGCAGTCGCCGGCTCTGCCCCGAAGTCGTCCAGGCCCGCGAGAACTGGAGCCCGCCAAAATCGAGCTTCATCTTTTTGCGCATCTCCTTTTCGGTCGCGACCGTGGCCATCATGTCGCGCTTCTGGCGGGCGGCATCGGCGCGGAAGCGGCGGGCGAGGGCGGGGACCGCCTCGGCCTCCTTCGACCAGCGATAGGAGAAGTCGAGGCCGTCGCGGTCCGAGGCGATCGTGACCGGCGCGGCGGCGAGAAGCAGGGCGGAAATCAGCATGCCGGGACCTTATCAGGACGCGGCTGAACGCAACAGAGATGCCCACCCCGGTTGACCTCCCGTTATGCCCTGCTAAAGGGGCGGCGCCTTGGCGGGCTCGACGCCGCCATGTTCCTTGCCTGAACCGTGCCGATGCTCAATTTCCCGAGCGTCGCCACGCACATGAGGGAGTGAAGGTCATGGTGGAAGAGGGTCCGGGGCAGGACGACGGGCTACCCCCTGACGCGCGGCTGGACCGCCTCGAACAGAGGCTGGCCGAGGCGCAGCAGCGGGAAGCAATCAGGACCGGTCACAAGCCGGCCTCGGATGCGAGCGAGCAGCTGGGGCAGAAAGTGCTGGCAACCCTGATCGGCGGCCTTTTGGGCGGCGGACTGATCGGCTGGGCATTGGACCGGCTGTTCGGAACCTGGCCCGTGCTCTTTCTGACGCTGCTGGTGCTTGGCACCGCCAGCGGCTTTTGGAGCATCATCAAGATGTCGAACGCGCAAACCAAGAAGGACCGCTGACGTGGCCGCCGAGCAGGGCAAAGTCGATCCGATGCACCAGTTCCAGGTCGAACCTCTGTTCGGCCATGACTGGACCATCGCGGGTCACTCGATTGCCTTCACCAACAGTTCGCTGTGGATGGCGCTGACCCTCATTGCGGTCTGGGTCTTCATGCTGGGCGGCATGAAGCGCGAGCTGGTCCCGGGCCGCTGGCAGGCCGCGGTCGAGGGCGTGACCGGCTTCATCAGCTCGATGATGGAGACCAACATCGGTCCGCAGGGCCGCAAGTTCGTCCCCTACGTCTTTTCGCTGTTCATCTTCATTCTCTTCGCCAACATGCTGGGATTGCTGCCCTTCGGCCTGGTCCCCGGCGTCCACCCCTTCACCGTGACCAGCCATCTGACGGTGACCGCGGTGCTGGCGATCGTGTCCTTCGCGATCGTCCTGGTGGTCGGCTTCGCCCGCCACGGTTTCCACTTCTTCAGCCTGTTCGTGCCGCACGGCGCGCCGTGGTGGATGCTTCCCATCCTCGTCCCGGTCGAGTTCGTGTCCTTCATGGTCCGCCCGTTCAGCCTGGCGCTGCGACTGTTTGTCGCCATGACCGCCGGCCACGTGCTGCTGAAGGTGCTCGCCGGCTTCGTTATCCAGGGCGTCAACCTTGAGAGCCTGGTGCTGACCCCGGTGGTCGCCATCCCCAGCTTCGCGCTGATGATCGGCATCAGCGGCCTCGAGCTGCTGGTCGCGGCGATCCAGGCCTATGTCTTCGCGCTTCTGACGTCGCTGTATCTCAACGACGCCGTCAATCTTCACTAAGAAATACAAGAGGGAGTTATGGAAATGGACGCTCAATCTGCTGCTCTGATCGGTGCCGGTCTCGCTGCCATCGGCGCCGGCATGGCCGCGCTCGGCGTGGGTAACGTCTTCGGTTCGTTCCTCGAGAGCGCGCTTCGCAACCCGTCGGCCGCCGACAGCCAGCAGGGCCGCCTGTTCATCGGTTTCGCCGCCGCCGAGCTTCTCGGCCTGCTGTCGTTCCTCATCGCCATCCTTCTGTACCTGAAGGCCTAAGCGACAAGGGAACGGGACTGGACCAGGGACGGCCGCAATGCCTCAATTCGATCAGATCGCCGAAATCTATGCGTCGCAGCTGTTCTGGCTGGCGATCTTCTTCGGCCTGATCTTCGTGATCGTGGGTCTCGGCATGGTGCCGAAGATCCAGGGCACGGTCGATCAGCGTAACGATCGGATCGCGGCCGACCTCGCGACCGCCGCATCGGCGCGCGAGACCGCGGACAAGCTCGAGGCGGACTATCGGGCCGCCCTCGACAAGAGCCGGGCCGAAGCCGCGCGCGTCGCGGCCGAGGCCAAGGCGGCCGCCGCCCAGGCGACCGAAGCCCGAGTCAAGGCTGCCGACGGCGAAGCGCAGGGCCGGCTCGAAGCCGCGCTCCAGCGGATCGCCGAAGCGCGGTCCTCGGCCCAGGCCGAGATCGAACAGGTCGCGGCCGATGCCGCCGCCGCGATGGTCAGCCGGGTCGCCGGCCTGACCGTCGACGAAGGCACCGCGCGTGCCGCCGTCCAGCAGGAACTCGTCCATGGCTAATGCCGCCCAGCAGCTCGCCACCACCGAGGTGGAAGCCAATGTCGAGCATCAGGTCGACCCCAAGGCGCTCGGCTTCGACGCGACCATGCTGGTCGCGCTGGCGATGGCGGTGGTCGTCGCGCTGATGCTGTGGAAGAAGGTTCCGGCCGCGATCGGCCGCGCCCTCGACGGCAAGATCGCGGGCATCAAGGCCCAGCTCGACGAGGCCGCCGCGCTGCGCGCCGAGGCCGAGCAGATCAAGGCCGAATATGAGGCCAAGGCCGCGGCGTCCGAGAGCGAGGCCAAGGCCATGCTCGAGCGCGCCGCCCACGAGGCCGAGGCGATCCGCATCAAGGCCGAGGCCGATGCCGCCGCGCTGGTCGAGCGCCGCGCCCGCATGGCCGAGGACAAGATCGCCGCCGAGGAGCGCGCCGCCGTGCAGCAGCTTCGCGCCGCCGCCGCCGACGCCGCCACCAAGGCCGCCGCCCGCATCATCGCCGACAAGCATGACGCCGGCGCGGACAAGGCGCTGATCGACCAGGCCATCGCCGGCATCCGCTAGGCGCTTTCCAGTCCGGAACAAGAAACAGGCCGCTGGAGCGATCCGGCGGCCTTTTTCGTGGTGGCATGAATGTCCGCTATGGGTGGTTACCGACAAGCCACCTAGTAGTTAGCGAACATGATCGAGGTCTCCCCCTTTTCACGCGAGCCGTATCGCCGTCGAACTTGGGTCCGACTTCGGCTTCCGTTTGCCCTCCTCACCTTGTGTCCGAAAGGCCGAGACTGCGTAGCGGTTGGCGGGCAGCACGAGTGGTATAACCACGATGGTGCCAGTTCAGCCTGCTACCATTGCCGCGTCATCCGTAAAGGCCAGCACTGGCGGTAGCCAATGTCCGCAATGGGTCGAAAGCGGCCGGCCATCAGGGCACGTTCTCCGTCAGCAGGTCGTAGGTCGCGACCAACTCGTCCTTCTGGTTGAAGATCTCGACCGCCCAGCGGACGACGCCGGTTTCCTCGCTCTTGAGGCTCTTGCTCCGCACCGTCAGCTCGACCCGCATCGAATCGCCCGGATAGAGCGGGGTCAGGAAGCGCAGGTTTTCGAGGCCGGTGTTGGCGAGCACGGGGCCCGGATCGGGGTCGACGAACAGGCCGGCGGCGAAGCTCAGGATGAGATAGCCGTGGGCGACGCGGCCCTCGAAGATCGGCGAGGCCTTGGCCGCTTCCTCGTCCATGTGGGCGTAGAAGGTGTCGCCGGTGAAATGGGCGAAATGCTCGATGTCCTCGATGGTGACGGTGCGGCTCCTGGTCCGGAGCGTGTCGCCGATGTGGAGTTCGCTCATCCGCTTGCGGAAGGGATGCGCCTCGATGACATGCTTGGGCCCGCCGGGAATATACTGGCCGGTGATCGCCGCGATCATCGCCGGCGAGCCCTGAAGCGCGGTGCGCTGCATGTAATGGGTGACGCCGCGCACCCCGCCCATCTCCTCGCCGCCGCCGGCGCGGCCCGGGCCGCCATGGACGAGGACGGGGAGGGGGGAGCCGTGGCCGGTGGAATCCTTGCCGTTGGTGCGGTCGATGACCAGCATCCGCCCATGGAAAGCGCCCGCGCCCGCGACGAACTCGCGCGCCGCCTCGCCCGAATTGGTGAAGAGCGACAAGGCGAGGCTGCCCATGCCGCGGTTGGCTAGGCTGACCGCGTCGGCGAGATCGGCATAGGGCATGAGCGTCGCGACGGGCCCGAAGGGCTCGACGTCATGCGCGGCGGCGCAGGCCCAGGGGTCGTCGGCGCGGAGCAGGACGGGGGCCATGAAGGCGCCGCCGTCGGGCCCGATCCGGCCCTCGGGATCGCCCGCCGCCACCCGCGCGCCGGCCGCGGTGATGGCAGCGATCGCCTCGCGGACGCTGTCGCGCTGGGCCTGGCTGACGAGCGCGCCCATGCCCGTTCCCTTGTCGCGCGGGTCGCCGACGGGGAGCGCGGCAAGCCTGGCCGCGATCGCCTGCTCGGCGGCGTCGAGGAAGGGCGTTGGCACCATCGCGCGGCGGATGGCGGTGCACTTCTGGCCCGCCTTGACCGTCATCTCGTTGACGACCTCGGCGACGAACAGGTCGAATTCGAGCGTGCCGGGGGCGGCGTCGGGGCCGAGAAGCGAGGCGTTCAGGCTGTCCTGCTCGGCGATGAACTTGACGCTCTCGCGCTGGATCACCGGGTGGGTGCGCAGCTTGAGCGCAGTCGCGGCCGAGCCGGTGAAGCTCACCACGTCCTGGCCGGTCAGATGATCGAACAGGTCGCCGACCCCGCCCACCACCAATTGCACGGCGCCGGGGGGAAGCACGCCCGCCTCGATCATCACCCGGAAGGCGGCTTCGCACAGCCAGGCGGTGGCGCTCGCCGGCTTCACGATGGCGGGGACGCCGGCGAGGATGGTCGGGGCGAGCTTTTCGAGCATGCCCCAGACGGGGAAGTTGAACGCGTTGATGTGAACCGCGACGCCCTGCAGCGGGGTGTAGACGTGCTGGCCGATGAAGTGCGGCGACTTCGACAGCGGCTCGACGGGCCCATCGAGCAGGACCTGCGCGTCGGGAAGCTCGCGGCGGCCCTTGGACGAGAAGGAGAGGAGGGTGCCCGCGCCGCCCTCGATGTCGATCCAGCCGTCCTTGCGGGTCGCGCCGGTGGCATAGTTGAGCTCGTACAGCTCTTCCTTGCGCGCAAGGATGGCGAGGCCGAGCGCCTTCAGCATCCGCGCGCGCTGGTGGAAGGTCATCGCCCGGAGCGCGGGACCGCCGGTCTCGCGGGCGAAGCGGGCCATGCCGCCGAAGTCGAGCCCGCCCGAGCCGGTCAGCGCGACCGGGCTGCCGTCAATGGCGCTCGGCAGTTCGACGAGGCTGGCGGCGTCGCCGGGGGTCCACTGGTCGCGGGCGTAATTGAGGAGCTGGGCGGTTTTCATGCGGCTGCTCTAGGCGAGCCGCCCCGCGCGATAAAGCCGGGCGACGTTAACCAATGCCCGCAACGCTCCCTCAACCGCGCGGGCGCAGATTTGCCGCCATGGTCCTGGGACTCGCCCTTGCCGTGGCCGCCTCGGCGGTGACGCCCGCCCTGCCGCCGCGGCAGACGGACGGCCTCGCCCAGCGCCTGCTCGCGGTCCACAACCAGGCCCGCGCCGAGGTCGGCGCGCCGCCCCTGGTCTGGGACGAGGAACTGGCGCGGAGCGCGGCGAGCTACGGCCCGCGGCTGGCGGCGATCGGGCGGCTGGTCCATTCCCCGCGCGAGGAGCGCCCCGGCCAGCGCGAGAACCTCGCGATGGACCTCGACTGGCGCGGCACGCCCGAAAGCCTCGCGACCATGTGGGTCGACGAGAAGAAGATCTTCACCCCCGGCCTCTTCCCCGCGGTCACCCGCACCGGGCGGTGGGAGGATGTCGCACATTACACGCAGATGATCTGGAAGGGCACGACCCACGTCGGCTGCGCCATCCATGACGAAAATGGCTGGCGCTACCTGATCTGTCGCTATTCGCCGCCCGGCAACAAGGACGGCAAGCCGGTCCCCTAACGGCCCTTGTAGACCGCCGGCCGCTTCTCGAGGAATGCGGCGACGCCCTCGCGATAATCCTCGGTGAAGCCCAGCCGGCGCATCTCGTCGCGCTGGAGGTCGAGCTCCTGGTCGAGCGTGCGCTCGCCGGTGGTGCGGATGATCTTCTTGATCGCGGCTAGGCCGAGCGGGGGTAGGCTTGCGAGCTTCGCCGCCAGCGCATCGACCTCGGCGTCGAGCGCATCGTCATCGACGCATTTCCAGATGAGGCCCCAGTCGGCGGCCTTCTCGGCGGGCAAGGGTTCGGCGGTGAGCGCGAGGCCGAGCGCGCGGGCCTGGCCGACCAGTCGCGGCAGGTGCCAGCTGCCGCCGCTGTCGGGGATGAGCCCGAGGTTGGCGAAGCTCTGGATGAATTTTGCCGACCGGCCCGCGACGACGAGGTCGCAGGCGAGCGCGACATTGGCGCCGGCCCCGGCGGCGACCCCGTTGACCCGCGCGATGACCGGCTGAGGCAGCGTGGCGAGGCGGCGGATCAGCGGGTTCCAGCTGGCCTCGACGGTCTCGCCGAGATCGACCGTCTGGCCCGGCGCGACCGCGCGGTCATTGAGGTCCTGACCGGCGCAGAAGCCGCGCCCCGCGCCGGTCAGCACGATCACGCGAGCTGTGTCGGCAACGCGATCGAGGGCGTCGCGCAATTCGCCGTGCATGGCGGCGGTGAAGCTGTTGAGCCGGTCGGGGCGGTTGAGGGTCAGGCGCGCGACGCCGCCGGATTCTTGGACGAGGATTGTGGGCTCGGTCACGCGGCGACCCTTTCGATCAGGCCCTCGGTCTCGAGGTCGGCGAGCAGGGCAGCGACGTCCGAGCGGCAGGTCGCCTCGGGGACTTCATATTGCTCGAGCAGGGCAGCGATGATCTCGTCTTCGCTCGGCTCGGCGGCAAGCAGCTGCCAGACCGAGGCGGTCACCCCTTCCATGCCGAAGGCGAAGCCGCGCGCGGCCTGGAGGGCGACGACGTCGTCGCCGATCTCGGTCGAGAGGGCGTCGGGGGAGCGGCGGTAGCGGGTCATGCGGCGGCGTCGAACTGGAGCCGGGCAAGCCGCGCATAGAGCCCGCCGCGCGCGGTCAGGCTCGCGTGATTGCCTTCCTCGACGATCCGGCCTTCCTCCATGACGATGATCCGGTCGGCGGCGCGGACGGTCGCCAGGCGGTGGGCGATGACCACGGTAGTCCGGCTTTCCATCAGCCGCTCGAGCGCCTGCTGGACCGACGCCTCGCTCTCGGCGTCGAGCGCGCTGGTCGCCTCGTCGAGGAGCAGCAGCGGCGCATCGCGGAGCAGCGCGCGGGCGATGGCGATGCGCTGGCGCTGCCCGCCCGACAGGCGCGCGCCGCTCTCGCCGAGATAAGTGTCGTAGCCCTGCGGCAGTCCCGTCAGGAAGTCGTGGGCATTGGCGGCGCGGGCGGCGGCCTCGATCTCGGCCTCGCTCGCGTCCCACCGGCCGTAGCGCAAATTGTCGCGCGCGCTGGCGGCGAAGATCACCGTCTCCTGCGGAACGAGCGCGATGCGGCTGCGGAGGTCGCCGGGATCGCAGTCGCGCAGGTCGACGCCGTCGAACGAGATGCGGCCGCCCTGGGGATCGTAGAAGCGCAACGCGAGCTGGAAGAGGGTCGACTTGCCCGCGCCCGAGGGGCCGACCACCGCCACCGTCTCGCCCGGCGCGACCGCAAGGCTGAGCCCGTGGAGCGCCTTCTGGTCAGGGCGGGTGGGATAGCGGAATTCGACCTCGTCGAAGGTCAGCGCGCCCCGCGCGGGAACGGGCAGCGCGACCGGGCTGGCGGGCGCTGAAATCTCGGCCCGGGCGGCGATCAGCTCGGCGATCCGGCCCGCGGCGCCCGAGGCGCGAAGGAGGTCGCCGTAGATCTCGCTCAGCGCCGCGAAGGCCCCGCCGACCAGCAGGCCGGTGAAAACGAAGGCGGCGATGTCGCCCCCCGTCATGCGGCCCGCGGCGACGTCGATCGCGCCTTCCCAGATGACCAGCACGATCGCGCTGGTGAACATGCCGATCAGGAGCACGGTCATCACCGCGCGCAGCCGCATCCGGGTCCTGGCGGTGGCGAAGGCGCGCTCGACGGTGTCGGCGAAGCGCTGCTCCTCGCGCTTCTCCTGCCCGAAGGCCTGGACGATCTTCATCGCACCGAGGACTTCGCTGACGTTGGAGCCAACGTCGGCGATCCGGTCCTGGCTGTCGCGCGACAAGGTGCGGACCTTGCGGCCGAACAGGATGATCGGGCCGAACAGGAGGGGAATGGCGATGAGCAGCAGCCCGGCGAGCTTGGGGCTCAGCACGAACAGGTAGACGATCCCGCCGACGCCGGTGACGAAATTGCGCAGCGCGAAGGAGATGGAGCTGCCAACCACCTGCTCGAGAATGGCGGTGTCGGCGGTCAGCCGCGAGGCGATCTCGCTCGGGCGGTTCTCCTCGAAGAAGCGCGGGGGCAGGGTCAGGAGGTTGCGCTGCACCTGGCGGCGGAGGTCGGCGACGGTCCGCTCGCCCAGCCAGGAGACGAAATAGAAGCGAAGGCCGGTGGCGAGCGCCAAGACCAGCACGATCATCAGCAGATAGTGGAAAGCCTGGCTGACGGCGGGGGTGCTGACCGTCCCGCTCGAAAAGCCGCGGTCGATCACTTCCTTGAAGCCGCGCGGAATGGCGAGCGTCGCCGCCGAGCTGATGCCAAGGAACAAGAGCGCCCCGGCGATTCGGCCCGGGTAGCGCGCCGCGGCACGGTAAACGAGCGCGAGATTGCCGAGGCTGCGGCCCTGCGGCTTGTCGTCAGAGGCGATTGTGGTGGCCATAGGGGCGCCGGACTAGCAGGGGCGGGCGCGAGAACAAAGACCGCCGCCTTGCCTGTCCCGCCGCCGGTCGCGGCGTTCGGCTCCGGCTTGCCAGCGGACCCTTTCGGGCCCATGCCGGTTGGTCCGGGGGTCCGGTTGAGAAGAGGGTTGATGCTCTACGACGCCTATGAAGTGCAGCGGTCCTGGCTGGCGGGGGCAAGCCAGCTTGCGAATTTCGGCTCCAACTGGTGGAGCAGCAGCGCCAACCCCCTGAGTTATCACGGGATGAGCGGGATCGTCGCGGCGAGCCTCGACGTCTTCGCCCATGCCGCCGCGCCGCGCGGCAAGCCCGAATTCGCGATCAAGAGCGTCGAGCTCGACGGCAAGGCGCTGGCGGTCCGCGAGGAGATCGTCGACCGGCTGCCGTTCGGCCAGCTCAAGCATTTCGTGAAGGAGGGCGCGCCCAAGGACCAGCCGCGCCTGCTGATCGTCGCGCCCATGTCGGGCCATTTCGCGACCCTGCTGCGCGGCACGGTCGAGCGGATGCTGCCCGGCCACGACGTCTTCATCACCGACTGGCGCGACGCCAAGCACGTGCCAATGAAGGACGGCGGCTTCGACCTCGACGATTACATCGACTATCTCGTCCGCTGGCTCGAGAAGGTCGGCCCCGGCGCGCACATGCTGGCGGTCTGCCAGCCGAGCGTTCCCGCTTATGCCGCGGTGGCGCTGATGAATGCCGCCAAGCACCCCGCGACCCCGAGGAGCCTCACCATGATGGGTGGGCCGATCGACACGCGCGAGGCGCCGACCGCGGTCAACACGCTGGCGACCGAGCGGCCGCATGCCTGGTTCCAGCAGAACGTCGTCTGCACTGTCCCCAACATGTATCCGGGCGGCGGGCGCAAGGTTTATCCGGGCTTTCTCCAGCTCGCCGGCTTCATGACGATGAACTTGGGCTCGCACCTCATCAGCCACTGGGAGATGTTCAAGCATCTGGTCGAGGGTGACGAGGAAAGCGCCGACAACACCCGCGCCTTCTACGACGAATATCGCTCGGTCGCCGACATGACGGCCGAATTCTATCTCCAGACGGTCGACACCGTCTTCCAGCGCCACCTGCTGCCCAAGGGCGAGATGCTGCACCGGGGGACACGGGTCGATCCGCAGGCGATCACCCGCACGGCGCTGCTCGCCATCGAGGGCGAGCGCGACGACATTTCCGGGGTTGGGCAGACCAAGGCGGCACTAAAGCTCGCCAAGGGGCTTGCGGCCGACAAGAAGAAGTATCTGCTGGCCAAGGGGGTCGGCCATTACGGCATCTTCAACGGCCGCAAGTGGCGCGAGCGGATCGCGCCCGTCGTCGAGAAGTTCATCGCCGACAACGACTGACGGCCGGCTCCCGGGGGGAGCCGACCGCCTCAGCAAGATCGATCAGGCGGGGCTGATCGCGATCTGGTCGTTGTCCTTGTCCTTCGACAGCAGCAGCGCGGCGAGGCCGCCCAGCACCGCGAGGCCCGCGATCAGCGGAATGACGCCCAGCCCGCCGCCGGTTGCCACCACCGGAGGCGCGGGCTCACCCGCCGGAACGGGGGCCGGGGCGTCGGTCGCCGGAAGGACGCAGCCGGGGGTCGCCGACTGGGCGGTGGCGGCTGCCGACGCGGCTGCACCGCAGAGTGCCTGGCTCGAGGCGGGGGCGGCAAAGGCCGAGAGCGCGGCCCACGGGCTGTAGGAAACGGGAGCGGCCTGCACGGCGGCCATGGCCGGTTCGGCGGCGACAAGGGACGCACAGGCCATCAACGCGGCCATTCGCGACGCAACAAACATTTTCGGCATCCAGACTTCTCCCGCAAACCACCCCGGTCAGGAGCGGCTTCGCCGCACGAACGAGGGGGGCCGCGCAAAGTTTCGTGATGCCTGAAAAAGCCCGGATCGTGGCTTGCATGTCACGCTTTTGGCCCTAACGGCGAGCCCCGTGCCCGCCGGTCCGATCCTTCTCGTCGCCAACAGCAGCTGGAACCTCGCCCACCAGCGGGCGGGGCTGGTGCGCGGTCTGCGTGCCGCCGGGCATCGGCTCGAAGCGGTGGTGCCCGAGGGGAACGCGGACGTGCCGGGGCTGGTCACGCACCGGGTGCCGCTGATCGCCGACGGCACCGCGCCGCTGGCCGAGCTGCGCAGCATCCTCGCGCTGATCCGCCTGTTCCGGGCGGTGCAGCCGGCGGTGGTCCTCAGCTTCACGCCCAAGGGCAATCTCTACGCAGGCCTGGCGGCGCGAGCGACGGGCGTGCCGCTGCTTCCCAATGTCTCGGGACTGGGGACCGGCTTCATTCGCGGCGGCCTCCTGCTCAAGGTCCAGGCGGCGATGTATCGCGAGGCCTTTCGCGGCCTTCCGACGATCTTCTTCCAGAACCGCGACGATGCCACCCTTTTCGAGACCAAGGGGCTGGTCCGCCGCGGGCAGGTCGCGCTGCTTCCGGGCTCGGGGGTCGACTGCCGCGCCTTTCGCGCGACCCCGCTCAAGCCCCGCGCGCCGGGCGAAGCCGAGCTGCTGTTCGTCGGGCGGCTCCTGGGCGACAAGGGCGTGCGCGAGCTGGCCGAGGCGATGCGGCTCCTGAAACCCCGGCACCCGGGCCTCCGGCTGACCCTGCTCGGCGAGCTCGGCGCGCAGAACCGGACCGCGATCGGTGCCGACGAACTCGCGGCCTGGGTCGCCGAGGGCCTCGTCACCCATGCCGGGCGGACCGACGACGTCCGCCCCCATATCGCCGCCGCCGATGCGGTGATCCTGCCTTCCTATCGCGAAGGAATGCCCAAGGCGCTGCTCGAGGCCGCGGCCATGGGGCGCCCGCTGCTTGCCGCCGATGTTCCGGGCTGCCGCGAGATCGTCCGCGACGGGATGAACGGCCTGCTGTTCGAGGTCCGCTCGGCCACGTCCATCGCCGAGGCGGTCGAGCGCTTCCTCGCCGCCGGGCCGGCCCAGTGGCAGCAGTGGGGCCGCGAGGCGCGCGTGATCGCCGAACGCGAATATGACGAACGACTGGTGGTGGCGGCTTATGCGCGGCAAGTCATCGCCCTGACAGGAAAGGCAGCCTAGGGCGCGCGCTGATGGTCCGGCGTTTCTTCTCCTCCGCTCCCCCGAGGCCGCGCGGCATGAAGGGCTGGCGCGCCTATGCGGTGGGCGACGTCCACGGCTGCCTCGACCTGCTCGACAAGCTGCTCGATGAGATCGTCGCCGACCACCAGGCCCGGCCCAATGCGAAGGGGCTCATCGTCTTCCTCGGCGACCTCATCGATCGCGGACCGCGCTCGGCCGGGGTGATCGAGCGGTTGCGGACGCTGGCGCTGCCGGGGTTCCAGGTCGTCGCCATCGCCGGCAACCATGAGGAAGTGCTGCTTCGGATCCTCGACGGCCAGGCCGACCAGCTGGCCGGCTGGCTTCGCTTCGGCGGGGCCGAGACGCTTCGCAGCTATGGCGCCGACGCGTCCGAGATCGGCAAGCTCGCGCCGGCCGACGCCCGCGCCCGGATCACCAGCGCAATCCCGCACGCGCACCGCGACTATCTCGCGGCCTGCGCCGACAGCCTGCGCTTCGGCGACTATCTGTTCGTCCATGCCGGGATCCGTCCCGGGGTCGCGGTCGAGCAGCAGGACCTGCACGACCTGCGCTGGATCCGCGAACCGTTCCTGTCCGACCGGCGCGACCATGGCGTGGTCGTGGTCCACGGGCACACCATCAGCGAGGCGGTCGAGGAAGTCGGCTCGCGGATCGGAATCGATACCGGCGCCTATCAGACCGGGCGGCTGACCGCGCTCGGGATCGAGGGCGACCGGCGCTGGCTGATCGATACGGTCGACGGCTTCCACGAATCGGAGACACTTGATGTTTGAGGCTCTGTTCGCGTCGCCCGGCCTCGCGCCCCGGCTGGAAGCGCTGCGCGCCGCCCCGCGCCGCTGGCTGGTGACCGGCGCCGCCGGCTTCATCGGCTCGAACCTGGTCGAGGCGCTGCTTCGCCTCGACCAGCAGGTGATCGGGCTCGACAATTTCGCGACCGGCCACCAGCGCAACCTCGACGAACTACTCGCCGCGGTCGGACCGGAGCGGGCAGGGGGCTTCCGCCTCGTCACCGGCGACATCCGCGACCGCGCGACCTGCGCCGCGGTCTGCGCCGAGGCCGACGTCGTCCTCCACCAGGCGGCGCTGGGCTCGGTCCCGCGCTCGCTCGCCGACCCGCTGACCAGCCACGACGTCAACGTCACGGGCTTTCTCAACATGCTCGACGCGGCGCGCACCGCCGGTGTCCCGCGCTTCGTCTATGCCGCCTCGTCCTCGACCTATGGCGACGAACCCAATCTGCCCAAGCGCGAGGAGCGGACCGGCAATCCGCTGTCGCCCTATGCGGTGACCAAGCTCGCCGACGAAATCTATGCGGCCGTCTATGCCCGGAGCTATGGCTACAAGGCGACGGGCCTGCGCTATTTCAATGTCTTCGGCCCGCGCCAGGACCCGCATGGCGCTTATGCCGCGGTAATCCCGCGGTGGCTCGACGCCCTGCTGACCGGCGCGCCGGTGACGATCAACGGCGACGGGGAAACCAGCCGAGACTTCTGTTTCGTGGCCAATGCGGTCCAGGCCAATTTGCTCGCGGCGCTTGGTCCCGACGAGGTCCAGGGCGAGGTGTTCAACGTCGCGGTCGGCGACCGCACCAGCCTCAACCGGTTGTTCGCGCTCCTTAAGGAGGGCCTGGCCGAGCACGGCCGCCAACTCGCGGTCGAGCCCGTCTATGGCGACTTCCGGGCCGGCGACGTCCGCCACAGCGAGGCCGACATCGCCAAGGCGCGCAATCTCCTCGGCTACCAGCCGACCCACGACATTGCCGCGGGGCTCGGCGAAGCCATGCCCTGGTATCTGCAACAAAGGGCGGGTCCCAGCGATTGACGCTGTTGAATCCGGTATGATTGCACTAGGGTGGTCCGCGGGGGACTGTAGAATTGGGATCAGGATGCGCTTTCAGTCCAATGCTTTGACCCTCGTGGTCCCTTCGCTGATGATCCTCCTGGCCGGATGCGCCGACACCCGTGGGGGAAACATTCCCTATGATGTCGCGCTCGCCCCGCCCGACCAGCCCAAGGCGCTGAGCCTCGAGGAAAACTACCGGATCGCGCCGCTCGATACCTTGTCGGTCAATGTCTTCCGGCAGAAGGACCTGTCAGGCGACTATGAGGTCGACCTCACCGGCCGCATCAACATGCCGCTGATCGGAAGCCTCGAGGCGGCGGACCTCACCACCGCCCAGCTCGACCAGAAGATCACCGCGGCCTATGGCGCGAAATATCTGGTCAATCCCGACATCGCGGTGGGGGTGAAGTCCTCGACCCGCCGGACCATCACGGTCGACGGCTCGGTCAAGAACAGCGGTTCCTTCCCGGTCAGCGGTCCGCTCAGCCTGCTCCAGGCGGTGGCCCTGTCGGGCGGCGCCAGCGAGGACGCCAATCTGCGCCGGGTCGCGGTCTTCCGTACCATCGGCGGCCAGCGCCAGGCCGCGGCCTTCGACCTCCAGGAGATCCGCCGCGGCGCCGCCAAGGATCCGCCCGTCTATCCGGGCGACATCATCGTGGTCGACGGGTCGAGCGTGAAGAAGACGCAGAAGGCGATCCTCAACAACATCCCGATCCTGTCGATCTTCCGCCCCTTCTAGGTGGGCCGAGCGACCATGTTTTCGAAGGAAGATCCATCTTGAATCGCGACCTCGCCTTCCCGCCCGAAGGCCGCCTGCCGGCCACGTCCGCCGATCTCGGCCGGCCGGTCGGACCCGTCTCGGGACGGATGCGGATGGTCCAGCAGGGCACGCACCTCGACCTCGCGACGCTGATCCGGATCGTCAAGGAATGGCGCTGGCTGATCCTTGCCGCGATGGTGCTGGGGATCGCCGGCGGGATCATCGTCACCATGCTGACGACCCCGCTCTATCGCAGCTGGGTGACGCTCGAGGTCAATCCGCCCAAGTTCGACGTCGTCGGCGAGGGCAAGGACCTCCAGGACGACAGCCAGCGGACCTGGGACTTCATCGCCACCCAGGTCGGCCTGCTGCAGAGCCGGGCGGTCGCCGAGCGCACCGCGCAGGATCTCAACCTCGTCAGCAATCCCGAGGTCGCGGGCAGCAGCGGATCGGTCGAGGACCGGCTCAAGGCCGCGACCGGGACGATCGCCGGCGGGCTCGCGGTGGAAGCGCCCAAGGAAGGCACGCTGATCCGCTACAGCTTTACCTCGCCTGATCCGCAGCTTGCCGCGCAGATCGCCAACGGGGTCGCCGACAGCTTCATCAACGCCGGTCTCCAGCGCCGCTTCGAGAGCTCGGCCTACGCCCGCAAGTTCCTCGAGCGGCAGATCGCCAAGACCCGCAGCGACCTCGAGAAGAGCGAGAAGCAGCTCGCCTCCTACGCCCAGGCGCAGGGGATCATCACCATGGGCGGCGGCGGCGGTGGCGAGGGCCAGTCGGGCTCGTCCGAGGCCGGCAACAGCCTCCAGGGCGAAAGCCTCGCCGCGCTCAATGCCGCGCTCGCCCAGGCGACCGCGCGCCGGGTCGCGGCGGAAGGCGCCTATCGCGCCGCCGCCTCGTCGGGCCTGACCGCCGACGTCAACACCTCGACCCAGAGCCTGCGCCAGGCGCGCGCCGCGCTCGAGGCCGAATATAGCGACAAGGCGACCGAGCTTCAGCCGAGCCACCCCGAGATGGTCAGCCTGCGCTCGCGGATCGATGCGCTCGGCGCCCAGATCGCCCGCGAGGGCGCGCAGGTGAATGCCGGCCGGGTCAATTCGCTGGCGCAGGAATATCGCGGGGCCGTGGCCGCCGAGCGCGCGCTCCAAGGCCGTGTCGCCGGGCTGAAGGGCGAGGTGCTCGACCTGCGCGGGCGCAGCGTGCAGTACGGCATCCTCCAGCGCGAGGTGGACACCAACCGCACGCTCTATGACGCGCTGCTGGGCCGCTACAAGGAAATCGGGGTCGCGGGCGGGGTCGGCACGTCGCCCATCTCGATCGTCGACCGCGCCGAGGTGCCGGGCGGGCCGTTCAAGCCCAACCTGCCGCTCAACCTCCTCGCCGGTCTCGGCCTCGGCCTGCTCGCCGGTCTCGGCGGTGCGGTCGGCCTCGACATGCTGCGCGACACGATCCGCAACCGCGAGGACATGCGCAACAAGCTCGGGCTCGCCTGCCTCGGCCAGATCCCCAAGCGCCAGACCAAGGGCGACTTCATCGACGACCTGCGCGACCCGGGCTCGATCGTCTCCGAAGCCTATAGTTCGGCGGCGGCGGCGCTCCGCTTCACCACCGAGCAGGGCGCGCCGCGGCTGATGATGGTGACCTCGACCTCGAGCGCGGAGGGCAAGTCGTCCTCGGCCCTGTCACTGGCGCAGAATTTCGCGCGTCGCGGCATGTCGGTGCTGCTGGTCGACAGTGATCTTCGCAAGCCCGCCTTCCGCGCGGCCAACGAAGACATCGGGCTGACCAAGCTGCTCACCAACGACGATGAGGTGCTCCAGCATATCGCGCCGACCCAGTTCGACAATCTGTCGCTGCTGCCGTGCGGCCCGCTTCCGCCCAATCCGGCGGACCTTCTCTCCACCCCGCGGTTCGGGATGATCCTCGAGGAAGCGCTGATGCACTTCCAGATGGTGATCGTCGATTCGCCGCCGGTGCTCGGCCTCGCCGACGCGCCGCTGATCGCGCACACCTGCCGCAACCTCCTGTTCGTGGTCGAGGCCGGGCGCACCCGGACCCGCCAGGCGGCCGAGAGCCTCAACGCCCTCGAGGCGTCGGGCGCGCATTTCCTCGGCGGGCTGCTCACCAAGGCGACCGAGACCAGCGGCAATTACGGTTACTACAGCTATCGCTACGGGGAGCTGAAGGATCGCCGCGAAAGGATCGCGCTCATTCCGCATCATCAGGACGCCTGATGCCGGGGCAGGGGGGCGCAGGGGGGACGCGGCTGTGGTGGCGCTGGCCGGCGGCGTCCGTGCTCGTGCTGGCCGGCGTGCAGGCGGTCCGGACAGCGGTGGTCGAAGGGCTGAGCGACAGCCGCCCGGCGCTCGCCCATGCCGTCTGGTCGTCGCATCCCAAGCCGACTCTGGCTCTCGCGCTGGGTGAGATCGGAACCGCGGCGCGCGAGGGGCAGAGCCCGCCGCCGCAGGCGCTCGAGGCAATCCGCCGGGTGGGCCTGTCCGAGCCGCTGGCGGCCGAGCCGCTGCTGGTCGCCGGGACCCAGGCGCTCGCGGCAGGCAATCGGAAGGAAGCCGAGCGGCTGCTCGAGGCCGCGCTTCGGCGAGATCCGCGCTCGACCGCGGCGCATTTCCTGCTCGCCGACCTCCTCATCCGCCAGCAGCGGCTGGCCGAGGCGCTGGGCCATGTCGGGGCGCTTGGCCGCCGGCTGGGTGCGGCGACGATCGGCTTTGCCGGTGCGCTCGCCGACTATCTCCGCCAGCCCGGCGCACTCGCCAAGGTCGCGCCGGTGCTCGGCAACGACCCCGCGCTTCGCCAGCAGGTGCTCGAGCGGCTCGCCAATGATCCCGCATCGACGCCGCTGCTGGTCGCGCTGGCCCGGCCCGACGATGCCGACCGGGCCTGGCTCGTTCGTGCCACCGACGTCCGGCTCGGGGCGGGCAATGTCGAGGGTGCCCGCCGCCTGCTCGCACGGGCCGGGGTGAGCGGCGGCGGCACCGCTTTGTCGAGCTGGGCGCCGGGCGCGGGCGGACCGCTGACCTGGCGCTTCATTACCAGTTCGGCCGGGGTCGCCGAAGCGGTCGCGGGCGGGCCGGTCCGACTGGTCTATTACGGCCGCGAGGATACCGCGCTGGCCGACCATGTCCTGCTGCTCCCTGCCGGCTCCTACCGCCTTCGCTCGAGCTTCGCGGGCAAGGTCCCGGCGGGGACGTTCGAATGGCGCTTGGCCTGCCTCGGCACCGGCAAGCCCGCCACCGTCCTGCCGATCGGGGGCAACGACAATGACTCGGCGCTCAGCGTCGCGCCCGACTGCGCGGCGCAGAAACTGTCGCTGTGGGCCCGCATGGGCGACTTTCCGCAGACGGTTTCGACCGAGCTCAGTCGGGTGAGCCTGGTCGGCGCGGGGACCGCCTCGTGATCCGCGCGCTGCGCCCGGCGGCGGCGCCGGCCTTCCTGCTCCTGTGCCTGCTGCTCGGCGGCAGCACGCAGGGCATCTGGCGCAACCTCGTCCTCCAGCTCGCCGGTATCGGCCTCATCCTCTGGTCGCTGTTCGCGGCGCAGCGCTCGACGCCCACGCCGGCGGCGCGGATGCTGCTCTGGCTCGGGATCGCCTGGGTGGGCCTGTGCCTGCTCCAGCTCGTGCCGCTTCCCCCGGGCCTGTGGAGCGCGCTTCCCGGTCGCGCGGTGGTGGCGGAGGGCTTCCGCCTGCGCGGCGAGGCGCTGCCATGGCTGCCACTCTCGCTCAGTCCCGCGGCGACGCTCGAGAGCCTGACGGTGATTGCGGTTCCGCTCGGAATGCTCGCCGCCGTGCTCGTCCTCGGCGCCTATCGCAGCCGATGGTGCATCGCCGCGCTGGTCACCGGCACCTCGCTGTCCGTGCTGCTCGGCGCGCTCCAGTTGCTTCAGGGCGGGCCCTATCTCTACCCGCAGAGCAACACCGGCACCGCCGCCGGCCTGTTCGCCAACAGCAACCATCAGGCGACCCTGCTCCTCACCACCATCCCGTTCCTCGCGGCGCTGGTCGGCAATGCGCTGCGCTCGAGCCGCCGGGCCGATCCCAAGGCGCGGATCAGCCGGGTGATGATCGCGCTCGGCGCGCTGGCCGTGGTGCTGATGGGGATCGCGCTCAATGGATCCATGGCCGCGCTCGTGCTGGCGGTGCCCGTGCTGCTGGCAAGTCTCGCGCTCGCGCTTCCCAAGGCCGGCCCGGGCGCGAAATGGCTGAGTCTCGCCGCCTTCCTGCTCCTCCTCGGCGGGGTCGGCGGGATCGCGGCCTTCAGCGAGGCGGGCTCGTCCCAGACCTCGGTCAGCACCCGCAGCGACATCTATCGGCGGACCGTGCCCGCGATCGTCGAGAATTTCCCGGTCGGGACCGGGCTCGGCAGCTTCGAGCGCGTCTATCGCCTGCGCGAGGACCCGGCCAAGGTCGACAGCGTCTTCATCAACCATGCGCACAGCGATCCGCTCGAATGGCTGCTCGAGACGGGAGTTCCGGGCCTCTTGCTGCTGCTGGCCCTGCTCGCCTGGTGGCTGACCCGCACGATCCAGTTGTGGCGGTCCGAGGAGCGCGAGCTCGTGCCGCTCGCCGCGACCATCGCCACTGCCGCCATCCTCGGCCACAGCCTCGTCGACTTTCCCTTGCGCGATCCCGCGATCCAGGCCTTGTTCGCGCTGGCGCTCGCCTTCATGGCTGAGCCGCGCAGCTACGAGGCGCAGCGCAGAAGTGCGCGCAGCAACCGCGGGCCGGTGAAGGCGGCAAAGCACCTCACGCTGACCGACGACGGTCTCGTCAGTGCGTGAGGAGCGCGCCCAACTGGCGAACGGCCTCGCTCATGAAGAAATGCGAGCCCGGGACCATCAGGAGCTGCGAGCGATGGATGCCGAGCGTCCCGAACGCCCGCTCGGTCGGCTCACGCGGATCGTTGAGCGCGGCGAGGGCAAGTTTGACGAGGGTGCGCGACCCCGAATCATGCTCGAGCTCGGCGGGCAGCGGCGTCCCCATCACCCGGTTGGACAGGACCAGCGCCGCGGCGAGGGTCCGGCCGGCGCCGAGGCGCGGGGCCTGCTCGGCCGCCCGGGCGAGCTCGGCGGGCGCAGTGCGGGAGACGAGCGCGGCGAAGTCCGCCAGCCATTTCAGCCGGAACCAGGCGCTCGAGAATCCGTGCACCGCGAGATAGGGGAGCAGCAGCCGCTCGGGCAGGGTCGGCAGCTCGACCCCGCCGGCGACTTTGACCATCCGCGCCGGGACGGTGGCGGTGACCGTCGGCAGGATCGCGGAATGGTCGGCGACCCGGCTGTGAAGGTCGAGCAGGATGCCGTCGTCGCTCCGCCACATGCTTTCCTTGCGGCTGCGGTGCCAGTCGGACGGATCGACCGAGGGCTCGGGCACCTGCTGGACATAGCCAAGCCCCGCCAGCAGCGCCGCCGAGCGCCCGATCGCACTGCCCGGCACGAGCAGGTCGATGTCGAGCTGGCGCTTGAGCATCGGATTGTCCCAGGCGAGCACGCCGAGCGTCTGCCCCTTGAGGAAGAGATGCGGGATCGATGCGGCGGCGAAGGTCCGGTGGACCCGCGCGCTTTCGACCGCCATGACCAGCCCGTCGGCGGCGATGTGCCGCGCGTCTTCGCCAAGTTTGCCGAGCCCCAGCGGAACGACCCCGATCCGCTGGACCGTGCGCCAGGCCAGCCCCTCGACCCGGTGACGCCGGGCAAGCAGGGCGAAGCGCGCGCCATCGGCCACGGCCAAGCGCTCGCCGATCTTGGCCAGCTCGGCATCGGACAGGCGCGGGCGGCAGCAGTCCACCAGCAGGGCAAGCATCGGCTCCATCGCATCGTCCATAGCGGGGCGACGGCGGAAGTGAACGGCGACGCGCGATGATCGCCGCGCTCCGGGCATTCCTGTCGGCCCCGCCTGAGCGCCGCACGCTGGCGCTCGAGGCGCTGCCGCTGCTGGCGCGGGCCAACCGGATGGTCGCCGCCAGGCCCTTCCCCGAGACCATCTCCTTCGGCCTTGTTCCGCTCGGACGCCCGCGCCACACCGACGTCGCACTCGTCTCGCGCACCGTCGCCGCGGTCGCAAGGCGCGTGCCCTTTCGCGCGCTCTGCTTCGAGCAGGGACTGACCGTCCAGCGGATGCTGCGCGAACGCGGGGTCCCGGCCCGGCTCCATTACGGGATTGCCGCGGGAGACGAACTCAAGGCGCATGTCTGGATCAGCGTCGATGGGAAGATGGTCCACGGCGGCGAGGTCGCCTCCCAATATGCCGAAGTCGCGGCATGGGGATGAGCCACGTCCGCCTGTTCGGCCTCACCATCGCCAGCGAGATCGCGCTTCCGGGCCTGCTGCCCGCCGATCCCGCCGCGCCGGTCGACGTCACGGTGCGCCGCGCCGACCTCGCGGGGACCGCCGACCTGGTGGTCGAGGAAGCGGGCTCCTTCGCGGTGCGCGGCGGGCGCGAGATCCTCGTCGACGCGCCCGCCGACATGCCCGCGCGCAACGTCCGGCTCTATCTTCTCGGCAGCGCCATGGGGATGCTCCTCCACCAGCGCGGCCTGATGCCCCTCCATGCCAATGCGGTGGTGGTCGACGGCAAGGCGGTGGCGGTCGCCGGCACCTCGGGCGCGGGCAAGTCGACGCTGGCCGGCTGGTTCCACCGGCAGGGCTACAAATTGATCGGCGACGATGTCATCGTCATTCGCCCCGACGAGGATGCCGCGATCGCCTTTCCCGGCGTGCCCCGGCTGCGGCTGTGGGGCGAGGCGCTCGAAGGGCTGGGGTTCGCGCGCGACGGGCTCGACCGAAGCTATATCGAAGAGGATTTCGACAAGTGGGACGTGCCGGTCGCGGCTGCCGCGCTCGCGTCCGAAGGGCAGGCGCTGGGCGCGATCTACATCCTTGCCGACGGGCCCGAAATCGCGATCCGTCCGCTATCGGGCGCGGCAGCGGTCAGCGCGCTGTTCGACCAGACCTATCGCGGCGGCTATGTCGCGCAGACCGGGACGGCCACCGACCATTGGCGCGCGGTCACTGCGATTGCGCGCATCGTGCCCGTCTTCACGCTCGAGCGGCCGCGCGACCTTACTCGGCTGGCTGTGCTGGGCGAAACGGTGCTTGCCCACGCGCGGGGCCTCGCCGCTCGAACATCCGCCTAGGCTCGGTCGCGACGATCAGGCCGAGGCCGATCGCGCCCGCCAGCGACAGTCCCCAGAGGAAGGGCAACTGGGTCCCGTCGAAGGCCTGGCCGATGGCAAAGCCGCCGATCGCGGCGAAGATGGTGCCGATCACGCCCTGGATCGACGAGGCCATGCCCGCGATCGCGGCCATGTTCTGCATCGCCAGCGTGTTGAGGTTGGCCGAGCAGAAGGCGAAGCTCGCCATGACCAGGCTCTGCAGCAGGGCAAAGACGAGGAGGTTCTCGCCGACCGCGGTGGCGAAGACCGCGTGGGCGAGGGTCAGGGTGGCGAAGGCGGCGGCGCCCGAATGGCCGACCCGGCGAAGCCCGAAGCGTCCGACGAGGCGGCTGTTGAGCCAGCTCGCCAGCGCCATCGGGGCCGCGACCGCGCCGAACACGAGGCCGATCATCTGTGGCTCCTTGAAGGCGTCGAAGACGATCTGCTGGATCGAGCTGATATAGGCGATGAGCCCGGTGAAGATGGCCGTCTGGGCGATGGTGTAGCCGAGCGACTGGCGCTCGGTCAGCACGGCCCTGGCCGCCTGCGCGAGCTCGCCGATCTGGAGGGTCCGGCGGTATTCGGGGTGAAGCGTCTCGGGCAGGCGAAGAAAGCCCCACAGCCCGATCAGCAAGCCATAGATGCCGAGCAGCCAGAAGATCGCCTGCCACGGTCCCGCGAGGAGGATCGCCTGGCCGACGCTGGGGGCGAGCACGGGCACCAGCATGAAGACCATGAAGATGAGGCTCATCACCCGCGCCATGGCCTCGCCCTCGAACAGGTCGCGGACCATGGCGACGACCAGCACGCGGGTGCTCGCGGCCGAGGCGCCCATCAGCAGGCGTCCGGCGATCAGCGCGGTGAAGCTCGGCGCGAAGGAGCAGAAGAAGGCGAAGCCAACGTAAGCGCCGACGCCCGCGACGAGGATCGGCTTGCGTCCGAAGCGGTCGGCGAGCGGGCCCCACAGCAATTGCCCCAGCCCGAAGCCGAAGGTGTAGGCGACGATCACCAGCTGGCGGCGGTTCTCCTCGACGACCCCGAGATGCGCGCCGATGTCGGGAAGGGCGGGGACCATCGCGTCGATGGCGAAGGCGTTCATCGCCATCAGCCCGGCGAGCAAAGCGATCGTCTCGCGCGTGCCGGGGCGCGGCCTGGCGCCGGGCTGGTGGGGGTGGCTGTCGAACATCGGAAGGCTGGCCCTACGTCCGAGCCGCGGCGTCGGTTCCCAGGCCCTCGACACTGGCGACCGGACGCCAGCCACCTTCGAAGACGGGATCGTCGCCGGCGTGGATGCCCCCGGTCACGAACACCGCGTCGATCCCGAAGCCCGCCGCGCCCGCCATGTCGGTCTGGAGCCCGTCGCCGATCGCGAGGACATGGGACTTGTCGGTGATCCCGGCGAGGCGCAGCGCATACTCGTAGATGGTGGGGTAGGGCTTGCCGTACCAGCGCGTGCGGCCACCGAGCGCTTCATAGGCGTCGGCAAGCGCGCCCGCGCAGACCATCACCTCGCCCTGATGGTGGACGATCCGGTCGGGGTTGAGGCAGTGGAGGAGGACGTCGTCGGCTGCCCACGCCGCCAGCCGGTCGGCATAATCCGCGACCGTTTCCCCCTCCGCGAGCCCGGCGCAGGCGAGTTCGGTGAAGCCGTGACTGGTGAAGGTGAGCCCGCGCCGTTCGAGGTCGGCCCGGTCGTCATGGGTACCGCAAAAGCCCACCTTGCGACCCAGCAGCGCGGCCGCCCCGGCCTCGCCCGCGGTGATGATCCCGTCGTCGAGATCCTCGTCGAGCCCGAGCTTCTCAAGCTGCACGCGGATTGCGTCGGCGGTGCGCGGCGCGTTGGTGACGAACAGCACCAGCCGCTGCTGCGCCTTCCAGGTGGCGAGCGTCGCGGGAACCCCGTCGAACACCCGCCAGCCGTCATGGACGCAGCCCCACAGGTCGCAGAGGATCAGCCGGTAGCGCTCCGGCAGGTCGAGCAGGTCCACCTCAGACCGACGGCGGTGGCGGCGGCACGTGGCTCGGCGCGTGGGCGTGCTCGATGACGGGACTTTCCTCGACGTCGAGCGGACCCTCCCACTTGGCGACGAGCACGCTCGCCACCGCATTGCCGACGACGTTGGTCGCCGAGCGGCCCATGTCGAGGAAATGGTCGACCGCGAGGATCAGCAGCAGACCGGCCTCGGGGATGTTGAACATGGCGAGGCTGCCGGCGATCACCACCAGGCTCGCGCGCGGGACCCCGGCAATGCCCTTGCTGGTCACCATCAGCGTCAGGAGCAGCAAGATCTCCTGCCCGATCGACAGGTCGATGCCATAGGCCTGCGCGATGAAGATCGTCGCGAAGGTCATGTACATCATCGAGCCGTCGAGGTTGAAGGAGTAGCCGAGCGGTAGCACGAAGCTGGCGATCCGCGGCGGCACGCCGAACTTGTCGAGCGCTTCCAGCGTGCGCGGATAGGCGGCTTCGGACGAGGCGGTCGAGAAGGCCAGCACCAGCGGATCGCGGATGTAGCGCATGAGGTGGGTCACCCGCCTGCCGACGGCGAGGAAGGCGACGGTGAAGAGGAAGCCCCACAGGATCACCAGCCCGAGGTAGAAGCTGCCGATGAACTGGCCGAAGGTGAGGATCACGCCCGGGCCGTTCTCGGCGATGGAGGCGGCGACCGCGGCGAACACCGCCAGCGGGGCGAGGCGCATGACATAGCCGGTGACCACCAGCATGACCTCGACCAGCCCCTCGATCGCGCGGACCAGCGGCTTGGCCTTTTCGCCGACCGCGGTGATCGCGACGCCGATGAACAGCGAGAAGACGACGATCTGGAGGATCTCGTTCTCGGCCATCGCCTGGATGCCCGAGGAAGGGACGACATGGGTCACGAATTTGGCGAGGTCGAAGGTCGAGGTATCGACCCCGCTCGCCGCATTGGCCGCAGGCAGCGGGAGGTCGAGCCCGACGCCCGGCTGGAGGAGGTTGACCAGCACCAGCCCGAGGGTGAGCGAAATGAGGCTGGCGGTGATGAACCAGGCCATCGTTCGCGCGCCGACCCGGCCCAGCGCAGCGGTGTCGCCCATGTGCGCGACCCCCGCGACGAGGGTCGCGAAGACGAGCGGGGCGATGATCATCTTGATAAGCCGCAGGAAGAGGGTGGTGACGATCCCGAAATAGTCGGCAATCTCGCCCAGCCGCGCCTTGGCCTCGGGGGTGGCGTCGCCAATCCCGGCGTTGATCGCCCAGCCGGTCACCAGCCCCAGGACGAGGGCTGCAAGAATGTACCAGGTCAGGCGTTTGGCCACGAGTTCGCTCCGCAACTATTGATTGCCAGCGGGCGTCGCGGCGCGGGCGCGTGAAGTCAAGCGCGAGCCGTCGTCCCGGCGAAGGCCGGGACCTCGGGCGGTCTGCGCGATCCTCCCGAGGCCCCGGCCTCCGCCGGGGCGGCGCCATGGCTCAGGCCGGCTCGACCTCCCTGGCCTTGACGATCTTCTCGGCGAGCGGGCCGTTGAGTTCGGCCAGATGGTCGAACGCGGCCTCGTAGGTGGCGAGGCCCTGGCTGAGCGAGCGCAGCTCGCCTTCCAGCCCCTGGAGCTCGGCCTCGGGGACCAGCGCCTCGACCCGGTCCCAGCCGCTCCAGCCCTCGCGGGGCCCAAGGCCGAGGACCTGGCCGCGGCGGGCGGCGAGGGCCGAACTGACCTTGCTGGTCGCTCCCGCCGGGGTCACCACGGTCACCTTGTGGACGGGTTCGAGGAGGTGCGGCTGCGCCGCGGCCAGCGCTTCCTGCATCGCGATCCGGCCGGCGGTGCGGAAGGCGAGCTCGCTCGAATCGACGCTGTGATAGCTGCCGTCGGTCAGCGTCACCGCGACGTCGACCACCGGAAAGCCCATCGGTCCCGACTGGCAGGCGTCGCGAATGCCCTGCTCGACGGCGGGGATATATTGACGGGGAATGGCGCCGCCGTGGATCTGCTCGGCGAAGGCGATGCCGCCCCCGCGCTCCTGCGGACGAAGCTCGATCACCACGTCGCCGAACTGGCCGTGGCCGCCCGACTGCTTCTTGTGTCGGCCGCGCTGGACCACGCTGCGGCGGATGCTCTCGCGATAACCGACGCGGGGCGGGCGCTGGGTGACCGTGACGCCATGACGTCGCTTGAGCCGCGCAAGCACGACCGACAATTGCTCCTCGTTCACGCCCGACAGGATCAGCGCATGGTCGTCCTCGTCATGATCCACGTGGAGCGTCGGGTCTTCCTCGGTCAGCTTGTGGAGCGCGCCGGACAGTTTGACGTCGTCCTTGCGATCGGCGGGGGCAATGGCGAGCCGGACGTTGCGCGACGGGAGGGGCAGCTCGGGCAGCGGCGGCAGCATGCTCCGGCCGAACCATTCGCCGCCATGCATCGCATCGACCTTGGCCAGCGCGACCACCTCGCCCTCGGGCGCCTCGCCCAGCCGCTGGCTCTTCTCGCCCTGCAGGGCGAAGAGCGCGCCGGCCTTGACCGCGCGGCCATCGCCGCCGGTCAGTTCCTGGCCTTCCCTGAGGGTGCCGCCGAGCATCCGGGCGAGGACCAGCCGCCCCAGCGCATGGCCATGGCTGACCTTGACCGTGAACAGCGCCGGATCGTGGACTCCGAGCCGCTGCGCGGTCCGGGCGGGAGCGGGGGCCTCGTGGCGCAGCGCCTTCATCAGCCGGCGCACGCCCCAGCCATTGGCGGCCGAACCGAACAGCACCGAGACGCCGAGATTGTCGCTTGTCTCGCGGGCAAGGTCGTGGAGCACCGTCTCGAGCGGCGGGGTCTCGTCCATCAGCAATTGCTCGAGCAGGGCGTCGTCATGGTCGGCGAGATGCTCGAGCAGGCGGGTGCGGGCCTCGGCCTCGATCGCATCGAGTTCGGCGGGCATGGCGACCTGCTCGGACGGGCCGCCCGGGCGGTAATGGAAGGCGCGTTCGAGCGCGACCTCGACGAAGCCGCTGACCTTGTCGCCGCTGGTGATCGGGATCTGCCGGGCGATGAGCGGCGAGACGCTGAGCGGCTGGAGCGCTTGCAGCAGGTCCCCGATCGAACCGCGGGCGCTGTCGATCCGGTTGACGAAGACGAGGTGCGGAAGGCCGAGCTCGTCGAGCAGGCGAAGGGTCGGGGCGGCGAGGGCCGCGCGGGCGGGGTCGGGGTCGACCACCACGATGGCGAGGTCGGCGACGCTGAGCGCCCGGGCGCCATCGGCCTGGAAGCCGGTTCCGCCGGGGACGTCGATCAGCGCGAAGCGCTCGCCTAGCCAGGTGAAATGCATGAGATTGAGTTCGGTCGAGCCGCCGCGGGCGCGCGCTTCTGGGCTCGAATCGCCGATGCTGGTCCCTTGTCCGGTGTCGCCCTGCCGGTCGATCGCGCCGCTGGCGAACAGCATGGCTTCGGCGAGGCAGGTCTTGCCCGCGCCCGCCGGACCGACCAGCGCAATGGCTCTGGTGCCGGGGACGGGCTCGTGCCGGTGTGGGGTGCCTTGCATGGTGCAGCTCTCCTTCGTGCCGAGGTGGCGCGTCGAGTCGCGGCGGGCGCCTCTTGCGCCATGGGGAAGGGGAGGGTCTGCCTGTCGCGCGCTCTTGGCAAGGGGAACGGGCGCGCCCGCGCGTCGGTTGGGCGCGGCATGGCCAGCACCGCGTCTCCCGGCACCGCCGCCGACAAGCCTTCCGACATTCCCGCCCCGGGCTGGCTCGCGATCGCGCGGCGGAGCTGGCGCGCGGTGCAGAAGGACAATGTCGGGATCGTCGCCGCCGGAGTCGCTTTCTATTTCTTCCTCGCGCTGGTCCCCCTGCTCGGGGCGACGGTGCTGACCTACGGGCTGTTCGTCTCGCCCGAGACGGTGGCGCGGCAGGCGGCGGGGCTGACGAGCGTGCTTCCGGGCGAGGCGGCCAGGCTGATCGGCGACCAGCTGACGCAGGTGGTCGAGACCTCGGGCGGCAAGAAGGGGATCGGTCTCTTCCTCGCGATCCTGCTCGCCTTCTGGGGCGCCCGGAGCGCGGCCGGCGGGATCGTGACCGCACTCAACATCGCCTACGAGGAAGAAGAGACGCGGGGGTTCGTGCAGACGACCCTGCTGGCGCTGGCGATGACCGCGGGGGCGGTGGTGATGGCCGGGATCGTGGCGGCGGTGACCGCGCTGCTCGCCGCGCTCGAGGGGCTGCTGCCAGATGCCGGACCGGTCGGGCGCTTCGCCGTTGCGCTGGCGGGCTATGCGCTGCTCGGCGGGATCGCGGCGGCGGCGGCGGCGACGCTCTACCGGTTCGGGCCGAGCCGGGCGAAGGCGCGGTGGGTGTGGCTGACCCCGGGCTCGGTCTTCTTCGCCGCGGTCTGGCTGGTCCTGACGCTGGGCTTCGGCTTCTATGTCAGAAATTTCGCCAATTACGGCGCGACCTACGGCTCGCTGTCGGCACCGATTGTGCTGCTGACTTGGCTCTACCTGTCGAGCATGGTGCTCATCTTCGGGGCCGAGCTCAACCGCGAGGTCGAGCGCCAGGCGAGCGCCGAGCCGGACACGCCGCCCGCGCCCGCACCTGTGCCCGAGCCCGTCCGCGCCGTGGCTCCGCCGCCGGCGGTGGTCGCTCCAGTCAAGCCGAAGCCCCTGCCGGTCCTGCTCCGGGCCGGCGCGGCAGCGGTCGTCGTCGCGAGCCTCGTCAGGCGGCTGGCAGGAGGCGCTGCTCGGTCGCCGACTTCATCAGCGCGGCCTGCAGCTTCTCGAAGGCGCGCACCTCGATCTGGCGGATCCGCTCTCGGCTGACGCCATAGACCTGGCTCAGTTCCTCGAGGGTCTTGGGCTCGTCGACCAGCCGGCGCTCGACCAGGATATGCTTCTCGCGCTCGTTGAGCGACTGCATCGCATTGGTCAGCAGCGTGTGGCGGACCTGCTTCTCCTCCTCGTCGGCGACCAGCTCGTCCTGGAGCGGACCATTGTCGAGTAGGAAATCCTGCCACTGGCTCTCGGCGCCCTCGTCACCCTTCAAGGGCGCGTTGAGCGAGGTATCGCCGCCCATCGCCATGCGGCGGTTCATCGAGACGACCTCGTCCTCGGTCACGCCGAGATCGGTCGCGATCTTGGTCACGTCCTCGGGCTTCAGATCGCCATCCTCGAAGGCGTCGATCTGGTTCTTCATTCGCCGCAGGTTGAAGAACAATTTCTTCTGGGCGGCGGTGGTGCCGATCTTCACCAGGCTCCACGAGCGCAGGATGAATTCCTGGATCGAGGCGCGGATCCACCACATGGCGTAAGTCGCGAGGCGGAAGCCCCGGTCGGGCTCGAACTTCTTCACGCCCTGCATGAGGCCGATATTGCCCTCCGAGATGAGCTCGCTGACGGGCAGGCCGTAGCCGCGATAGCCCATGGCGATCTTGGCGACGAGGCGCAGGTGGCTGTTCACCAGACGCGCGGCCGCATCGGTGTCGCCATGCTCACGCCAGCGCTTGGCGAGCATATATTCCTCTTCCGGGGCGAGGATCGGGAATTTCTTGATCTCGCTCAGGTAGCGGTTCAGCCCGGCTTCGCCGGAGCTTGCAGGAATGGAAATTGCCTTCGCCTGTGCCATGAAAGTGTCGCGTCCTTCTTCTGGCAGAGCACGCCAATGACTGCCCTGCCATGAGTATTCCTATACACCAAGTGCCTTGAACAGTTCCTGCATGTCCTTTGGGACAGGGCTTTCAAACGACAAACGGTGCTTCGTCACGGGATGAGTGAAGCCCAGGGTCGCCGCATGAAGGGCCTGGCGCTTGAAATTCAGCTCCTTGCAGACCGCTGCGACGGTCTTGTTGTTCCGGCCGTACACGGGATCGCCGACCAGGCTGTGGCCGAGGCTCGCCATGTGCACCCTTACCTGATGGGTGCGGCCGGTCTCCAGCCGGCATTCGACGAGCGCCGAGTCGCGTCCGACGGAGCGACGCGTCCAGTGGGTGACGGCGCGCTTGCCCCGGCCTTCGGCCACGATCGCGATCTTCTTGCGATCGTGGGCCGAGCGGGCGAGCGACGCCTCGACCCGGC
Source organism: Sphingomonas astaxanthinifaciens DSM 22298 (assembly GCF_000711715.1). Lineage (NCBI taxonomy): Bacteria > Pseudomonadati > Pseudomonadota > Alphaproteobacteria > Sphingomonadales > Sphingomonadaceae > Sphingomonas > Sphingomonas astaxanthinifaciens. The sequence continues at coordinate 251,940 of NZ_JONN01000002.1, forward strand.
CCTCGGGCGCCATGGGAATGCCGTTCACGACCGCGAGATAGCGGCGGTCGATCGAGTGGGCGGCGAACTGCCTGGCCAGCCCCTCGTGGGCGACGTCGGTCTTGGCGACCACCAATAGCCCGCTCGTGTCCTTGTCGATCCGGTGGACGATGCCCGGCCGGGCAACCCCGCCGATCCCGCTCAGCCGTCCGGCGCAATGATGGAGCAGCGCATTGACCAGCGTCCCGTCGAGATTGCCCGCGGCCGGATGGACCACCAGCCCCGCGGGCTTGTCGACCACGAGGAGATGGTCGTCCTCGAATATGATGCCGAGCGGAATGTCCTGCGCTTGCGCCTCGGCCGGGGCGGCCTGCGGCACGGTCAGGGTGAAGGTCTCCGAGCCCGCGACCTTGAGCGCGGGATCGCGCACCGGGCTTCCCGAACGCTCGAGCGCGCCGGCCTTGACCAGGCTCTTCAGCCGCTCGCGCGACATGGTCGGCACGGCGTCGGCAAGCGCGCGGTCGAGCCGCCAGCCGGCATGGGCGGGGGCAAGAGCGATGTCGATGATGTCGGACCCCCCGGTCATGGCCGGACGAGATGGGGTGGGGGCACGCGCTTTTCAAGGCGGGCGGGAAAATGGGACAAGTCGCGCATCCGGCAGCTTGCATCATCTATAATCCTACTTTGCAAACACGGATTTGCGTCAGGCGACTTGCACCTTGCGACCCTATCGGCCACGTCGTCTCCAATGAACGCGATCGAACTCGCCAGTCTGCTTTGTTCGCGGCTTTGCCACGACCTCCTGTCGCCCGTCGGCGCGCTCAACAACGGCATCGAGCTGATGGCCGATGAGCAGGACCCCGAGATGCGCGAGCGCTGCCTCGAGCTGCTTGCCGAAAGCGCCCGGGCGAGCGCCGCGAAACTCAAGTTCTTCCGGCTGGCCTTTGGCGCCGGGGGCGGGTTCGGCGAGGAGATCGACACGCGGGAGGCCAAGGCCGCGCTCGAGGGGCTGTTCGGCGGCGAGAAGAAGATCACGCTCGGCTGGATGGTCAGTGCCGAGAAGCTGCCCAAGGACGCGATCAAGGTGCTGCTCAACCTCGCGCTTGTCGCGGGCGACGCCTTGGTCCGCGGCGGGCAGCTCGACATCGGGGCGGAAAGGGGCGCCGAGGGGACCGAGATCGTCATCCGGGCGGAAGGACCGCGCCTGCTCCTCGATCCCAATCTGCGCGCCACCCTCGAACGCGGCGCCGGCGGCACCGTCGAACCCCGCGCGGCCGGCGCCTGGCTCGCCCATGCGCTGATCCACGAGAGCGGCGGCAAGCTGCAGCTGTCGCCGGCGGACAATCCGGTGCTGATGATCGGGGCAGTGTTCTAGGGATCGCGCGCTCTTCCCGGGGAGAGCGGCGGCGTCACTTCTCCGCTACGACCGGCTCGCGCAGCATCGGGGCCTTGGCGGCGAGATCGTTGCGGATGGTGGTGGCGGCTTGCCCGCCTTCGCCCATGGCGTGGCTGATCTGGTCGAGGCCGTGGACCACGTCGCCCGCGGCGTAGAGGCCCGCAATCGTGGTGCGCATCTTCGCGTCGCAGACGAGGCAGCCGTCCTCGGGGTTGAGCTTCGCGCCGAGCATCTCGGCCAATTGGGTATGCGTGTCGCTGCCCAGCGCCGGATAGATGCTGTCGAAGGTCAGCAGCCCCTCGGCGGTGTCGATGGTGATGCAGGCGCCGGTGGTGCCGATCGCCTCGGCGGGGCCGCCGACGAGGCGAACCCCGGCTTCGTCGAGCTTCTCGCGGTCCTCGGCCGAGAGGTCGCAGGCGGCCTCGGGCGCGATCAGGGTGACGTCGGCGGTATAGCTGCGCAGGAACAGGGCTTCGCCGACCCCGCCCTTGCCTGAGCCGATGATCCCGACGCGCTTGTCGGTCACTTCATAGCCGTCGCAGATCGGACAGTAGCGGATCTGGCCGCGGGCCATTAGCTCGTCGTGGAGTTCGGGGTCGATCGGCGGGCGGCGGTTGGTGAGGCCGGTGGCGAGCAGGACCGAGCGGGCGGGGCGGGCGCCCGAGCCCAGGTCTGCGGTGAACAGGCCGTCCTCGTCGCGGTCGAGGCGATGGACCCGGCCGGTCTCGATCTTCGCCCCATATTTCTGCGCCTGGGTGCGCATCAGTTCGAGGAGTTCCTTGCCGTTGATCCCGTCGGGATAGCCGGCATGGTTGTGGCTGCACGGGATCCAGCCAGCGCGGCTCTTGCCCTCGTCGACCACCAGGATGTCGAGGTGGAAGCGGGCGAGGTAGATGGCCGCGGTGAGGCCGGCGGGACCGCCGCCGATGATCAGGCAGTCGAGGGGGGCTTGGGTGGACATGACGCGGGCGCAATGAGCGGCGCGGCTTGGCGGTTCCCGCCATGCTGCTAAAGCGCGCATCCATGCGATGGCTCATCTATCTGGCGGTGTTCGCGGCGGGGTTCGGCGCGGGGGCGTGGCGGGCCGCGCGGCCGGGCCGGGGCCTGTTCGCGGCGGCGGTCGCGTTGCCGCTCCTCCTCCTCTTTCTCGTCGGCGGCTATGCGGGATGGCTGTGGGTCGCCTCGCCGAGGGTGGAAAATTTCAACGACCTCGCGGCGGCGACCACCGCGGCGGTGGCGGCGGGCATGGCGCTGATCGCGCTGGTAGGCGGGCTGTTCGGGGCCTGGTTCCGGCGGGCGGGCCGATGACCTTCCGCGCGAGCGTCCTCACCCTCTACCCCGACATGTTTCCCGGGCCGCTGGGGGCGAGCCTCGCCGGCCGCGCGCTCGACGAGGGGAAGTGGCGGCTCGACACGACCAACATCCGCGATTTCGCGATCGACAAGCACCGGACGGTCGACGACACGCCGGCGGGCGGGGGCGCGGGGATGGTGCTGCGCTGCGACGTGCTCGCCGCCGCGATCGACAGCGTGGCGGACGGACGGCCGATGCTCGCGATGAGCCCGCGGGGCGCGCCGCTGACTCAGGCCCGGGTGCGCGACCTGGTGGCGGGCGAGGGGGCGATTATCCTGTGCGGCCGGTTCGAGGGCTTCGACGAGCGGATCTTCGAGGCACGGCCCGTGGAGCCGGTCAGCATCGGCGACTATATCCTGTCGGGGGGCGAGCTCGGCGCGATGGTGTTGCTCGATGCTTGCGTTCGGCTGCTTCCCGGCGTAATGGGCGCCCCCGATAGCGGTGTGGACGAGAGCTTCGAAACGGGGCTGCTCGAACATCCGCATTATACCCGACCAGTGACATGGGAAGGGCGCACGATCCCCGAAGTGCTGCGATCGGGGGATCATGCGAAGATCGCTGCATGGCGCAAGTCGCGCGCGATCGATGATACACGGCTACGGCGGCCGGACCTGTACGAGCGTCATGGGGACGTCTCGCAGGCGTCGCCCTCTGGTGCGCGGCAACGAGACGAAGGTAAGACGAAGTGAACCTGATTCAGACCCTCGAGCGCGAGCAGATCGACGAGCTCACCGCCAAGCGCGCCATCCCCGACTTCCGTCCGGGCGACACGCTGCGCGTCGGCGTCCGCGTCGTCGAAGGCGAGCGCACCCGCGTCCAGAACTACGAGGGCGTCTGCATCGCCCGCTCGAACAAGGGCATCGGCTCCAACTTCACCGTCCGCAAGATCAGCTTCGGCGAAGGTGTCGAGCGCGTCTTCCCGCTTTATTCGCCGTCGATCGAAGAGATCCACGTGGTCCGCCGCGGTGTCGTGCGCCGCGCCAAGCTTTATTACCTGCGGGGCCGCACCGGCAAGTCGGCGCGTATCGCCGAGCGCCGCGATCCCCGTCCGGCCAAGGGCAGCACCGCTCCGGCCGCCGAGGGTTCGACCGAGGCCTGAGCCTCGCGAGCATTCGCAGATGAACAGGGGCTCGACCGCAAGGTCGGGCCCTTTTTCGTTGGGTCAGAGCCTGACGCGGCTGACGAGGATCGTCGCGTCGGGGAGATATTGCGGCCGGGCGAAGGCGGGGCGGGCGGCGGCCAGCGGCGCGGCGACGGGAGGCAGGCGCCAGTGGGTGGCGGTGAGCTGGACCGTGACGGGCGCCTTGACGAGATCGAGCCGGACCACCGCGCCGTCGCAGCTGCGGCCCGTGCAGGTGACGGTGTAGGGAACCCTGGCCTCGGGTTTCAGCGCCACGGTGCGGCCATTGAACCCGCCCGCCAGCAGCGCGCCCTGCCGCTCGATCGTCAGGCTGACCGTGTCGGCACCGCCGGTGGCCAGCCAGAACAACAGCGAACGGCCTGACCCAAGCGCGATGTCGCCGACCGGGTCGAGGCGGGGGTCGGCAAAGCCAAGCTGGGCGGGCGCGCGGGCGATCCAGCGGAGGCGTTTGCCGAGCGGAAGCTGGCCCTGCCGCCATTGCGCTATTCTCTGAAGATCGGTCGGCAAGGGCTTGCGATCATTGACGATCGACCAGGCCGGCGGCTTTCCCTCTTCGCGCACATATTGGAGCGTCCACTGCTGCTGGCGGTCGGCGCTGTAGGCCGGGGCGAGCGCGGGCGGCAGCCAGGCGAGGAGGACGAGGGCGGCGGCGCCGACGAGGAAGGCGCGTCGCGGCAGGTCGTCGAGCAGCGGTTTCGCCTCGATCAGCCAGGGGAGGATGAGCAGGCCTCCGAACAGCCCGAAGATCGCCAGCGGCCCGCCGTTCACCAGGTCCTGCAGGAGCCCGACCATGCTGCCGAGGCTGAGATACAGGACGAGTGCCGCGAGGAGGGACAGCCATGTCTCGGCCCGCTCGGAGCGGAACCCGGCGAGGAGGGCAAGGGCGAAGACCGCGGGAGCAAGGAGGAAATAGATGAGCGCGCCGCTCGCGACCGTGCTGAGCGCGGCGCCGAGCAAGAGATAGACCAGCCAGAAGGCGACGCGCCACTTGCGGACCTCGAGCCGGCGGGCGAGGCGGAGCGCCGCCAGGCCGACCGCGATCACGGTGGCGTAGATGGCCCCCTCGGTCAGCACCGGATGGGCGCGCCAGAACTGGCCCTCGCGCAAGGACCCAACGACGGCCAGCGCGGCATAGACGGCGGCGGTGGCAGCGATGATGGTGCCAAGGATCAGCACGACCGCCGGCCAGGCGCGGCGGCGGTGGACCCGGGCGACGAACAGCAGGCCGAGCCCGATGGCGGCCGCGATCCCCGCCGACATCGGCAGGACGAGGAGGCCCAGCGGCGGCACGGTCATGAACAGGCGCTCGCCGCGCGTCTCGGCGGGATAGGCACCCGGCTGGATGCTGCCCGCCAGCGCCAGCAACTGGTCGCCCATGTGCTGGAGCGTGGCGGGATCCTGGCCCGCGAGATTGTCGCCCGGGCTGTGGTAGCGCGTCTCGTTGCCGATCGGCGCGAAGTTCAGCGTCACCCACCGCCGGTCCTCGGCGAAGCTGTTGACGTCGGTGTAATTGGGGATGAGCCGGTAGGCGCTGACCGCGAGGCTGCTCGCGACCGGGTGCGGCGCGGCGCGCGAGAACCAGTCGATCGCCTGGGCATTGGGGACATTGGTCTCGAACATGTTGACCGGCCCGGTCGTGCCCCGCGCCTCGAGGTTGACCAGCGCGTCGACGCGGTCTTTGAGCGGATCGCCGTCGAGGAAGGCGCGGGCGCCGGCCAGGCCCAGCTCCTCGCCCTCGTTGAACAGCAAGGTCACGGAACGGGAGAGCTTGCGGTCCTTCAGCAGGTAAGCGGTCTCGAGCATCGCCGCGACGCCCATGCCCGCATCGCTCGCGCCCGGCCCGACAGGGACGCTGTCGTAATGCGAATTGACGAGGAGGTGGGGGGCATTGGGCATCTCGCCGAGCGTGACGACGATGTTGCGGACGCGGGCGCAGGCGACGCCCGGCTGCTTGTGGAGGTTGTTGCAGGCGAAGCGGTCGTCGACGCGCGGGGAGAGGCCCATGGCGCGAAGCTCGGCGACGAGGGCGTTGCGGACACGATCGCTGGCGGCGCTGTCGGCGGGGTGGGGGGACTGGTCCCCGAGCACCCGCGCGAGCCGCGCCTTGGCGCGGACGGCGTCGAATTCACCGGCGGCGTTGGCGGTGCGCAAGGGGGGCGGGGCGGTCAGCCAGCGGGTCGCGGCCATGCCCGCCAGCAGCCCGAGCACGATCAAAGCCAGCAGCCACGCCTTGCGCATCCATTCCCCCTCGCCACATGGGCCCGGCGACGATAGAGGCGCGGCTAAGGAGAACAAGCATGGGTTATCGGGTCGTCGTGGTCGGCGCGACGGGCAATGTCGGGCGCGAAATGCTGAACATCCTGGCCGAGCGGCAATTCCCGCTCGACGAGGTGGCGGCGGTGGCCTCGGCGCGCAGCCAGGGCGACATCATCGACTTCGGGGACTCAGGGCGCGAGCTCAAGGTCTCGAACCTCGAGCATTTCGACTTTTCCGGCTGGGACATGGCGCTGTTCGCGATCGGCTCGGAAGGCTCGAAGCTGCATGTCCCGCGCGCGGCCGCGGCAGGCTGCACCGTGATCGACAACAGCTCGCTCTACCGGATGGACCCGGACGTGCCGCTGATCGTGCCCGAGGTGAACCCCGAGGCGCTGGCCGGCTACAAGGCGAAGAACATCATCGCCAATCCCAATTGTTCGACGGCGCAGATGGTGGTGGCCTTGAAGCCGCTGCACGATGCGGCGGGAATCAAGCGGGTGGTGGTCTCGACCTACCAGTCGGTCTCGGGCGCGGGGAAGAAGGGCATGGACGAACTGTTCAGCCAGTCGCGCAACATCTTCGTCGGCGATCCCAGCGAACCCGAATTCTTCCCCAAGCAGATCGCCTTCAACGTCATCCCGCACATCGACAGCTTCCTCGACGACGGCTCGACCAAGGAAGAGTGGAAGATGGTGGTCGAGACCAAGAAGATCCTCGATTCGCGGATCAAGGTCACCGCGACCTGCGTCCGGGTGCCGGTGTTCGTCGGCCATTCGGAAAGTGTCAACGTCGAGTTCGAGCGCGAGATCAGCGCCAAGGAAGCGCAGGACATCCTGCGCGAGTCGCCCGGCGTCATGCTGGTCGATAAGCGCGAAGCCGGCGGCTACGTCACCCCGGTCGAGGCGGTGGGCGATTATGCGACCTTCGTGTCCCGCGTGCGCGAGGATCCGACGGTCGAGAACGGCCTCAACCTGTGGGTGGTCAGCGACAACCTCCGCAAGGGCGCCGCGCTGAACGCGGTGCAGATCGCCGAACTGCTGGGGCGCAAGCACCTGCAGAAGGGGTAAAGCCAATAAAGAGGGGGAAGTTCTGAAAGCAGACAGGCACGCGCTGCCGGGGGCGCAGCGCGCCATCCTGGCGCTCATCGCACTTGGCATTCCGCTGAGCGGATGGAACGCAATCTATCCCGACAACACCTGGCTTCAGGTCGGTCCGGTGGCGCTGGCGCTCCCCCTTTTCTGGTGGGCGCTGGCTCGGAGACCGCTGTCGACCTTGTCCGTCGGGGCCATTGCACTTTTTATCGGGCTGCACCTGCTGGCCGCACACTGGTCGTACAGTTTCGTGCCCTATCGCGAATGGGTCGGTCTGGCAGAGGGTGGGCGCAATCACTTCGATCGCCTCGTGCATTTCCTGTTCGGCCTGCTTTTGACCGTCCCGCTCGTCGAGGTGGTGGAGCGCTATCTTGGGCTGAGCCGGGCTGTGGCGATGCTCTTCGCCTTCCTTGCCATCCAGGCGACTAGCGCGGTCTATGAAATCTTCGAATGGGGGCTGGCGCTGACGATGGCGCCCGATGCGGTCGAAGCCTACAATGGGCAGCAAGGCGATATTTTCGATGCCCAGAAGGACATGGGCCTCGCGTTGGTCGGCAATCTGCTGGCGCTCGTGCCGGCTGCTGTGAGGAAGATCCGATGACCCAGATGACCGGCGGCTGTGCGTGCGGGGCGAAGCGGTTCAGCGTGGACCTGCCGGACGATCACCATGCCTATCTCTGCCACTGCCGGATGTGCCAGCGGGCGAGCGGCAATGTCAGCCTGGCGATGGTCGGGGTGCGCCAGGACGCCGTGACCTGGACGCAGGAGCCCGACTGGTATCGCAGCTCAGCCATCGCCGAGCGGCCCTTCTGCGCGCAATGCGGGACGACACTCGGGTTTCGCTATGCCGAAGGGACCGACAAGATGGACCTTACGGTCGCGGCCTTCGACGATCCCTCGGGCTTCGTGCCCAAGTCGCATTTCGGCGTTGAGAGCATGCACCGGGCGTGGGTGAATACCGAGGGGCTGCCCGAGATGCGCAGCGAGGATTATGCCGCGCTGCAGGAGCGCTGGGCCAAGGCAAAGGCTGACTAGGCAGAAGAGGGGCCCAGCTTTCTACTTTCCCCTCAGTCCGCGATGAGGCTCATGCAGGTGAGGCCGGCTTCGGCCTTCTCGAGTTCGCCGATGTCGACGTCCTCGACGTCGAAACCGAGGGCCCGCAGCCGCTCGGCGGTATAGGGATAGGCGGCGGCGTGGAGCAGGCGGTCGCCGGCCCGGAGCGCGTTGGCGCCGAAGGATTCGAGCGGGTGGCTGGGCAGCAGGAACACGTCCTCGAAGGCGTTGGGATCGATCCAGTCGGGATTGATCAGCACCACGTCGCGCCCGGCGCTGTCGTGGCCGACATGGGTCGCGCCGGTCTTGAGGTGGAGGCAGCGCTCGTGCGGCACCTCGACCACTTCATAGCCGAGGCGTCCGGCGAGCCCGGCGAGATTGACGATGCCCGCGCAGTCGCTGCGGCTCGACTGGCCGACGTAGAGGCGCTTGCCGATCCGCAGCACGTCGCCCCCGTCAAGCTTGCCGCGGGTCAGGCGGTGGACGATGAAGCGGTCGGAAAGGCTCTCGGCGGTGCTGTCGGTCTCGTCCCGCCGCGACTGCGCGCCCGGGCGGGTGATGATCGCATGCTCGCCGAGCAGGATCGCGGTGTCCTCGACGAACACGCTGTCGGCATGGCCGGGAAGGTCGGGAAGGCGGACCACCTCGAGGCCGGCGTCGGCAAGCGCGGCTTCATAGGCGCGGTGCTGGCGCTCGGCGCGCGCCAGGTCGATCGGCTTGCGGTCGAGGTGGGTGAGCTCGCAGGCGGCGAAGGTCGGGCTCAGGCCCCGCGTGAAGGCAGTCGGCATCGTCGCTCCAGAAAGTCCCAAAGCTGACAGACGCGGCGCGCGGCTGTCAGTTCCGGAACGAAACTTACGCCCACAAGAAAAGGGCGCCCCGATCGCTCGGGACGCCCCATTCGGCTGGATGGTGAGAAGGTTTAGCGCTTCGAGAACTGGAAGCTGCGGCGGGCCTTGGCCTTGCCGTACTTCTTGCGCTCGACGACTCGCGGATCGCGGGTCAGGAAGCCGGCGCGCTTGACGGTGGTGCGGAGCACCGGCTCGTAGCGCGACAGGGCCTGGGCGATGCCGTGCAGCACCGCACCGGCCTGGCCCGACAGACCGCCGCCCTTGACGGTGGCGATGATGTCATACTGGCCGACGCGGTCGGTGATGCCGAACGGCTGGTTGATCACCAGGCGCAGCGTCGGACGGGCGAAATAGACTTCCTGGTCGCGGCCGTTGACCACGATCTTGCCCGAGCCCGGCTTGAGCCAGACGCGCGCAACGGCGTCCTTGCGGCGGCCGGTCGCATAGGCGCGGCCGAACTTGTCGAGCTGCTGCTCACGCAGCGGGGCGTCGGAGACGGCCGGAACGAACGGGGCCGGCTCGTCCGAGGCGGCTTCGGTCGCCGGGGCGGCATCGTCGGCGGCGGTCTCGGCCGGCGCAGCGACGGCTTCCGGAGCCGGGGCCGGCTGGCTGGTCAGGGCACCGAGATCGGCGAGGGACTTCTTGTCGGCCATGTTATGCGCCCACCTTGTTCTTGCGGTTCATGGCGCCGACGTCGAGGACCTGCGGGTCCTGACCCGCGTGCGGGTGCTCGGTGCCGTTGTAGAGGTGAAGGGCGCGCATCTGGTCGCGGCCCAGCGGCCCGCGCGGGATCATCCGCTCGACGGCCTTCTCGAGGACGCGCTCGGGGAAGCGGCCGTCGAGCACCTTGGCCGCGGTCGTTTCCTTCAGGCCGCCGGCATAACCGGTGTGCTTGTAGTAGATCTTCTGCTGCGCCTTGCGGCCAGTGAAGCGGACCTTGTCGGCGTTGATGACGACGACATGGTCGCCGCAATCGACGTGCGGGGTGAAGCTCGGCTTGTGCTTGCCGCGCAGGATGTTGGCGATGATCGTGGCGACACGGCCGACGACCAGGCCCTCGGCATCAATGAGATGCCACTTCTTCTCGACCTCCGCCGGCTTGGCCGACTTGGTGGTCTTCATCAGCGCCTTCATGGCTGAAAACCTCGTATGAAAACAGGAAACGCCGCCCCGAAAAGGGCAGCGCGTGGCCGGGCTAATCGCGATTCGGGCCCGGAAAGTCAAGCAAAACCGCAGCTTTTCGGGCGGGTAAAATAATACCCTGTCAGTTCTGGATGAGGTGGAAGAGGACGCCGTCGGGGTCGATCAACGCCGCCCGGCGACCCCAGCTTTCCTCGATCGCGGGATGGAGCCGCGGGGTTCCGGTAGTGCACACGGGCACGCCGGCGGCAAAGCAGGTCTCGTAGAAGGAATCGAGGTCGTCGAGCCGCAGGCAGCAGCCATAGCCATGCTCGGCCGGAAGGTCGGGATAGGCGAAATATTCGACCTGGAGCGAACCGCGGGTCATGATCATCCAGCCGTCGGACCGATAGCCCGGCTCGAACCCAAGCGGGGTCATGAAGGCGACCGTGCGGTCGAAGTCGCGGCTGGGAAGGTTCGGGGTCTGGAAGTCGGCCATGGCGTTTTCCTGACCCATCGGCCTCTGCCCCGCAAGAGCCAGCCGGCGGCGACCTCCGGGGACGGGGGCTAGAGTCCCTCGGCGGTGCTCGGGACCAGCGGGGCGGCCCGCTCGGTGACCCGGCCCGGAACAGCCAGCCGGTGGATGGCGGCGACGAAGCTCGCCACCACCAGCACCGCCGTGGCCTGGTGCGCGACCGCGACGTGGAGCTTCACGCCCGACAGCAGCGTCCAGATGCCGAGCAGGATCTGGGCGCCGATCGCCGAATGAAGCGCGATCGAGTGGCGCCGACTCGAGGGACGCACCTTGCGGGCGAGGACGACCGCGAAGACGAGGACGACCCAGGCCCACCAGCGGTGCACGAACTGCACGGTGACCGGATTGTCGACGAAGTTGCGGACGAAGGGCTCGAGCCAGGGGGCGGCGGCGGGATAGAGCTCGTCGCCCATCAGCGGCCAGGTGTCGAAGGCATAGCCGGCGTCGAGCCCCGCGACGTAGGCGCCGAACAGCAATTGCACGAACAGGGCGGCGAAGGCCCACAGCCCCAAGGTCGGGACTTTGCGCGGGACGGCGCCCTCGCTGCGCAGGTCAAGCGCGGTCCACAGCGTGAAGGAGAGGATCACCAGGGCGGTCAGCAGGTGCACCGCGAGGCGGACATGGCTGACGTCGGTTCGCTCGGTCAGCCCGCTCGCGACCATCCACCAGCCGATCGCGCCCTGCACGCAGACGAGGAGGAAGATGATGCCCGTGCGCCAGCCGTAGCCGCGCGGGATTGCCTTCTTCGCGGCGAACCAGACGAGGGGGAGGAGGGCGACGAGGCCGATGACCCGGCCCAGCTGGCGGTGCGCCCACTCCCAGAAGAAAATGTTCTTGAACTCGTCCAGCGTCATGCCGCGGTTGAGTTGCTGATATTCGGGGATCCGCTGGTAGAGCTCGAACTGGTGCTGCCACTGGGCCTGGGTGAGCGGCGGAATGGCGCCGGTGATCGGCTTCCACTCGGTGATGCTGAGCCCGCTTTCGGTGAGGCGGGTGATGCCGCCGACCACCACCATCACGAAGATGAGGGCGCACAGGGTCAGCAGCCAGTTACTGACGGCGCGCGGGCGGGCGGTCGGAGGGACGAGCGCGGGGGCGGACATGGCCGCCATATGGCCTCCGCAAAAAGGTCCGGCAAGCGGACCAAATGTCCCAGGGGATGTTGTAACTTCGCCGATGTTGCACTATTACATTGCGACCACCGCTTATGACTCGCACCCACTCCTCCACCCATGCCTGGGACCGGCTGGCGATCGGCCTGTCGGGCGTCTGCCTCGTGCACTGCGTCGCGACGACGGTGCTGGTGGCGACGATGTCGGCGTTCGGGAGCCTGCTCGGCAATCACTGGATCCACGAGGTCGGGCTGAGCTTCGCCATGGCGCTCGGCGCCTTCGCGCTCGGCCGCGGCATCCTCGAGCATGGGTTCATGATGCCGAGCGCAGTGGGCGGCATGGGCCTGGGCGTGATGGGCGGGGCGCTGACCCTGCCGCATGACGGGACCGAAGCGGTGGCGACGATCGTCGGGGTGATGATCCTCGCGCTCGGCCACGACCTCAACCGCCGCGGCACCGCGCACCCCTTCGGCCGCCGCTAGGCCTCGCCCTCGATGACCGGGGCCTCGGTGCAGTAGCGCGGGGTCTCGGGAGGCTTCAGTTTCGCCAGCAGTCCCGCCGCCGACATGGCCAGGCCGATCCGCCAGTCGACCCAGGCGATGAGGGCCGCGGCGACGTTCCAGGCCGACATCCGCCGGTAGGTCCGGGTCAGGCGATCGACATAGGCGGGGTCGAGGCGATCGTCGACATGACCGAAATGGCGCCCGACGCTCCACTTGGTGAGCCACGACAGCGAGGTCAGCGCGAGCGCGACGCTGAGAAAGCGCGCGGCGTCCGGAAGGGCGCCTGGGTGGGGGATGCTCTCGGCGAAGGCGCGGACCGGAAAGGCGATGTAGCCGATCATGGTCAGGAACAGCGCGGTCGCGAGCAGGAAAGAGTGACCGGTGGTTCGGTAGATCGCGCCCGAGAAATGGTGGTGCACCCAGTAAAGCGCGATGATCAGGCTGGCGATGAGATAGCCGAGATGGTGCGGCCAGCCGGCGAGGAGGTCGCTGCCGAGATCGCTGCCGCGACCGCCCAGCGTCGGCATCACGATGTTGAAGACGGGCAGGGTGAAGGCGATGGCGAAGACGCCGTCGGCGAAAGCCTCCATCCGCGCGGTGCCGCGGGTCGCGCCTTCGCCCTCGTGGCTGTCGCGGCGAAGCGGCGCGTCGGGCGAAAGGGGGGAAGGGGTGGCGTCCATCGCGTCCGAACGCCGGAAAACGAGGCCCGGTTCACTTGCGGCAAGGCAGGCGCGGGGGCATATTGATATACCATGGCGAGACACGATCATCACCAGCATGGCGGCGCGGATCTCAAGGCGGCGGCGCGCGACCGGCTGACGACCCGCGGCGAGCAGTGGACCGGGATGCGCGAGGCGGTGTTCGACGCGCTTGCCGGCTTCGATCGCCCGGCGAGCGCCTATGACATCGCCGAGGCGGTTTCCAAGTCGCAGGGGCGACGGGTTGCGGCCAACAGCGTCTACCGGATCCTCGACCTGTTCGTCGGCAGCAACCTTGCCCGCCGGGTCGAGAGCGCCAACGCCTATGTCGCCAACAACCACCCGGCCTGCCTGCACGACTGCATCTTCCTGATCTGCGACCATTGCGGGCAGGCCAAGCATATCGACAATGACAGCATCGCCAACGAAGTGCGCGAGGCGGCCGCCAAGAGCGGTTTCGCGCCCACCCGCCCGGTGATCGAGGTGCGCGGCACCTGCGAGGACTGCCGCTAGGGATCAAGCGTGAACGTTCGCCCCGAGCGAAGTCGAAGGGCGTGCTTCGACTTCGCTTAGCACGAACGAACCAAGCGTCAGAGCTTCGAGCCACCCGAGGTGTCGATCACCTGTCCGGTGACCCAATCGCTGTCGGGACCGGCGAGGAACGCGACGCTGTTGGCGATGTCCGCTGGCCGGGCGAGGCGCTTCAGGGCCTGCATGGCATGGACGGTGGCGGTGCCTTCCTCGCTATGGATCCAGGCGGCCATGTCGGTGTCGGTCGCGCCCGGCGCGACGGCATTGACTCGGATCCCGCGCGGACCAAGCTCGCCGGCGAGGCTCCGGGTCAGCGTGTCGATCGCTCCCTTGGTGATCGCATAGGCGCTGATCCCGGGGAAGAAGGTCTTGGCGACGATCGAGCTGGTGAAGATGATCCGGCCGCCGTCGGGGATCAGGTCGTGCAGGCCGGTGGTGATGAGGAAGGGCGCGCGGACGTTGACCGCGAGCTGGCGGTCGAGGACGTCGGCATCGGTCTCGGCGAAGCCGGTATATTCCGCCACCCCGGCATTGTTGACGAGGATGTCGAGCGGCTTGCCGGCGAGCCGGTCGCGGGTGGCGGTGACGAGGCTGTCGATGCCCGCGACGGTGGCGAGGTCGGCCTGCAGCGTTTTGGCCGAGCCGCCGGCCGCCGTGATCTCGGCGACCACCGCATCGGCCTCGGCGGCCGAGCGGCCATAATGGGCGATGACATGGGCGCCGTCGGCGGCGAGGCGGCGGGCGATGGCGGCACCGATGCCGCGCGAGGCGCCGGTGACGAGGGCGGTCTTGCCGCCAAGAACCTTGGTCATGAACAGTCTCCTGGAAAATTCGTCGAGCACGGCGAGAAAGGTCGGAGACAAGGTTTCTTAGTTCAAGATATCCGAACAAATAAACTTATCATTGCAGATTTTCCCCTTATATGAGCGGCATGGCGCGGCTTCTTCACCCCCGATTGGACGATGTTCCGCTCGAAGCGGTGCTTCACGCCTTGTCCGATCCGGGGCGGCTGGCGATCGTCCGGCGCCTCCACGACTGCGATGTGGCCAAGGCCGACGGGCTGGCCTGCGCCGTCGCCGCGCCCGAGGGCATGCCCAAGGCGACCATGTCCAACCACTTCGGCGTGCTTCGCGCGGCAGGGTTGATCCGCTCGGAAAAGGCGGGGGTACGGATGGTCAACCGGCTGCGGACCGAGGAGCTTGCCGCGCGCTTTCCGGGGCTGCTCGACGCCGTCCTTGCCGCCGCCTCGTCCGCAACCCGCTGAGGCGACCCATCGACCTATTCGACTTGGAGTGCACAAGCGGTTAGGAACGGTCGGATATGACTCAGCGTCCCGAGACCCCGCTCCTCGATACCATCCAGGTTCCGGCCGATATCCGCCGGCTCGACAAGAGCCAGCTCCCGCAGCTTTGCGACGAGCTTCGGCAGGAAGTGATCAGCGCGGTGTCGGTGACGGGCGGCCACCTCGGCGCCGGCCTCGGCGTGGTCGAGCTGACGGTCGCCATCCACTATGTGTTCGACACGCCCGCCGACAAGCTGATCTGGGACGTCGGCCACCAATGCTATCCGCACAAGGTGGTGACCGGCCGCCGCGACCGGATCCGCACCCTGCGCATGGGCGGGGGCCTGTCGGGTTTCACCAAGCGCAGCGAGAGCGAGTATGATCCGTTCGGCGCGGCGCACAGCTCGACCAGCATCTCGGCCGCGCTGGGCTTTGCGATCGCCTCCAAGCTCGACGATCGCCCGCAGCGTGCGATCGCGGTGATCGGCGACGGCGCGGCGACCGCTGGCATGGCCTTCGAGGCGATGAACAATGCCGCCGAGGCCGGCAGCCGGCTGATCGTTATCCTGAACGACAACGACATGTCGATCGCGCCGCCGGTCGGCTCCTTGCGCAATGCGCTCGCCCGGCTGGTCTCGAGCAACAAGTATCTTTCCCCGAGGAAGCTTGCGGCGCGGCTCGCCGGGCATCTTCCCAAGCCCATGCGCAATGCGGCCGAGCGGATCGAGGAATATGCCCGCGGCATGATGACCGGGGGCACGCTCTTCGAGGAACTGGGCTTCTATTATGTCGGGCCGGTCGACGGCCATGACGTGCTGAGCCTGGTCGAGATCCTCGAAAATGTGAAGGAAAGCGATCACGGCCCGATGCTGATCCATGCGGTGACGCAGAAGGGGAAGGGCTATGCCCCGGCCGAGAGCAGCGCCGACAAATATCACGGCGTGGTCAAGTTCGACGTCGTCACCGGCAAGCAGGACAAGGGCCCCGGCGGCGGACCGCCCGCCTATCAGAAGGTGTTCGCCGACGCGCTGATCGCCGAGGCCAATGCCGACGACAAGATCGTCGCCATCACCGCCGCCATGCCGGGCGGGACCGGGCTCGACCTGTTCGGCGCGGCGCATCCGACCCGGATGTTCGACGTCGGCATCGCCGAGCAGCATGCGGTGACCTTCGCCGCGGGGCTGGCGGCCGACGGCTACCGGCCCTTCTGCGCCATTTATTCGACCTTCCTCCAGCGCGCCTACGACCAGGTGGTCCACGACGTCGCGATCCAGAATTTGCCGGTCCGCTTCGCGATGGACCGCGCGGGCCTTGTCGGCGCCGACGGGGCGACCCACGCGGGGTCGTTCGATCTCGCCTATCTCTGCACGCTTCCCAATTTCGTGGTGATGGCGGCGGCCGACGAGGTCGAACTGACCCACATGGTCCACACCATGGCGCAGCATGACAGCGGGCCGATCGCGGTCCGCTATCCCCGCGGCAACGGGCGCGGACTGCCGATCCCCGAGGTTCCCGAGAAGCTCGAGATCGGCAAGGGCCGGATCGTTCGCGAGGGCAAGACCGTCGCCATCCTCTCGCTCGGGACCCGGCTCGAGGAAGCCGAAAAGGCCGCCGAGCAGCTGGAGGCCATGGGCCTGTCGACCACCGTCGCCGACCTGCGCTTCGCCAAGCCGCTCGACGAGGCGCTAATCCGCAAGCTGCTCACCACGCACGAGGTCGCCGTGACCGTCGAGGAGGCCGCGGTCGGCGGCTTCGGCGCGCATGTGCTCACCATGGCCAGCGACGAGGGGCTGATCGACGCCGGCCTCAAGCTGCGCACCATGCGCCTGCCCGACGCCTTCCAGGACCAGGACAGCCCGGCGAAGCAATATGACGAGGCGAAGCTGAACGCGCCGCACATCGTCGACACCGTGCTGAAGGCGCTCCGGCGCAACAGCGTGGGGGTCGAGACGGGCGTTAGCGCGTGATCCTGCTCGTCGCCGCGCTGGCGGCGGCGACCGCCACGCCGACGCCTTCGGCCTGGGTCGGGCATTACCAGCAATCGGCCGAGGCCTGGCGGGCGGGCAAGCGCGATGACGCGCTCCGCCTCTTCTACGTCGGGCAGTTGCGCGGTCGGATCAACGTCGCCTGTGTCGCGCAGCCGGCCGACGGCGGCCCGGCGCTGCTGGGCGCGCTCAACGATATGCTCGGGACTGAGATCAACGGCTGGGCCGGGGGCGAGCCCGACCGCTGGATGGCGGGGATCGCCGCCGCCCTCGCGTGGGATGCGGCCAATCCCGATCCCGACAGTCCCGGCGCTGCTTGCGAGACCGAGCGGGCGACCCAGCGCAAGGGCCTTGCCGAGCTTCGCACCTATATCGACACGCACCGCGCCGAGATCGCCGACGGGCGCCGCGAAAACGGTCTCGCCCCCCAGCCATGAGCGCCAGGCAGCGGGTCGACCAGGCCCTCGTCGACCGGGGGCTCGCCGAGAGCCGGAGCCGGGCGCAGGCGTTGATCATGGCGGGGCTGGTGTTTGTGGGCGAGCGCAAGGTCCTGAAGGCGGGGGAGACGCTTGCCGCCGATGCCGCGCTCGAGGTGCGCGGCAAGGACCATCCCTGGGTGTCGCGCGGCGGGCTCAAACTGGTCGGCGGGCTCGACCATTTCGGGATCGACCCTGCGGGGATGACCGGGCTCGACGTCGGCAGCTCGACCGGGGGCTTCACCGACGTGCTGCTGAGCCGGGGCGCGGCCAGGGTCTATGCGGTGGATGTCGGGACCAACCAGCTCGCCTGGAGGCTGCGGCAGGACGAGCGCGTGATCGTCCTCGAACAGACCAATGCCCGCCACCTGACGCCCGAGCAGATCCCCGAGCCCATCGACATCCTCGTCTGCGACGCGAGCTTCATCGCTCTGTCCAAGGTGCTGGAGAAGGCGGTCGACTTCGTTCGCCCCGGCGGTCACGCCCTCCTGCTGGTCAAGCCGCAGTTCGAGGCGGGGCGGGCGGAAGTAGGGAAGGGCGGGGTGGTCCGCGACGAGGCCGTCCATGCCCGGGTCGTCGCGGCGGCGGAACAATGGATCGCTTCGCGGGGGTGGCGAGTTTTGGGCACGACGCGTAGCCCGATCACCGGTCCGGAGGGCAATGTCGAGTTCCTGCTTGCCGCCCAGAAGGAGTTTTGATCCATGGCCACCATGGCCGATGAATTCGACCGCCGCGCCCCTGCGCGACCCTGGTGGAAGTTCGCTTTCGTCACCGTCCCGGTGCTGGTCGTCGCCGGCTCCGCGATCGGCTATCTTTCGAACAGCGGTTTTTCGAACGGCTGGTACATCCCGCTCGAAAAGCCGAGCTTCCAGCCGCCGGGCTGGGCCTTCGGGGTCGTCTGGACCATCCTCTACACGTTCATGGGGATTAGCCTCGCGCTGATCCTGTCGCGGCCGCCCTCGGCGCAGCGCCGCCTAGCGCTCGGGCTGTTCGCCGGGCAGCTACTGCTCAACTGGGCCTGGTCGCCGACCTTCTTCGGGCTCGGCTATATCGACGGCGGGTTCCTGCTCATCCTCGGCATGGACGTGCTGGTTACCGCGCTGATTATCGCTGCCTGGCCGCTCTCGAGGGTGGCGGCGCTGCTGCTTCTCCCCTATCTGGCATGGCTGTGCCTCGCCACCACGCTCAATTACGAGACGGGCAGGCTCAATCCCGGCGCCGATCGTGCGCCGCTGGGGATCACTGGGGGTTGAAACTGATGCAATCGCAGAACCGCTTCTTCGAGGATTTCGTCAAGATCATGAACGGCGCGGCGGGGACTGTCGCCGGCATGACCCGCGAGGCGCAGGACGGAATGCGCGAGCGGATGAAGGAATGGGTCGCGGGGATGGACTTCGTCAGCCGTGACGAGTTCGAGGCGGTGAAGGCGATGGCCGCCACCGCCCGCGAGGAAATCGAGACGCTTAAGGCCGAACTGGCCGCGCTCAAGGGCGGCAAGCCCGCGCGCAAGGCGGCGGCCGGCGACGTCAAGGCGCCTCCGGCCGGAACCACCGGCATCGAGACGCCCGAGGAGTGAGCTTGTCTTCCCGCGACGAGGAAAACCAGGCCGAGGAGCGCGACGACGGCGCGCCCATCGAGGTGCTGGAAGCCTATTTCGAAGCCCGCGGCTGGGCCTGCGAGCGTTCGGGCGACGGCGAGATCGTCGCATCGGCGCCGGGCAGCTGGGCGCAATATGAGCTGCGCGGGGTGTGGCGCCCCGACGACCAGGTGCTCCAGTTCTTGGCCTTCCCCGACATAAAGGTCGGCGACGACAAGCGCGCCGCTATTTACGAGACCCTGGGCCTCGTGAACGAGCAGCTGTGGCTCGGCCATTTCGAACTTTGGTCGAACAGCGGGCTGATCGTCTTTCGCTATGCCGCGCTGATCGACGGCGGCGAGGACGGCTTGAGCTTCGAGCAGGCCGAGCAGTTGAGCGAGGCCGCGCTCGAGGAGTGCGAGCGTTTCTATCCCGTGTTCCAGTTCGTCCTGTGGGGCGGCAAGAGCCCGAGCGAAGCGATCACCGCCGCGCTGATCGAGACCGCGGGCGAGGCCTGAGGCCCCTCACATCGTTCGTGCTGAGCGACGTCGAAGCACGTTTGCGCAACCGCCCTTCGACGTCGCTCAGGGCGAACGGAAGTCAGTGAATGTCCAAGCACAATCTCTTCGTCGGCTGCGGGAACATGGGGCAGGCGATGGTCGCCGGCTGGCTGCTGGCCGGCGAGCCGAATTCGAGCTTCACCGCGGTCCGACCGAGCGGACGGCCGGTGCCCGGCATCCGCACCGTCCAGCGGCTGGGCGAGCTCGACCGCGCCCCCGACCGGCTGATCCTCGGCTTCAAGCCGCAGCAATTGCAGGCGCTCGCGCCCGAGGTCGCACGCTGGGTGACCCCGCAGACGGTGGTGGTCTCGATGCTCGCCGGGGCCGATGTCGCAACGCTGACACGGTTGCTGCCGGGCGCGCGTGCGATCGTGCGGGTGATGCCCAACCTGCCGGTCGCGGTGCGGCGCGGGGTGCTGCCGCTTTATACGCCGGCGCATGAGGACAAGGCGCTCCAGGCCGAACTGCAGCCGTGGTTCTCGATGCTGGGCTTCGCGCCCTGGTGCGCATCCGAGGAGGAGTTCGGCGCGATCGGCTTCGTCTCGGGCTCGACCCCGGCCTATGTCGCGCGCTTCATCGAGGCCTTCGCCAAGGCGGGCGAGGGGCGGGGGCTCGAGCCCGGCCTCGCGCTGACCGCGGCGCGCGAGGCGGTGCTTGGCTCGGCCTGGCTGGCGGCGAGTTCGGGCGAGCCGATGGCCGAGCTTGCCCGCAAGGTGACCAGTCCCAACGGGACAACCGAGGCGGGGCTCAGGGTGCTGGACGCCGAGCTGCCCGGTCTCGTCGACCGGACGCTGGCGGCGGCTACCCGGCGGTCGGCCGAACTTGCGGCAGAGACGCGCGGCTCCTAAGCGCCAAGCGACATTGTCCAAGGGGAATGACGTGAGCTTCGACGATCGCGATGGATTCATCTGGTTCGACGGCAAGCTGGTGCCGTGGCGCGAGGCGAACGTCCACGTCCTGACCCATGCGCTCCATTATGCCTCGAGCGTGTTCGAGGGTCAGCGCGCTTATGGCGGCAAGATTTTCAAGCTGACCGAGCACAGCACGCGCCTGCGCCGTTCGGCCGAGCTGATCGGCTTCGAGCTGCCATGGAGCGTCGCGGAGATCGATGCGGCCTGCGAGGAAGTGCTGGCCGCCAGCGGTCTCAAGGACGCCTATATGCGCCCGCTCGCCTGGCGCGGGTCGGAGAGCATGGGGGTCAATCCCCACGGGACCAAGCCGCACCTCGCCATCGCCTGCTGGCACTGGGGGAAATATTTCCCGCCCGAAAAGGCCGCCAGGGGCATTCGCCTCGACATCGCGCCGTGGCGCCGGCCCGCGCCCTATACCGCGCCGACGCAATCGAAGGCCTCGGGCCTTTACATGATCGCGAGCATGAGCAAGGCACATGCCGACAATCGCGGGTTCGACGACGCGCTGATGTTCGACTGGCGCGGCCAGGTGGCCGAGGCGACCGGGGCCAATGCCTTCTTCATCCGCGACAATGTCATCCACACGCCGACCCCCGACTGCTTCCTCGACGGCATCACCCGCCGGACGGTGATTGAACTGGCGAAGAAGCGCGGGATCGAGGTCCAGGAACGCGCGATCTGGCCCGAGGAACTGGAAAGCTTCCAGAGCTTCTTCCTGACCGGCTCGGCGGCCGAGGTGACCTTCGTCCAGTCGGCGGGCCCGTGGAGCTTCGAGGTCGGCGCGCTGCAGCAGCAGCTGGCCAAGGATTACGACGACCTGGTGAACGGGCGGCAGGCCTAGGCCGGACGTTGCCCCGGCGACGACCGGGGCCTCGTGCGGTGAAGCGCGGGTCGCCTGTGGTCCCGGCGTTCGCCGGGATGACGATCAGGCGCGAAGCGCAGCTTGCCCTCGCAACCGCCCTCGCTAAAACCCTCGGCAAGAGGGGGAATTTCGCATCATGGCATCAGCCGCAGCACCGACCGACACGCCCGAAGAACGGCCCCAGCGCGACCGGCTGGTGATCACCGCGAGCGCGCTCGGCACGGTGTTCGAATGGTATGATTTCTTCCTCTACGGAATCCTCGCCGCGCTACTCGGCAAATTGTTCTTCCCCGCCGACAATCCCACCGCGGCGACGCTGGCGAGCCTCGCCGCCTTCGGCGCGGGCTTCGGGGTCCGGCCGCTGGGCGCGCTGCTGTTCGGCTGGTTCGGCGACAAGGTCGGGCGCAAATACACCTTTCTCATCACCATCACGCTGATGGGCGGGGCGACCGCCGCGATCGGCTTCCTGCCCACCTATGCCAGCGCCGGGCTGTGGGCGCCGGCGCTGCTGGTGACCTTGCGGCTGCTCCAGGGCCTCGCGCTCGGCGGGGAATATGGCGGGGCGGCCATCTACGTCGCCGAGCACGCCCCCGAGGGCAAGCGCGGCCAATATACCAGCTGGATCCAGGTCAGCGTGGTCGGCGGCTTCCTCCTCTGCCTGTTCGTGGTGCTGGCCTGCCGGACGGCGCTCACGCCTGAGCAGTTCGACGCCTGGGGCTGGCGCATCCCGTTCCTCGCCAGCCTGATCATGCTTGCGATTTCGCTCTACATCCGGATGAAGCTCAGCGAGAGCCCGGTGTTCAAGGCGATGAAGCAGGCGGGCACGGTCAGCCGCAATCCCTTCAAGGACAGCCTGACCTATCCCGGCAACATCAAGCGCGTGTTCGTCGCCATGTTCGGCGTCGCCGCGGGGCTGACGGTCATCTATTACACCAGCCAGTTCGGGACGCTCTACTTCCTCCAGGGAACGGCGCGGGTCGGCGAGACCGAGGCCCTGCTCTACATGGCGGTGGGGGCGTGCATCGCGGCGCCGCTCTACGTCGGCTTCGGCGCGCTGTCGGACCGGATCGGCCGCAAGAAGCTGCTGCTCGCCGGCTATGCGCTGACCCTGGGCCTGCTGTTCCCGCTGTTCCACATGATGGCGGACGGGGCCAATCCGGCGCTGGCACGAGCGACGGCGGCCAAGCCGGTCACGCTCGAAATGCCCGACAATTGCGAGTTCAACGTCTTCGCGCAGAAGCATGTCGAGCCGTGCGCGCAGGCGCTGAACTTCCTGTCGAAGCGCGGCATCAGCTATCGCAAGGACGTGATCGGAACGGTCGCGCTGCGGGTCGGCGACCAGCGGGTGCAGGGCTTCGACCAGGCGGCGTATACCGCCGCGCTCGCCGGGGCCGGCTATCCCGACAAGGCCGATCCGGCCGAAAAGCAGCGCTGGAAGATCATCCTCGCGGTCGCGGTGATGGTGGCGCTCTCGGCGATGACCTACGGCCAGGTCGCGGCGATCATGGTCGAGCTCTTCCCGGCGCGGATCCGCTATACCTCGATGAGCGTGCCCTATCATATCGGGACGGGCTATTTCGGCGGCTTCCTGCCCTTCATCAGCCAGTATATCGTGGTCCGCACCGGGGATGCCTATGCCGGCCTGTGGTACACGATCGCGGTGGTCGCCATGGCCTTCGTGGTCAGCGCCATCTGGCTCCCCGAAACCTATCGCAAGTCGCTCGATTGATCCGTTTCGGTGCAAGCTCCGCCAAAATCGATGCGAACTTTAGGTTTCGTTCGCTTCTTGCGCCTAGTCCGGCACGGTGACGGACGTGCTCATCCGTGATGTGTTGACAGCGTCGGAGCGGCCCGGCCGCATCCGCCTCCTCGAATTGTGCTTCATCGCGCCGCCTGGCGACGCGCTCGGCCATCGGGTGCGCCAGGGGCAGATCGACTCACTCGTCCGGCTGGTCCCGCTGACGATTGCGGTCAACCTGCTGGCCGCTCTGGTGCTGGGCGCCTGCCTGTGGCCGATCGGCCATCACGGCGAATTGCTGGCCTGGGCCGGCGTATTCCTCGGCTTCTGCGTCCTTCGCTTGTCGCGGGTCTGGCGGCTCAGGCGCGACCCGGCCTACGCCTCGCGCAATCCGCCCTCGCTCAGGACCATCCTCCCACCGATCTTCTTCCTCAGCCTGCTGTGGGTGGTTCCGGTGCTCGCCTGGTTCGACGGCGCGCCCCCGCAGGCCCAGGTGATCATGGTGCTGGTCCTGTTCGGCATGGCGAGCGGCGCTTCGGTCACCCTGTCGAGCGTGCCGCCTGCGGCGCTCACCTATGTCGGCACGGTGACCATCGCCGGGCTCGTCAGCATGTCGCGGCTGGGGGAAATCACCGTCCTGATCCTGCTGCCGCTGTTCGCGGGGCTGCTGACCTATGCCGTGCTGTGGAACGCGCGCCAGTTCGCCGGCCATCTCGCCGCCAGCCTCGAGCTCCGCGAAAAGGCCGAGCTTATCAACATCCTGCGCGAGTTCGACGCCTCGGGCAGCGAATGGTTGTGGGAGCTTGGCCCCGACCTCGCGCTGACCCGGGTCTCGTCGGGCCTTGCTGACGCGCTCGGGCGCACACCGGAATCGCTGATCGGGCTCGATGCCGTGACCCTGCTCGATCCCGTCGGGCGGGTGGCGGCGGTGTCGACGGGGATGCGCACCATCGTCGATGCCTTGCGCTCGAACCGGCCGTTCCGCGACGTCGCCATTCCGGCCATGTCCGGGCGACAGTGGTGGTCGCTGTCGGGCAAGCCGCTGTTCGACCATGCCGGGGCGCCGATCGGCTGGCGCGGAGTCGGTTCGGACATCACCGCCTCGCGGCTGACCGGCCATGACAGCGTCACCGCCGCCCGCCACGACCACATGACCGGGCTGGCCAATCGCCTCCTGATCCGCGAGCTGCTCGAGGAGGCGCTGCTTCGCCGCCGCGCGGGCCGGGGCAGCTGCGCGATGATGCTGGTCGATCTCGACCGCTTCAAGCTGGTCAACGACACCCTCGGCCACGGCATCGGCGACGAACTCCTGTGCGAGGTGGCGCGGCGGCTCGAGCAGGTCGCGGCGGGGACCCGGGTAGGGCGCCTCGGCGGCGACGAATTCGCGCTGGTGCTGACGGCGACCAGCGGCCGCGCCGAGCTGTCGAGCCTCGCCGAGGAAATCATTCGCTCGCTTTCGGCGCCCTACCGGATCGGCTCGGCCGATCTCAACATCGGGGCGACCATCGGGATCGCCGTTGCGCCCTCGGACGGGGTGTCTCAGGAAACGCTGATCCGCAGCGCCGACCTCGCGCTCTACAGCGCCAAGAAGGCGAAGCGCGGGAGTTTCCATTTCTTTGCGCCGTGGATGGCCGAGCAGGCGGCCGCCAATCGTGCGCTCGAGAGCGACCTGCGGCAGGCGCTCAACATCGGCCAGCTGAGCCTTGCCTATCAGCCGATCGTCCATGCCCGAAGCCACAAGGTGATCGCGCGCGAGGCGCTGCTGCGCTGGACCCATCCGGTCCGTGGCGAGGTTCCGCCCGACCTGTTCGTGCCGGTGATCGAGGATGCCGGACTGATCGGGCAGGTCGGCAATTGGGTGCTTCGCGAAGCCTGCCGCGAAGCCGCCGCCTGGAAGGACCGGGCGCGGGTCGCGGTCAACGTCTCGAGCGCGCAGCTCGCCGCCGGGCCGGTGCTGGTGGGACATGTGATCCAGGCCCTGGGGTCCAGCGGGCTCCCGGCCGAGCGGCTCGAACTCGAGGTGACCGAGAGCATCTTCCTCGCCGACGACAGCACCACCCGGGCGACGCTCGAGCAGCTGCGCGCGATCGGGGTGCGGCTGGTGCTCGACGATTTCGGGATGGGCTATTCCAATTTCGTCTGCCTCGCCAATGGCGAATTCAGCAAGGTCAAGATCGACCGCAGCTTCACCGCCGCCGCGGCGCTGCCCGGCCATCCGGCCGAGCGGGCGATCGTCGAATCGATCCTGACCCTGGCCCGGGGCCTGCGTCTCGAGGTCACCGCCGAGGGGATCGAGACCGTCGAGCAGGCGGCGCAGATGACCGCCATGGGCTGCGGCCAGTTGCAGGGCTATCTGTTCGGTCGGCCGACCGTTCCTGCGTCCCGCGCCGAAGGGCTGCCAGAGCCCGCCCCGGTCGCGACGTTGCGCCCGCGCCCCTACGCCGCCTGAACGGGCTTCACCTCGCGCTTTGAGCCGCTATAAGCCGCCCGCGCACTGGGGCGTCGCCAAGTGGTAAGGCACCGGTTTTTGGTACCGGCATTCGCAGGTTCGAATCCTGCCGCCCCAGCCAGTTTCCACACGAAAATGATTAGGCCAGCGCCACTGCGTCGCCCGCGGGTTCGGGGCGGATGAAGATGCGGGTGAGTTCGGGGTGTTTCGCAGCGAGGCGCTGTTCGAGGCGGCAGATCAGCGCTTCGACCTCGGGCACGCGCAATTCGTCCTCGATGTCGATCGCGACCGTCGCAATCACCTGGTCGGGGGCGAGCTGCGACGTGGTGACGTCGATCACCCGGGTGACGCAGCCCTCCGCATTGGCCATTTCGCGGATCGAGCGGGCGAGCTCGGGCGCGGCGCGCTCGCCGATCAGGAGCGCCTTGCTCTCGCGCGCGAGCAGCACCGCGACCACCGCCAGAAGCAGCCCGATCAGCACCGACCCGACACCGTCGATCCATGGGCGGTCGAGCCACAGCGACAAGGCGGTCGCGCCCGCGGCGATCGCGATCCCGATCAGCGCCGCACTGTCCTCGAACAGGACCATGAAGCTCGCCGGATCCTTGCTGTTGCGAAAGGCGGCCCAGAAGGCTTGGTCGCCGCGGCTCTGGTTGAAGCTCTTCCAGCCGAACCACCAGGACACGCTCTCGAAGACGAAGGACAGGCCGAACACGGTGAAGTTGATCCACGCCTGCTGGATCGGCTCGGGCGCCATGATGTGGATGACCCCCTCGTAGAGCGAGACCCCGGCGCCCAGCGCGAAGATCAGAAGCGCCACCACGAAGGCCCAGAAATAGAGCTCGCGGCCATAGCCATAGGGGTGGTGCTCGTCGGCGGGCTTCTTGGCGCGGTGCTGGCCGTAGAGGAGGAGCACCTCGTTGCCGGTGTCGACCAGCGAATGGACCGCCTCGCTCAGCATCGAGCTGCTGCCGCTGATCGCCGCCGCGATCCCCTTGGTCACGGCGATGCACAGATTGCCGATCAGGGCGGCGATGATCGCGGTTCGACTGCTGTGCTCGGCCATGGGAGCGCCAACCGGCGGCGCGGTCAATCGTTGCGCCGTCGCACCGAAAGGCGGGACTCAGGCGGTCTCGGCGAGGGGCTCGGGCGTGAGCGGGGGCGTCGCGGCGAACAGGGCGTCGGTGAAGCGGCGGCGCCACCACAGCACGTCCTGTTCGCGGATATTGTCGAACATCGCCCGCCAGCGCGCGATCCGCTCCTCGCGGCCCATGGCGAGCGCGGTGCGGATTGCGTCGGAGACTTCCTCGGCGCTGTAGGGATTGACCAGCAGCGCGTCCTTCAGTTGGACCGCGGCGCCGGCGAAGCGCGACAGGATGAGGACGCCTGGATCCTCGGGATCCTGCGCGGCGACGAATTCCTTGGCGACGAGGTTCATGCCGTCGCGCAGGGGCGTGACCAGCGCCATCCGGGCGGCGCGATAGACGCCCGCCAGCACGGCCCGCGAATAGCCCTGGTTGACGTAGCGGATCGGCACCCAGTCGAGATCGGCGTGCGCGCCGTTGATCCGCCCCGACAGCCCTTCCAGGGAGCTGCGAATGCGCTGGTAGCTTTCGACCGTGCCACGCGACGGCGGCGCGATCTGGAGCAGGAAGACTTCCTTCCGCTCCGCCGGATTCTCGACGAGGAAGCGCTCGTAGCCGAGAAAGCGTTCCTCCAGCCCCTTGCTGTAGTCGAGGCGGTCGACCCCGACCATCATCGCGCGGTTGGCGGCGCTGTCGCGCATCTGGTTGAAGGTCTCGATCGCCTCCGGGCTCTCGGCAAGCGACCGGAACTCGGCGCAGTCGATCCCGATCGGGCAGGTGATCAGCCGGATCTGCCGGTCGCCGAGCCGGAGGATGCCATCGGCATAGGAGCCACCGCTTTCCAGCACCACGAAGTCGACGAACGACTGCAGCCATTCGTCGGTGTGGAAGCCGATCACGTCATAGGCGAACATGGTTTCCACCAGGTCGCTCGCCTCGGGCAGGGTCAGCAGCAGCCGGCGCGGCGGCCAGGGCGTGTGGAGGAAGAAGCCGATCCGGTTGCGGCAGCCGCGCTTGCGCAGCTCGGTGCCGAGCGGGATCATGTGATAGTCCTGGACCCAGACCGCGTCGTCGGGCTCGATCAGCGGGGCGATCGTCTCGGCGAAGCGCTCGTTGACGCGCTGGTAGCCGCCCGCGAAGCCGCGCTCATATTCGGCCAGGTCGATGCGATAGTGGAACAGCGGCCACAGGGTCCGGTTGGCGTAGCCGTCGTAATATTCCTCGACGTCCTGTTCCTCGAGGTCGACTGTCGCGGTGGTGACGTCGTCGTCGCGCTGGAAGGTGATCTGGCCGGTGAATTCTTCGGTCACCTCGCCCGACCAGCCGAACCACAGGCCGCGGCATTCGCGCAGAGCCGAGGTCAACGCGACCGCGAGCCCGCCTTGCGAGCCCGCATTGCCGCCGGTCGCCGCGGCGACCCGGTTGGAGATGACGATCAGGCGGCTCATCGGACCGAACTCCATGGCTTGCTGAGGAGGACCGCGCAGTTGATCGTGCCCACCAGCGAATAGGTCTGCGGGTAATTGCCCCAGAGCTCGCCGCTCTGTGGATCGATGTCCTCGGACAGGAGGCCGGCCCCGGTGCGGCGCGATAGCATCTCCTCGAACAGCGCGCGGGCGTCGGCTTCGCGGCCCGTCGCCTGGAGCGCTTCGATCAGCCAGAAGGTGCAGACGTTGAAGGCGGTTTCGGGCAGGCCGAAGTCATCCTCGGTCGCGTAGCGCAGCATGTGCGAGCCGCGCCGCAGCCCTTCCTCGACCGCCCGCAGCGTGCCCTGGAAGCGCGGGTCGGACGGGGCGAAGAAGCGCAGGTCGAGCAGCTGGATCAGGCTCGCGTCGAGGTCGTCGCCTTCGAAGGTCGCCGAGATGCGCCCGGTGTCGGGACGCCAGGCGGCGTCCTCGATCCGACTGCGGACGGTGGCGGCACGGTCGGCCCAGAAATCCGCCTTGTCGCCGAGCCCGAGCGCGCTCGCCGCCGAGGCCAGCCGATCGCAGGCGGCCCAGCACATGGCGGCGGAATAAGTGTGGACATGCTTGCGGGTACGCAATTCCCACAGGCCGGCGTCGGGCTGGTCGTGAAGCGCGAAGGCGCGTTCGCCGATCCGTTCGAGCGCCGCAAAATCCTCGGCGGTCGCCATTCGGAACAGGCGGCGGTCGAAGAAGGCCTGGACGTTGGACAGGATGATCTGGCCGTAGGCGTCGTGCTGGACCTGTTCATAGGCCTGGTTGCCGACCCGGACCGGCCCCATGCCGCGATAGCCGGGCAGGCCGGGCTCGACCCGTTCCTCGAGCCGCGCTTCGCCGGTGACGCCGTAGAGCGGTTGGATCTCGCCCCCGCGTGCCTCGTCGACGATGTTGCGCAGGTAGCCGAGATAGCCCTCGAGGACGTCGAGCGCGCCCAGCCGGTTCAACGCCTGGACGGTGTAATAAGCGTCGCGGATCCAGCAGTAGCGATAGTCCCAGTTGCGCTGCGACCCGGCATGTTCGGGGACCGAAGTGGTGAGCGCGGCGACGATCGCGCCGGTCTCCTCGTGCTGGCAGAGCTTGAGCGCGATGGCGGCGGCGATCACCGCGTCCTGCCATTCGACCGGGGTGGCGAGCCCGCGCACCCACTCGCGCCACTCGGCGGCGGTGCTCGCCAGCATCTCGATGACGCGCTGCGAGAGGTCGTCGCCAAAGGGCTCGTCGGGCCCGAGGAAGAAGGTCGCGGCGCGTTCGAGGCGGAAGAAGCGCTCCTCGCGGACCAGCGCTACGGGAGCGTCGGTGGTGAGCCGCATCGGTAGCGCGGGCAGGTGGAAGCGAATGTGGTTGGAGCCGCCGGGAAGCGCCTCGGCCTTCTGTCCCCAGTCCTGCGCCGGACGCAGCCGGACCCGGATCCGCGGGCTGCCGCCGAGCGGGCGCACGATCCGCGCGAAGGCGACCGGGCGATAGGTCCGGCCGAGCCGCTGGAAGCGCGGGCAGAAGTCGACGATCTCGATGCTGTTGCCGGCGGAGTCGGTCTTGGTGGTCGAGAGGATCGGGGTGTTGCGCAGGTAGCGCTGCTCGACCGTCACCTCGTCGTGGAGGTCAATCGCCCAGAAGCCGTGCTGCGGCTCGTCGGCGCCGCCGAGCAGGGCCGAGAAGAGGGGATCGCCATCGACCCGGGGGACGCAGCCCCAGACGAAGGAGGCGCTTCGATCGATCAGCGCGCTCACCTGGCAATTGCCGATCGGCCAGAGGTCGAGATCGCTCATGCCAGCGCCTCCGCGGCCTGGGCCAGCCAGGTATGGACCGCGGGCACGTCGGCAAGAGCAAAAGTCGCCGCGGTGGTTCGCGGCTCGCCGACCAGGATCCCGGCCCCGCCGAGGGCGGCGGCGGCGGCGAAGCCATGCTCGTCGGTGAGGTCGTCGCCGATGAAGAAGGGGCGGGTGCCGCGGAAGGGCGGCTCGGCCATGATCGCGGTGACCGCGCTGCCCTTGTCGCCGCCCGCAGGCTTGAGTTCGAACACCATCTTGCCGGGCTGCACCGCGAGCCCGCTCGCCGCGGCAACCGCAGTGACCGCGGCGCGGCACAGTTCCTCGGCCTCGGGGGCCTGGCGATAATGGAGCGCGGCGCCCAACGGCTTTTCCTCGAGGAGGAGCCCGGCGACGCGCTGGGTCAGGTCGCGCAGTGGCTGGAAGGCTTGCGTCGCGGTCGCAGTCGGGGCTGGGGCGCCGGGCCGCTCGAGCCCGTGGCTCCCCGCGACGGTGATGTCGAGCGGACCGAGCCAGGCGCGGACGTCGCTCGCGGCGCGGCCGCTGACCAGCACCACGCGTCCCTCGAGCCGCTCCACCAGCTGGCGAAGAAGGGCCGGAAGCCCCGCATCGACCAGGATCGCGTCGGGCCGGTCGGCGATGGCGACAAGCGTCCCGTCGAAATCGAGAAACAGGCTCGCGCCCTCGAGGAGGTGCGTTGGCGGTGGTTCGAGCAGCATCGGTCCACTGTTATGACAAGAAGGGAAGGGCACCCGCGCCGAGGCGCCGGGCGCGCTCGTTGCTTTCCTCTAACGACGCGGCTTGCCCGCTGTTCCGGGAAATGTCGCGCCGGGGCCACAGCCAAATGATCGAGGTTGCGAAA
Organism: Sphingomonas astaxanthinifaciens DSM 22298; assembly: GCF_000711715.1. Lineage (NCBI taxonomy): Bacteria > Pseudomonadati > Pseudomonadota > Alphaproteobacteria > Sphingomonadales > Sphingomonadaceae > Sphingomonas > Sphingomonas astaxanthinifaciens. The sequence goes on from NZ_JONN01000002.1 coordinate 282,570, forward strand.
GTTGCACAGGCATGGAAACGCCCGGACGGCTCAGACATTGGGACTGTCCACACGATCATGAACGAAAACGACCAGAACATTAGCGCGACCCGCTCCAGCCTCGGCACCATCGTGGGCGTGATCGCGGCGCTGGTCTTCTTCGTCGCGACCGGGGTCATCACCTATCTCAACATCCAGTCGGTGCGGGCGGAGACCGAGCGGGTCGCGGCCACGCATGAGGTGATCACGAGCCTTGGCGACCTCCTCTCGGCGATGCAGGATGGCGAAACCGGACAGCGCGGCTTCCTTCTCACCGCCAACCCCGCCTATCTCCAGCCCTATCGCGACGCCGAGGCGCGCAGCCAGGCGAGCCTCCAGACGCTCGACCGGCTGACCCATGACGATCCCGAGCAACGGACGAACCTGGAATCGCTCCGCCCGCTGGTCGCGGCCAAATTCGAAAGCCTCGCCCAGTCGATCGCGGTTCGCCAGCGCAACGGGATCGAGGCGACGCTCGCCACGATCGATCCCGACCGTGAAAAGGCGCAGATGGACGCGGTCCGGCTGAAGATCGCGCAGCTTCGCACCAATGAGCGGCAGACCCGCCTTGGCCGGATCGAGGCGCGTGACGCGGCGTTTAGCACCGCCATCCTCAGTGCCGTCATGGCGGCGCTGCTGGGCATGGCGCTGACGGTCGCCATCGGTTTCCTGGCGCACCGCTCGGCCACCGCCCGGCGGCGGCAGCTGTGGCTCCAGGCCGGCGAGGTCGGGCTTGCCCAGGCCATGCTCGGCGACAAGGACGTGCCCGGGCTCAGCCAGGACATCGTCGACTTCCTCACCAATTACGTCGGCGCGCAGGCCAGCGTCCTGTTCAAGGGCGAGCATGGCATCTTCCGCCGTACGGCCATGCTGGGCGTGCCCGCCGAGGCCAAGGTCACCGAGCGCTTCAAGCTGCGCGAGGGACTGCTCGGGCGCGTCGCCGAGTCGGGCAAGCCGATGATCGTCGACGAGGTGCCCGAAGGCTATCTGACGATCGGCTCCGCGCTCGGCCAGGACCGCCCGCGGCACCTCGTCATCGCGCCGCTCAACGCCGACGGGCTGGTCAATGCGGTGGTCGAGCTGGGCTTCCTCAAGCCGGTCGACGCGCAGGTGCTCGAATTGCTCGACCAGGTCGCGGGACCCGCCGGGACCGCGCTGCGGTCGGCCAAATATCGTACCGAGCTCAGGTCCCTTCTCGAGGAAACCCAGCGCCAGTCGGAGGAGCTGCAGGTCCAGAGCGAGGAGCTCAAGGTCTCCAACGAGGAACTCGAGGAGCAGGGCCGGGCGCTCAAGGAATCGGCGGTGCGGCTCGAGCAGCAGCAGGTCGAGCTCGAGCAGACCAATTCGCAGCTCGAGGAACAGGCGCGGCTGCTCGAGGTCCAGCGCGACGACCTCGCCAAGTCGAGCGCCGCGGTCGAGGCCAAGGCCCGCGAGCTTGAGCAGGCGAGCCAGTACAAGTCCGACTTCCTCGCCAACATGAGCCACGAATTGCGCACCCCGCTCAATTCGCTGCTGATCCTGTCCAAGCTGCTCGGCGACAATCCGACCGGCAACCTGACCGAGGAACAGGCGCAATATGCGCGGACCATCCAGGCCTCGGGGAACGACCTTCTCAACCTCATCAACGATATTCTCGACCTGTCCAAGATCGAAGCCGGCCACGTCGAGGTCCAGCCCGCGGAAGTCGCGATCGAGCGGCTGACCCGCGACCTCCGGCGGACCTTCGAGCCCATCGCGGCCGAGCGCGGGGTCGCGTTCGAGATCGCGGTCGAGGCGGGGGCGCCCGACCTCATCGTCTCGGACCGCCAGCGGCTCGAGCAGATCCTCAAGAACCTCCTTGCCAACGCCTTCAAGTTCACCGCCGAGGGCAAGGTCACGCTCGCCATCGCCCGGGCGGAAGACGACCGCATCGCCCTCAGCGTCAGCGATACCGGAATCGGGATTGCGCCCGACCAGCAGAAAGCGATTTTCGAGGCCTTCCGCCAGGCCGACGGCTCGATCAACCGCAAATTCGGCGGGACGGGGCTCGGCCTGTCGATCTCGCGCGAGCTCGCCCGGCTGCTCGGCGGGACCATCGCGCTCGAAAGCGAGCCGGGCGTCGGCAGCCGCTTCACCGTCACCGTGCCGGTCGAATATGACCCGGGCCTGGTTTCCGCCCGGCCGCTGCCGGCGCCGGCTGCCGCACCGGTCCCTGCAGCCGCCGCGACCAAGGCCCCGGCCAAGCCGCGCCGCAAGGTCGCCCGCAGCGCGCCGGTCGACGACGACCGCAACCAGCTCGGCGCCGGACAGCGCGTACTGCTGATCGTCGAGGACGATCGCACCTTCGCGAAGATCGTCCGCGACATTGCGCGCGAGGCCTCGTTCCAGACCCTGATTGCGGGCACCGCCGAGGAAGCGCTCGACCTCGCCCGCGAGCACAAGCCGAGCGGCATCGTCCTCGACCTCGGCCTGCCCGACCAGTCGGGCCTAGCAGTGCTCGACCGGCTGAAGCGCGAGGACGCGACGCGGCACATCCCGATCCACGTCATCTCGGCCAGCGACCAGACCCAGACCGCCTTTTCGCTCGGCGCCATGGGCTATCTGGTCAAGCCGGTGAAGAAGGAGGAACTGAGCCAGGCGCTGTCCGCGCTCGAGGCCCAGCTGACCCGCACCATGCGGCGCGTGCTAATCGTCGAGGACGACCTCGTCCAGCGCGAGGCGGTGAGCAAGCTCCTCGCCGGGCCCGAGATCGAGACGGTCGCGGTCGGCACCGCCGCCGAATGCCTCGAGCGGCTGCGCGCGGAGACCTTCGATTGCATGGTGCTCGACCTCTCGCTGCCCGACGCCTCGGGCTATTCGCTGCTCGAAACGCTGAGCGAGGACGACCAACACAGCTTCCCGCCGGTGATCGTCTACACCGGCCACGACCTCAGCCAGGACGAGGAGCAGCGCCTGCGCCGCTATTCCAGCTCGATCATCATCAAGGGCGCGAAGAGCCCCGAACGGCTGCTCGACGAGGTCACGCTTTTCCTCCACCAGGTCGTGTCCGAGCTCCCGGCCGAGCAGCAGCGGATGATCCGTCAGGCGCGCCACCGCGACGCCGTGCTCGAGGGCCGCAGGATCCTGGTCGTCGAGGATGACGTCCGGAACATCTATTCGCTGACCAACATCCTCGAGCCGCGCGGGGCCAAGGTGGCGATCGCGCGCAACGGCCAGGAAGCGCTCGACGCGCTGGCCAAGGCGGGTGCGGGCGGCGACCCGGTCGACCTCGTGCTGATGGACGTGATGATGCCGGTGATGGACGGGCTCGAGGCGACCCGGCGGATCCGCGACGACCAGCAATGGGCGCGGCTGCCGATCATCATGCTGACCGCCAAGGCCATGCCCGACGACCAGGCCAAGTGTCTCGCCGCGGGCGCCAGCGACTACATGGCCAAGCCGCTCGATGTCGACAAACTGCTGTCGCTGGTCCGGGTGTGGATGCCGCGGTGACCAACCCCCCTGCCGGGAACGTCGAGGACATCGAGATCCAGCTTCTGCTGGAAGCTTTGTTCCTGCGCTATCATTACGACTTCCGCCACTATGCGCGCACCTCGATCCGGCGGCGGCTGCGCCAGGCCCGCGACCAGCTCGGCTTCCCCAATTTCTCGGCGATGCAGGAAGAGGTGCTGCACGACGAGGACATGCTCTCGCGGCTGCTCGACTATCTGACCGTGCAGGTCAGCGAGATGTTCCGCGATCCGAGCTACTTCCTCGCCCTGCGCGAGAAGGTGGTGCCGCACCTGCGCACCTACCCATCGCTCAAGATCTGGATCGCGGGCTGCAGCCATGGCGAGGAAGTGCACAGCTTCGCCATCCTGCTCCACGAGGAAGGGTTGCTCGACCGGACGATCATCTACGCCAGCGACATCAATCCGGCCGCGCTCGAGATCGCGCGCAGCGGCATCTACCCGCTCGACCGGATCGCGACCTTCTCGCGCAATCACCAGCTGGCCGGGGGCAAGAGCTCGCTCGCCGACTATTACACCACCGCCTACGACCGCGCGGTGTTCGACAAGAAGCTGCGCGCGAAGGTGGTCTTCTCCGACCACAGCCTCGTCACCGACGAAGTGTTCACCGAGTGCCAGCTGGTCTCGTGCCGCAACGTCATGATCTATTTCGACCGGCCGCTGCAGGACCGGGCGGTGGGGCTGTTTCGCGATTCACTCACCCGTCGCGGATTCCTCGGGCTGGGCTCGAAGGAGACCCTGCGCTTCTCCGAACATGCCGACTCCTTCACCGACTTCGTCCGCGAGGAGAAGATCTACCAGCGGACCGACGCATGACCGGGGCCGCGCCGCGAGCGATCGTGATCGGCGCCTCGGCGGGCGCGGTGCAGGCGCTCTCCGACATCCTGCCGCGGCTTCCGGCGGACTATCCCGTGCCGATCCTCGTGGTGGTGCACGTTCCGGCCGCGCCCTCCGGGCTGACCCGGCTGTTCGCGGCCAAATGCGCGGTTGCCGTGGTCGAGCCCGACGACAAGGAAAGGATCGCCCCCGGCACCGTCTATTTCGCCCCGCCCGCCTATCACCTGATGGTCGAGCGCGAAGGCACCATCGCCCTTTCGACCGACGAGCCCGTGCTCTTCTCGCGGCCCTCGATCGACGTCCTGTTCGAGAGCGCGGCGGAGAGTTTCGGCCCCGAGCTCCTCGCGGTCGTGCTGACCGGCGCCAACGAGGACGGGGCGCGCGGCGCGGCGCTGATCGAGCAGGCGGGCGGAAGCGTGCTGGTCGAAGACCCCGCAAGCGCCTATGCCGCCACCATGCCGGCTGCCGCTCTTGCCCGTTGTGCCGATGCTCGTGCCCTGTCGCTCGACTCGATCGCCGACCATCTCCTGGGTCTCGGAGCCGCATGACCGACCTTGTTTCGCCCGTTCCGCTGCTGATCGTCGACGACCTCGCCGAGAATCTGCTTGCGCTCGAGGCGCTGCTGGCGGCCGACCACATCCAGTTCCTGCGTGCACGCTCGGGCGAGGAGGCGCTCGAGCTCTTGCTCCAGCACGATGTCGGGCTGGCGCTGCTCGACGTGCAGATGCCGGGAATGGACGGGTTCGAGCTCGCCGAATTCATGCGCGGCAACGAGCGTAGCCGGCGCGTGCCGATCATCTTCCTCACCGCCGGCAGCAGCGACATTCATCGCCGCTTCCGCGGCTACGAGGCGGGGGCGGTGGATTTCATCCAGAAGCCGATCGAGGCCGACATCCTGCGCAGCAAGGTCGGCGTGTTCGTCGATCTTTACCAGCAGCGCCAGGCGCTGTCGCGTTCGGCCGACCGGCTCGAGGAGCAGGTGCGCGAGCGGACCGCCGAGCTCGAGCGGGCGATGGAGCGGCTTCGCGCCGAAGTCGCCGAGCGCGAGCGCGCCGAAGCCTCGCTTCGGCAGAGCCAGAAGATGGAGGCGGTCGGCCAGCTGACCGGCGGCATCGCGCACGACTTCAACAACATGCTGACGGGCATCATCGGTTCGCTCGACATGATGCGCCGGCGGATGGCGGACAATCGCCTCGACGGCTTCGAGCGCTATCTCGACACTGCGCTCAAGTCGGCCGAGCGGGCCGCCGCGCTGACCCACCGCCTGCTCGCCTTCGCCCGGCGCCAGCCGCTCGATCCCCGGCCGCTCGAGGTGCCGGCGATCCTCCAGGCGGTGGCGCAACTCGTGTCCCACGCGCTGCCCGAGAATATCGCGCTAGGGCTCGAGGTCGCCGACGGCTTGCCGCTGGCGCTGGCCGACGCCAACCAGCTCGAGAATGCGATCCTCAACCTCGCGATCAACGCCCGCGACGCCATGCCCGACGGCGGCGAGCTGGTGATCGCCGCGGGACGCGCGGAACCGGGGAAGTGCCCGGCGGCGATGGATCACGAGACGTGCCTGCGCATCTTCGTCCGCGACACCGGCAGCGGCATGCCGCCCGAGGTTCTCGACAAGGTGTTCGAGCCCTTCTTCACCACCAAGCCGCAGGGGCAGGGGACGGGGCTTGGCCTGTCGATGGTCTATGGCTTCGCCGAGCAGAGCGGCGGCACCATCCGGATCGACAGCGCGCCGGGCGAGGGGACCACGGTCAGTCTCTATCTCCCCGGCACCTTCGCCGTGCCGCCGGTCGAGGAAGGCAAGGCGAAGGTCCAGCCGAAGGGCACGGGACAGCGCGTGCTGGTGGTCGAGGACGAGGACGCGGTGCGGATGCTCGTGCGCGAGGTGCTCGAGGAACTGCACTATGACGCGACCGAGATCGCCGATCCGTCCCAGGCCGTGCCCTATCTGAAGTCGGACGCCGAGATCGACCTCATGATCAGCGACATCGGCATGCCGGGGCTCAACGGCCGCGAACTCGCCGACGAGGCGCGCCGCCACCGGCCCGGGCTGCCGATCCTGTTCATCACCGGCTATGCCGAACAGGCGACCTCGCTGATCGACTTCCTCGATCCCGGCATGATGCTCGTCACCAAACCCTTCACGCTCGAGAAGCTGGCTGAGAGCATCAATCGCCTGCTGCGAGAAGAAGTGGCGTAAGCGCGAGGGCGCTGCGCCCGCCACGCGGACATGCTAGTCTTGCCCGATCGAGGCGAGGGGGCCGCGCATGGCGAAATTGGGCTATTTGTTGGCGGGGTGCGTGCTGGCGGTCAGTCCGGGGGCCGCGCGGGCGAGCGAGCCGGCACCGCCACCGGCACCGGCGCCGGCACCGGCACTCTCCGCGTCGCGCCTGGGCGAGGTGCGGGTGCGGATCGATCCCGGGGTCGGCGAGGAGGCGGCGGAGATCCTGAGCCTGCTGGGCAATTTTCCGTTCGTCACCGTCGGCGAGCCCGCGGACTATCTCGTCACCACCAAGCCCGACTTTCCGCTCGACCTCGAGCTCGTCGACCTGCGCGATCCGCCCGATCGCTGGCGCGATGTCACCAAGACCTTCGAGCCCGTCGTGCCGCGCCCGCGAACCTGGCCGGTCGGCAACCTGCGCGACGAGGCGACAGTGCCGCGCCTCCAACGCCTGCTGGTCGCGGCGGGACGGACCCGGGCGCTGCTCGACCGCAGCTTCGCCGACACCAACGGGGTCGAGATCTGCCTGGTGATCAAGATCTTCGGGACCGACTGCAAGCCGCTCGGGCAGAAGGGGACCACCGCGTTCGTCCGGTTCGAAGACGATGCCGAGGTACGGGTGACCAACCGCTCGGGCGGCCCGCGCTTCGTCACCGCCATGGCCGCCGACGGGACGCTGGGGCTCGACTGGGCAGGGATCGACGCCGAGGCGCCCGTGCGGAGGTTGGCGCCGGGCGAGAGCATCGTCTTTCCGGCCCGGATGGTGATCCGGTCCGAGGCAGAGGACGATCCGCGTTTCCTCATCCTCACCTCGGCCGCGCCGATCGACGTCGCCGCGATCGACCATCTCGATCCGCTCGGCGACTGGCCCGACTGCACGGCCGATGGGCAGAAGGAGTGCGTCCGGCCCGAGCCGGGACTGGTGCTCGCCGACGACCTTGCGGTGCGCTCGGTCCAGGTGTTGATCGATCCCGAGCCCGTGGTCGCCATGGGCAACGCAATGGACGCCACCGCGATGATGGCGACCTGGGCCGCGCAATTCTATTCGGTGCTGCCCTATACGCCCGCCGAGATCGCCGCCGACGCCAAGCTGCCCGAGGACCAGAGCCAGTTCCTGAAGCTGAGGAGCTACGAGGAGCGCCAGCATCGCTGCGGGGCGACGCTGATCGCGCCGATGATCGTGATGACCGCCGCCCATTGCGTTGCCGACGGCCAATATGCCGGCAATGGGCTGGCCAAGGTGCTGGTCCAGCGGCGGGTCCGGATGGGCTCGCGCAAGCTCGGCAAGGAGGGCACGACCTATGCGATCGCAGGGGTCGCGGTGCACGCGGGCTATGCTCCCGGAGACCCGCGCAACGATGTCGCGCTGCTGCTGCTCGCGGCCGACCGGGGCTCGGTGGGCAGGATGCCCGCGCCGCTCGCCACCGCGACCCGGCCGCTTGCCGCTGGGGTCAGGGCCAATGCCTTCGGCTGGGGCCTGACCGGTGCGGTGTCGCCGACCGGGAGCATCATCATGCCCGTGTCCGGCCGCCTCAACCGCAATGCCGAGACGCTGCAATATGGCGAACTCGCCTCGGTCAGCCTCGACGCCTGCCGCCGAAAGCTCGCCGACAAGGTGACCCCGGGCATGGTCTGCATGTTCCCGCCGACCGCGCTGGCCGGGCGCGCGAGCGGGGACGGGGTGTTCACCTGCCGGGGCGACAGTGGCGGGCCGCTGGTACGCCGGGTTTCCGGCCGCGACGAACTGGTCGGGGTCGTCAGCTGGTCGATGGGCTGCGGCTACAAGGATTATCCCTCGGTATTCGCCGACGTCGGCTATTTCGCGCGCTGGATCGACGCGGCGAAGGTCGCGCTCAAGCCGGGTGCGGCGATCCGGGTCGCGGATCCTGCCCGGCCGAACGCGGCCTCCCGATAGTCACCCGAATGATCAGTGGTCGGTCGACCCCTGCATGGTCGGCTTGGGACCCTTGGCAGCGCTGTTGCCCGGCGCGGCCTCGTTGCCCGGGGCCATTTCGTTGCCCGGCGCCATCGCATTGCCCGGCGCCATCTCGTTGCCCATCGGCATGACCGCGACATTGCCGGCCGCGTCATTGGCGATGGCGGCATTCATCGCCGCGGCCTCGTCGGCATTGACCACGTCCTTGCGGGTCTGTCCGCAGGCGGTGATCGCCATGGCCGCGACCACGATCGACACTCCAGTCAGAAGCTTGCGCATATGCCCCTCCGTCAGCGAGCCCGTCTCGCTCCAGGACATTGATTATACGAAATGAAGCGCGCGCAATAGCGCCTTGTACCGCGGGGCCGCGTGAAGCGGCGCGAGGAACGGATCGCTGAGAAGATAGACCAGCCCCGAATCCTGCACCTTCACCGCCTTGTCGAGCGCATCGAGCGCGGGCTCGACCTTGCCCCATTGCGCGAGCACCTGCGCCTGCTGGTAAAGGCCGTTGTCGCCTTCGTCGCGCACCAATTGGTCGAACGCGGCCGAGGCTGCACGCTGGTTGCCCCGGCGGATGGCCAGGATCGCCTCGCCGGGCAGCTTGAGCAGCGCCGAGCGTTCCCGCGCATATTCGGCGGCGGCCTCGTCGAGCTGGCCCGAGAGCAGCAGCGCGTTGGCGATGTCGCCATGCGCGCCGCCGAGGTCGGGATTGAGCTCGAGCGCGCGGCGCGCGGCGGCGATTGCGCCGACGTAATCGCCGCTCGCGAAACGGATCCTCCCCTGCGTCTTGGCGAGCGCGGGGTTGAGCGGATCGAGCGCCACCGCCCGCTCGATCGCGGGGCCGGCAATGGCGAAGTTGCGGCGGCGGCCGTGATACAGGGCATAGAGGTTGAGCACCTCGGCACTGCCCGCACCATAGTCGTGCGCCTTGGCGAAGGGGGCGTCGGCGGCGAGCACGTCCATCTTGCCGTAGAACAGCGCATAGCCGAGCGCGGCATAGCCCTCGGCATATTCGGGCGCGCCCGAAATCGCCTCACGCGCTTCGGTAATGGCCTCGTCGTAGAGCAGCCGTCGCTCGGCGGTCTCGGCATATTGGTTGGCGATGACGGCGAGCGCGCGCGAGCGGGCGGCGCGCGCGGCGGCATAATCGGGATCGAGCCGGACCGCCTCGGTGAACTGCGCCAGCGCCGCGCGGTCCGAGGCTTCGTCGCGCTGGCTGTCGAACAGGTCCTTGCCGCGCAGATAGGCCTCGAAGGCGCTGATGTTGCGCGTGTCGCCGCTCTGCGCATGCGCGTCCTTGGCGCCAAGCTCGGCGGCGAGCGCGCTGCTGACGGTCTCCGCGACCTGGCTCTGGAGCGCGAGGAGATTGGTGAGCGGGCCGTCGAAGCTCTGCGTCCACTTGCTGAATCCGGTCGCGCCGTCGATCAGCTCGACCGCGATGCGGATCTGCTGCGCGTCCATCCGGACATTGCCGTCGAGGAGGTTGGCGACCTTCAACTTGCGTGCAATGTCGGCGCTGCTCGCCTCGCGGTCGCGGAAGACGTTGGACGAGGCCTGGCCGACCACGCTGAGAAGCGGATTGCGGCTGAGGCGCGCACGAAGCTCGGCGGCGAGACCGTCGGACAGATAGGTCTTGCTCGCGTCGCCCGAGAGGTTCTCGAACGGCAGGACGGCGAGGCTGTTGGCGCCTGCGCTGCTTGCTCCGAACCAGCGCCAGCCCGCAAAGCCCGCGCCCGCGACCGCCAGCGCCGAGCCGGCGATGAGCGCGGTCCGCCGGCTGACGGGGAGGGAGCCCGCGTTCTTGCGTGCCTGTGGTTCGGGCTGGTGGCCCATGATCTCGGCGATGGCGGCGATCGCGCGCAGCATCCCCGGGCTGCCGCGCCGGCCGCGCCCCTTGGAGATGTCGATGCACTGGATCTGGCGGAACCCCAGCGGCGGTTCGGTGCCGTCGATCGACAGCGGCACCAGCCGGTGATGGTCGCGGCCATAGCCCGCCTCGTCCTTGACCCAGTCCGACTGGCCCGCCTCGGCCGACCACAGGACGACCACCGCGTCGGCGCCTTCGAGCGCGGTGCTGATGCTCGACCCGAAGCGGTGACCACCCGGGATCAGCGCATCCCACCAGACCTTGAAGCCGGCCTCCTCAAGGGTCTTGATGACCGCATAAGCGGTTCGCTGGTCGCGCCGGCAATAGCTCAGGAAGACGTAGCGTTCGTGGGGTACCCGCTCGCCCTCATCCTCGTGCCGGTTCATCGATGCTGCCCCAGTGCGGTCCCGAAGCGACAGGACCGGTTGATACCCTATGCAACAACCGCGCGGCTGTCATCCGCCCTTGGGGCCATGGCCTTGATCTCGATCATTGCCGCCCGCGGGACCGGGCTGCGCCGTAACGGCACGCTTCCCGTTACAACTTCACTAACCAAATGCTCGACAACGAGGCATAAGTGACAGAAAAGAGCGCCTCCGTGCGACTCGGAAGACAGGAATCCGCCACTCGTTTCAACCAAGGGCTCGCGGGCTCGTCGCCCGCCTGGAGTGTGAAAGCTTGTCAGGGACGGACATCTTCATCTCCTACAGCCGGGCGGACCGACCGGTGGCCAAGCATTTGGCCCAAAGGTTCGAGGGCGAGGGATTCACCGTCTGGTGGGATGCCGCGCTCCATTCGGGCGAAACCTTCGACGAGGTGATCGAGCGCAACCTGCGCGCGGCCCGGGCGGTGGTCGTGCTGTGGTCGCCGCGCTCGGTGGTGTCGCGCTGGGTCCGCGCCGAGGCGACGCTCGCCGACCGGCTGGGCAAGCTGGCTCCCGTGGTGATCGAGGAGTGCGAGCGGCCGATCATCTTCCAGCTGACCCACACCACCGACCTCACCGAATGGACCGGCAATGCCGACGACCCCGTCTGGCGGCGCCTCATCGAGGACCTCCAGCGCGCGACCCGGAGCAGCGGCCCAGGCGCCGCCCCGGCCCCCGCGCCCGCCGCGCGGCGTTTCGATCCTTCGGCGGTCGCCGCACCGGCACCGGCCCGGTCGCGCGAGCCCGAGCCCGAGCCCGTTCGCGCCGCGCGCGCTGCGGTGGTGGTCGAAGAGGTGATGCCGGAAACCACCCAGTTCCATCTGCGCGACGATGCGCTCGAACTGCTCGGCGCCGATTTCCATGCGCTCGAGATCATCGTCGGCGGGCGGATGGAGAAGCGCTTCATCGTGCCGACCGCGGGGCTCAGGATCGGGCGCACGCCGCCCTCCGATGTGATCCTCGCCGATCCCATGGTGTCGCGCGCGCATTGCATCGTCGAGCTGAAGGACGACCGGCTTCAGGTCACGGACCTGCGCTCGACCAACGGGACATTCGTCGACGGTCATAAGGTCGAGGGCAAGGCCTTCCTGCCGGTGGGTTCGATCCTCAAGGTGGGCAATGTCGAGCTCACCCACGTGGTGAGGAAGCCGCAGGACCGCTGACGGGTTTCGAGGGGGGGCAGACAGCGTTGAGAGAACACCGACCGCCGCGGCCGCGGATCACGCTCAACATCGGGATCACCGGGCATCGCGCATCGGTCCTTTCGCCAGAGGTGGTCGAACGCACCTCGCCGATCATCGAGCGGGTCTTCGCGGACCTGCGCGCGGCGACCGAATTTCTTCACGTGGAGAACCGCGACCTGTTCTCGGCCGAGCCGCCGCAGCTGCGCCTGCACACGCCGCTTGCGACCGGTGCCGACCAGATGGCCGCGACGGTGGCGCGCCGCACGGGCTTCGAGGTTCGCGCGCTGCTTCCGCTGGCCGCCGACGATTATGACGCCGACTTCAAGCGCGGCCGCGAGAAGCGCGAATTCGCCCAGCATCTCGAGCTTGCGCACGAAGTGTTCGCGCTGCCGTCCGAAGGCGCGGACCGCAACGCCGCCTACGTCCAGGTCGGGCGCGCGGTGGTCGCGAGCTGCGACGTCCTGATCGCGGTGTGGGACGGGCGGGACGGTAACGGACCGGGCGGGACCGCTTATGTCGTCGACCTGGCTCTCAACCTGTCGGTGCCGGTGATCCATGTCCCGATCGACCGCGACACCGGCACGCCGGGCGAACCGCGCCTCATTTTCGGGCGCGACATCATCGACTATTCGGCGCGGCCGCTCGAGGGGCGCGAGGACGTGACCGAGCTTGTCGCCGACGTCCTGCTGCCGCGCGACACGTCGGAGCGCGGCCATGCGCTCGAATATTTCGAGGAGCAGGAAAAGACGGCGAACTGGCGGATCGAATATCCGCTGCTCTTGTCGCTGCTGCGGGTGAAGAAGCTGCCCAAACGCTTCTGGCACCAGACCAGCATCGCCGACGACATCGCCTACGAATGGAAGGACGTGCGCGATCCCGGTCCCGAGGAGACGCGGCGGCCGTTCGCCTGGTCCTATGGCTGGGCGAACTTCCTTGCCATTCGCTATGCCCAGCTGTTCCGCAGCGGGCACATCACCAATTACGTGCTCTCGGCACTGGCGGTGAACCTCGCGCTGTTCGGGCTGATCGCGCCGGCCATCAAGATCTACCTCGTCATGGCCGAACTCGGGGTGATCGGGCTGCTCTTCTGCAACACCAATGCCGGCACGCAGGGCGACTGGCACCGCAAGTGGCTGCAATATCGCTATCTCGCCGAGACCTTGCGGCCCTTCCTCTACCTCAAGCGCACCGGCCTCGTCGGGCCGCCGTTCCGCAACGAATATGCCCATGCGCCGATGCACCGGCGGGGCGGGGCCGACTGGACGCGCTGGTACGCCGCGGCGGTGTGGCGGCAGATGGGCTGGCCCAATGGCGAGCTGACGAGCGAGGGCATCCGGCAGCTTGCCACCGACGCGGTGACCGAGCAGCTGCTGCCGCAGGCCGCCTATCACAAGGTCAATGCCGAGCGGATGCACAAGCTCGACCACCGGCTTCACGAGATCGGCAATTTCCTGATGGGCGCGGTGATCGCTGCCTGCTTCCTCTACCTGATCGGCTATTTCGTCATGCACGACTGGACCAAGTCGCTGACCGGGCCCTTCATCTTCCTCACCGCGGGACTACCGGCGATCGGCGCGGCGGTGTTCGGGATGCGCGGCCACGGCGAGCATCTGCTCGCGGCCAGCCGCTCGGCGCATACGGTCGAGGCGCTGACGGGCAATGTCACGCGGCTGCGGCAGGCGACCCAGCTCGATGCCCTCGCGCGCGAACTCGAGGCAAGCGCGGGGACGATGCTCGCCGACCTCAACGAATGGACCGCGAGCTATTCCGAACGCTCGCTGGAAATCCCCGCCTAGCGCGACGCGCCCGACGAGCGCTTGACCAGGAAGACGAGGTAGGCGCGGGTCTGCTTGGCCTGCTTGATCAGGCCGTCGGCCTGCCGGTCCGAGCGCACCCCGCGGAAGCTGTCCTTCAAGGTCGCGAGGCTGTTGTCGTAGGTCCGCGCCAGCGCCGCATTCTGCTTGAGCATGTCGTAGGCCGCGCGTTCCTCGGGCGTGCTTCCGGGCCGCGCGCGCTCGCCCATCCGGATCACCTGCCGGGCCATGTCGCGGCCGTCGCTGACGATGCCGTTGAAGGTCGCGGCGGTCGAGGGCGAGAGCGTGTCCGCCGATGCGGTGGTGGCGGCGGGCGCCGCGGCGACCGTGGTCGGCTGCGCGGTGCGCGCGGTGGTCGTCGCGCCGATCGTCGCCTTGGCCGCATTGGCGGCGTCGAGCTTGCGCTTCTCGCGGGCGAGCTGCTCGGCCTGCGCCAGCCGCTGCTGGTCGCCGCCGTCGAGATTGGCGATGGCGAGCGCTGCCCCCGAAAAGGCCTTCCACGAAGCGAGCGACTGGCGCGCGCTCGCCAGCGCGAGGCGCGGATCGGTCGCGGCGCGGGCCTGTGCGCTGGCGCTGCGCAGCGCGTCGACGTTCTTCCTGAGTTCGGCGACCGCCAACTGGCGTTCCTGCGGCAGGGTCGCGGGGTCGGCATTGATCCAGCTCGCCTTGCCCGCGATCTGTCCGGTGCGCTCCTCGACCGACTTGAACAAGGCGTCGGCGAAATTGCCATAGACCGCGCGCGCCCGCTCGCCCGCCTCGGCGTCGCTGGGGGGCGAGGTGGTGAGGCCGGCAGCGAAATTCGTGACCGGCGCGAGCAGCGCCTCGGGGACCGCGGCGGCCTTGGCCTCGGCGTCGAGCGCCTGCGTGCCTTCGGCGATCTCGGCGACGGGCACCACCACCGGCTCGGCCGAGGAGGGGAGGACTTGGATGGTGTCGTTGGCGGCCGCGGGACCCGACGAGCCCCGGGTCAGCGCCCAGCCGCCACCCACCACCACGACCAGCGCCGCCGCCGCACCGCCGATGAGGACGGGCTTGGAGACGCCCTTCTTCTGCGCGGGGTCATTGTCAGGCTTGCCGGTCGCGGCGGCCTTTTTAGCGGCGATCCGGTCGGCCGCGGCCTTGTCGTCGACCGGGGAGGACTTGGGTTCGCCCGGGGCTGCCGTCTTGGCTGCGGCGGCAGTCCCGGCAGCGGCAGCGGCAGCCGCCGCGACGGGCGCGACCGGCGCGTCCTTGGCTTCGACCGGCTCCTCGGTCTTGGCGGCGCCGCCGCCCTTCTTGGTCGCGTGGGTATGGCCCGCGCGCTTGAACTCGGCTTGTTCGGGGTGGTCGGGGACGCTGGTGACCGGCTGGAATCCCTCGGCCACGGGCGCCACCGGAACGATCGATTCCGACGTCGTGTCGAACGGCACCACGCGGGTGACCTCGCCGTCATCCTCCTCGGCCTCGGTATCCTCGGCGGCGTCGAACATCGCCAGCCAGTCCGAGATCGACTGCGGGCGCTCGTCGGGGCGGACCCCCATGGCAGCGTCGACCGCGGCGAGGAAGCGGCGGCTGTAGCCCGGCCAGCTGCCGCTCGCGAGCTTGTCGCCCGCGCCGCCATGCATCCGCTCGAGCACCTCGGCGGGCTTGGTCCCGGTGATGCATTCGTAGAGCACCACGCCGAGCGCGTAGATGTCGGTCCACGGCCCCTGCGGGAAGGTCTTCACATATTGTTCGATCGCCGCATAGGGCGGGGTGTGGAAGGTGACCTTGGTGCTGGTCGCCTCGCCGGTCTCAAACCGGGCCGAGCCGAAGTCGATCAGGACCGGGCGCCCGCTGTCGTTGATGAGGATGTTGGGCGGCTTGATGTCGCGGTGGAGGACGCCGACGCGGTGCGCGCGCTCGAGCCCCTCGGCGATTGGCTTGATCAGCGCGATGAGGCTCCGCTCGTTCCAGCGCTGGCCCTGTTTCAGCAGCCGCGACAGCGACATGCCGTCCTCGAAGTCCATCACCATGTAAGCGGTGCCGTGGATCTCGAACAGGCTGCGGACGCTGACGATATTGGGGTGACGCGACGGCGTGGAGAGGTTCCAGAGAAGCTTGGCCTCCTCGACGAACTTCTTGAGCCCGAGCGCGTGCACTTCCTCGGCATCGCTGTCGATCGGGACGACCGTCGCCTCGGCATCGCGCTCGCTGATCGAGCTCGGGAAATATTCTTTGATGGCAACCAGTTCGTTGAAGTAGATGCCGCGGCCCTTGTAGACGATGCCGAAACCGCCGACCCCGAGAACTTCTTCCAGACGCCACTCGCGAAGCACGGTGCCGGGCGGGAGTGCCTTGGTGCTATACGCCTTGTTCAACGCGCGTCCCCCGGAATTGCTCGGTTTACAAATCGCATAATCGCGCGTTGATTGCTAGCGTGGCACCTGTTCCAGGGGGGAGCTTTCGCCCGATGCCGTTCGATACCGTGAGCCGCACCCATGTCGGCCTCAAGCGCCCGATCAACGAGGACAATTTCCTCGTCCGCGCGGAGGCCGGACTGTTCGCGGTCGCCGACGGCATGGGCGGGCATGACGCGGGCGAGGTCGCGAGCGCGCGGATCGTCGCCGCGCTCGAGGAGCTGGAAGCGGTCTCGCCGGACGGCGTGGTCGCCGCGCTCGAGGGCGTGAACAAGGACCTGCGCGAACTTGCCGCGGGGACCGGCAAGCATACCATCGGCAGCACCGTCGTCGGCTATCTCTTCGACGGGGCCGGGGGCGTGACCTGTTTCTGGGCGGGGGACAGCCGCGCCTATCTCCATCGCGACGGCCAGCTCCTCCAGGTCAGCCGCGACCACAGCCTGGTGCAGGAACTGGTCGACGCCGGGATGATCGATCCCGAGCGCGCCGAGGGCCATCCCAACGGCAATGTCATCACCCGCGCAGTCGGTGCGGCGGACCAGCTCCGGGTCGACCGGGTCGAGGGCGACGCGCGCCCCGGCGACCTGTTCCTGCTCGCGTCCGACGGAGTGACCCGGGTCGTTCCCGACGACGAACTGGTCAAGGACCTCGCCGGCGACCGGCCGCTGGGCGAGATTGCCGACGGCCTCGTCTGGAAGGTGCTCGGCCGCGGCGCGCCCGACAATCTTACGCTGGTGCTGGTCCGCGTCCTCTAGCCGCGCGCCAGCGCAGCAGCACCAGCACGCACACCACCGGGGCGAGCCAGATCACCCGGCTCTGGTAGCGGTCGTGGACGTCGGACAGGGTGCCGGTGACGAAAGCGTTGGCGAGCAGCGCGGCGAGGGTCGCGAGCAGCAGGGATCCCGCAAGCGCATCGCGCCGCCGCCACGCGAGCGCCGGCAGGACGAACAGGCCGAGGAGGCCGATGCTGCTGACCAGACCCGTCACGGCGAGAAGGGGATAGGTCCGCAATTCGCCGCGCACCTGGCGCGTCGCATTGACGCGGTCGCGCAAGCCCGGCTCGAATTCGTGGAATGCGTCCTGCAGCGCGCTCCTGGGATTGTTGCAGGTCGCCGGGCATTCGTCGTCGAGCACGCGATAGGACAGAAACTGCTCGCCTGTCGCATCGATCGCGGCGCGCGCGAACAGCAGGGGATGCTCGGCGAGCGCACCGCGCGCGGCAATTCCGAGCTGGCGGTCCCAGTCGATACCGCCGCGCCGGTTGCTC